>DAIRGS010000235.1:0-11262 GCA_036794395.1 Tepidisphaeraceae bacterium | reverse complement strand
TCACGAAGCGCGGAATCGCGCACAGTCATTTAGTGTCATTCTGGAGCGAAGCGAAGGATCTGATTTTCGACGGGTTCACCGCCTGTCAGATCCTTTGCCTCGCTCCAGAATGACAAGACCGAGGATTTCAACAGAGCAGAATGAAATCGCAGTGCCCGCAGACACCAAGTCGCCTTGATTCGACAATCGCAAATTCGCCCTCACTGTCCCCGATTCGCCCCAATTTCCCCCAGCAGCAGATTCTTCAACTCCGCGCCAAACTGCGACAGTGAAATCAACTTGATGGACCCCTTGCCCACCGGATCGATCAGCGGCCCCTTGAACTCGACGCCCGTTAGCCCGCCCTGTAGCTGGTTAAGCAGCGCATCGGCCTCGGCAAAGAGCGGCAGCTTGATATTCTTCAGCGGCCGCACCGTTCCAACCACGCTGCCGCTGATTGTGTTGTCAGGTACGGCCCACATGCTCTCCGCGTTCACCACACCGCGCACTTCAACTCCCCGATTGAAATAATAAAGGTTCGAGATTCGCAGCAGTCCCTGTTCCATATGTAACGCAACGTTCCCATGCCCGGTGGGGTTGCGGACGTCCTGACCCAGGTGCATCGCGTTATACAAAAATGCGATCACCCCGAGTTTCCCGAGGTCGCCCTCGTCCAACCGTAGATCTCCATCGAGCGTCGTAGTCGCCAAAATGTGTGCCAGCATGGTTTGCTGCTGAATGGACGCCGCGGTCGCGGTCGGCGCTGTGGTGCTCGGAGCGGTCGTGGCAGGCTGTGTCGTCGCATCGCTGGCGATGTTTGCCAATGTCTGTGTTTTAGGTGCGCTGAGCGTGTATATCGCCCCGTTCAGTTTCCCAAGCCCGGGCGCGTGTTTTGGGTCAAACGCCTGCACGAATTGATCCACTTGAAGGTTATTCAGCGTCACATTCACCAGATTCGAGATCGTTACGCCCGTCTCTTTCTCCACGCCCTCAGGCGTCGGCGCGGTGTCGATATGCCGGCTCCCCGCAAACCAAAAATCGATCGAGCCACCCCCCAGCTGCATACTCGTCACTTCCGATTCTGACGCGATGAACTGATACGTCTCCGGATTGGCGAAGGCATGAACCTGCCCATCGCCCAGCCGGATCGTGCGCCAATGCCCCCCGTTCGAATGGAGATACGCGTCGATTTGCATCGGCTCCAGCGGCCGCGGCATTCGCGCGGGTTGAAGCCGGGCGTTCCCTGAAAAAGTGCCGCCAAATCCCTTAAGCTGCGGATACATCCGCACGAACCGATCCGACTGCACACCCTTCCACTCGAACCACAACTTCGATTGATTGAGATCATCAATATCCGCCGACCCGCTCCCGTCAATCGTCCCGCCCAGCAAATCGCCGTCCATCTTAGTCAGGTATGCCGTCCTCCCCCGAAACAGCGTGGTCGATCGAATCTCCCCCAGCGGCTGCTGGCTCAGCGCCACCGCCGTTCGCGTGGTCACTTCCCCCTCCACCCGCAGCTTCCGCGCCAGCGGATCGGCCGACTTCGCGTCCGGCAACATCACCACAATCTGCTTCGATCCCCCAGTAGTCTGCACCGCCAGCGCCGATCCAAAATCAACCGGGAACTGCGCCAACTCAACTCCCACCAGAATCCGCCGGAACTGATCCACGCTCGTGCTCGCCCGCGCCTGTATCTTCCCGTAACTCCCGCGCGTCACTTCAATCGGATCGATGCTGAATTGACCGTTCTTAAGCGTCGTCTTAAATGTGACGTTATCCGCCACGAAACTCGAAACCGTCACGTTCCCGATGGCGCCGCCCCCGGTTATGATCATCTTGGTCGGGTCAGGCTTAAGGCGTGGATAGTACACATACCACCGCCCATCAAACTTCCCCTCCATCCGCGGCACATCCAAAAACTCCGATACCTTCCGCAACGGAAGATGCTCCACCGATACATCCACCTCCGTCGCATACACAGGCTTGTCGTTCTCGTGCGTTACATACGTCGCCCCAAGCGTCCACAACCCATCCAGAAACGGTATCGCATCGGCTCGAATCGTCGCTTTCTGGTAATCGATGTCCCCCTTCAACCCAGTCGTCAGATCGCCAATGACATGATTCAAAACAACCGCATTCCGCCCAAACAGCCGCCCTTCGATCCCCACCTTCAGCGGCAGCAATGTGCCGCTCAGCTTCGCGTTCCCACGCACAAACCCTCGAAGCAGCGTCGACTCTGAAGGGCTCGGCGAATTGCCCGGCTGATTCTCAAAAACCACTTCCGCGCTGACCGGCTTCGGTTCCCGCCCGTCGTAGCTTCCTTTCACCATCAGCGATGTTTCCCCGCTGCGCAGGAAAAACTGGCTCAGCTCGACAACCGGCGCGATCTTTTTCGAATCGCCCCCAGCCGCAACGCCCTTGCCCGTTGCATCCAGCGCAAACGCCAGCCGCGTTCCCTCGATCACCTGCACGGGCCAATCCTGCCCGCTCAAATGTAACTCACCTTCCTTCGTCGACAGGTCGTAAACACCCGTCCCCGACAGCCGCGCATCCGCGGCCAATGCAACCGAATTCAAACGTACAACTTGATGCTTCTCATCCTGCCGATAGTTCCCCGTCGCCGCCAACCCATCCAGCAAAATCGGCTGCGGCCGATGCCACGCCAATTGCGGCGCATCGATTCGCCAGGCCAAATCCGTCAGCGATCGCCCAGTCGCACTGATCTTCGCCACCGCCTCAAAAGGCCCATCCGGCGCCGTCCCGCTGCTGCTGGCCAGCACATCCAGGGTCATGTTTGCCGCGGATGGATTGCTGTAAGCGGCGTTCAACTTTCCGCTCTGCCGAACCGGCCCGGTTTTCACATCCTGCCAATACGCTTCCAGCGCCCCTTGATTGATGCTCGGCTCAAACCATCCGTTCATTTCCGCCGGCCCGCCCAACAAACCAAACTGAACCCGCGCGAACTTCGCCACCGTCCCGTCATACGACACTTCCCCCCGCGCCAACGTCAGCTCCGAAACCGCCGGCACCGGTGTTTTCACCCGCAAATTCACCGGCGACAAGGCCAGCAACCCCTCCAGCCGCGATACGCTCAATCCCCCAACCGCATGAAAGTCCGCATATCGCGCATCTGAAATCTGAAGAAACCCCTTCACGCCCGTCGCCGCCAATTCCCCCGACCAGTTCCCATCCAACGACAACGGTGTATTAAATCCCGGCTTCCACACCGCGATCCACGGGTCCACATCATTCACCCACACATGGACGCTGTGCCCCCACGATCCCCCCGGCGCAACCAGCCCCCGCAAGCTCAGGTGCGGCGGCACATCCGCCTTCCCCGAAGGGATCTCCACGTCATACGCATACGTCACCGGCGTCTCAGCGCTACCGGTCACGTTGATCGGTTCAACCCGCAGCTTCCGCCCTTGGTTGTCGCGAATGTCAGCAGCGAGCTCCTTCACCCCAAGCCGCGGTAGGGCGGGCGTATCCGAATTGGCGGTCTGTTCCCCCGTATTCTTCCCGCCCACCCGCGCCAACAACTCCGCAACTTCAAGAAGATTCCACCGCCCCGATGCATCCTGCCACACACTGACAACGGGTTTATCCAGATCTATTTCTTTGATCAGCAATGGCCTTCCGAAAATCATTGCGATCAGGCTCGTATGCCGGACCCTCATCTCCGGAACTTCGACAAATGACTGATCGGATAACGGCAGCGCAATCTTCACCCCATAAAGCGATGTCCGACCAAACCACCCTGTCGAAACCCGCTCAACGCCCATTCGCAGACCCAGCCCCTTTTCAACCTGCCCCACGACAATCGACTTGGGCAATCCCGTCAGTAATGCCATCTGGAGAATAATTCCAACCAGCAGCACAAACCCCACCACGAAAATCGCGATGCGAACCAGCCATTTCCGCAACCGGCGCTTCGGAGCGGGCGGGTTCGATGTTGCTTCAGCGGAATGTTCGACAGGCACGGCCATGGTGGGCTCTGTTTACGTCTCTACTATTTGGCCGTCCCCCCAACCTGCGTCGGCGGAATGTCGCCCACCGGCTGAAGGGCGTAACCGAAAATAAAATAATCGTAACGATGCGTATGCCCCACGAACGGCCCCGAATTCACCAGCACTTCCCCCGTATTTCGCCAATACGCCACCGCCGCCACACTGGAGAATCCGTCCTGCCGCGTGCTCTTGTAAATCGCCAGGTCCGGCGTCGAAACCGCCAGATTCTGCAACGTCGCGTTGGTTGCCCCGCCCAGCGCCAACGCCGGCACGCCCAGCAAAAAGTCCACGCGATTGATCGACAGCGCCCCGGTTCGCAACTCCAGCACCACATCCGATTGCTCCCGCGAAGGCGCAAGCCTCGCCCCCACCTGAAGCAACCGCGCACGCAGCTCGCCAATCAGATATGCGTTCTCAAAAGTCGGCGACCGGACCTGATTCGTCAGAAACGATTGATCGAAAGGCTGCGTCGTCGAAAACGCATATTCCGATACCACCCACACCGCCCGACCCCGCAGCGCATCCAGCGAAAGCTTCCCCACCGATTGCGTCGCCGCCTGGGTCAGCAAAAACTCCTCATCCGCCGTCCGAGGCGGATCCGTCACCCGAATCGTCGCGCATCCCACCGCGCAAAAACCCACCCAGCTCAGCAATGCCAAGCAAAAAAAACGCGGCCCAAAACGCCGCAAGCATAACGATAATAGTGAACACAGTCTAACCACGTCTGCCGTACTGTACCCGCCGCCTGCGTTTTCGGGAACGGCCGATGCGAACGGCGCTCTCCCGACGCACTCACACGCAAATCGGCGCAGGCATATCCCGATTCGCCAATCGACCCCTACGCATGGACCCTCGCGCCCGCCGGTGGATAGATCCCCCATCGTTCGACCACGTCCATTCCCACCCTCGCGCGAATTGAATCCCGCCCCTCCCCTTGGTACGGTCACCATCAACAACCGCGCCCTTCGCATGACGTTGACAAGCCAACACGTCTGGTAATTCATCATGACCACTTCAGCACCCCAAACAACGTCCGACCCAACGCCCGGAGTCGATCCCGAACCCGCCTCGGCTCCAGCGATCAATACCCCGATGGCGACCGAGCCCGTTGTCGTCACCGCCCCCGTCGCCAGTCCAGCTCCCGAAACGGTGATGGCCGCAGCTCCAGCACCTGCACCCGTAATCGCTCCGCTCCCGGTTGCAGTGGCAGCCCGTGAAGTGATCGACCCGCCCGTTACAGATCAGCCGACGCCTGAAAAGATTCGCTCCACGCGCCTCGTCTCCCTCGACGCCCTCCGCGGCTTCGACATGTTCTGGATCATCGGCGCCGAAGAAATCGTGCACGCGGTCGCTAAAGTGTGGCCGAATCATTGGACGAAGCTCGCATCCGATCAGATGGAGCACACGCCGTGGGCCGGTTTCACCTTCTATGACTTGATATTCCCAATGTTCGTCTTCATCGTCGGCGTGTCGTTGGTTTTCTCACTCAGCAAGGCCATCGCCACTCGATCGAAGCTCGTAGCAGTCCGTCGGGTCATACTTCGGGGTGTTTTCCTCTACCTGATCGGCCTCATCATATACGGCGGAGTCTCTAATTCCTTCGGTGGCCTGTACTCCCAGCACAAGCACCCAATGCCCGCGCCGGTCGATTCGCCCTTCTTGCGCGTGATTACGGACATTCGGCTCATGGGTGTTCTTCAGCGGATCGCGATCAGCTACCTCGTGGCGGGCCTGCTGTTCATCTTTTTCCGACCAAAGGTTCTGGCGGGAATAGCACTCGGACTGCTGGCCACCTATTGGGCCCTGATGACCTTCGTTCACGCTCCAGGACAGGATCACGTTTCCTTCGAAAATGGAAAGAACCTCGCGAACTGGATCGATGCTCATTATTTGCCCGGCTATACGTGGGGCAACGAGGTCAAGGGCCAAAAGGATTTTGATTACGATCCCGAAGGCCTCCTCAGCACCATACCTGCCATCGGCGGCTGTCTGCTCGGCGTCTTAGCCGGTCTCCTGCTCCAAACGCCCCGATTCGGCCCATACCAGAAGTTCGGCATGCTTTTCCTTGCAGGAGCAATTGCGATCGGGGTTGGCTATTCGTGGGGCTTCCAGTTCCCGGTAATCAAAAAACTCTGGACGAGTTCCTTTGTTCTGCTGACCTCAGGTTGCGCGGCTGTACTTTTGTCCTTCTTCTATCTGGTCATCGATGTCTGGCGTTTCCGAATCTGGGCTACCCCGTTCGTAT
Organism: Tepidisphaeraceae bacterium; assembly: GCA_036794395.1. Classification (GTDB taxonomy): domain Bacteria; phylum Planctomycetota; class Phycisphaerae; order Tepidisphaerales; family Tepidisphaeraceae; genus DASXMX01. The sequence goes on along the minus strand of DAIRGS010000235.1, from coordinate 5,031 downwards.
GGATCGGCATGAACGCCATCACCCTCTACCTGGTCTGGAATTTGTTCGATTTCACCAAGCTGGCTCATCGCATCGTTGGCGGACCTGGAACCGAGCTTGCCCAGCATGTGCCAAAAAATTTCACAACATTGGCCCCCCATGTCCTCGCCCTGTTTTTCATCCTCGCCCTCGCCGGCTTTCTCTACAAACGCCAGATCTTTTTGAGGGTGTAATCCAATTCTGTAGGCGCGGACCCCCGTGTCCGCCCGAGCCCTGCCATTCGTTCGCGCCCCTTCACGCAGCACCGTCCCGCGCCATATTTATTTCTCCACCCTCAACATATTCGCATCCCGCGCAATCACCCACTTCCCATCCGCCTGCCTCCTCAAAATCGTCAACGTATACCCCGACCTCACGATCTCATTCCCACCCGGCGGCGTCACCACCACCCTCAGCCGGTTCCGCATCCACGCCCAATCCCCCATTACCTGAATCTCAACGATCTCGCTTTTCCCATCAATCCGAACCCCCGCCATCCCCTTGCTGCTTGCCGCAAACTCCTCTTTCCCAAACGGCTCCCTTCCCGCCACCATAAACACCACATCATCCGCCATCAGCCCCAGCACCGTTTCCAGGTCCCCGGCCTTGCTGGCCGCCATCCAGGTCGAAACCAAGTCACGAATCGCTCGCTCGTCGTCGCTCATGTTCATGCCTCCCGTGGGTCGGATTCTATAATTTAAAACATGGAGTTTTGCCTTCTGGCCAACGCTGGGCGTCGGCGTCGTCCAATGGCTGGTTTTGATCGCGTGCCCCAACTCCAATACCATCAGCTCTTACCAAACATCGCCCCCACGTCTCTGGAACCGTGCACGAGCCGCGCCACCACGACTCCGTCTTTGAGCGGTTGATAAAAGACAAGGTAAGCGCGGTACCCATCGACAGGGAAACTACGGATGCCTGGGGAAAGCTCCTCGCGCCGCGGTCCCGCGTTAGGATTTGCCGCCAAAAAACCAATAGTGTCCATGATTGCCTGATGGACGCGCCGTGCCGACTGAGGACTTCGTGCGCGGAGGTAAACGAGAATGTCGGCCAGATCCCCGCGGCTGGTTGGAGTCCACTCAACTCGAGGCATCAGCTCGCCCGCTTCCCCTGCTGTTGGGCATAGCGCCGTTCTACCTCTTCCCAGACTTCATTCGGATCCCACTCCAACGCCTCCCCCCGCTCGATTTCCCCCACGGCCACCGCAATCTTGGCCCTCAGCTCAGCCAGCTCCTGTCCGACGATCGCCTCTTGCCCGATGATGTAGGACAAAAGACTGTTGACCGCGTTATCCGCCGATGTGAACTCTCCGGCGCGTACCTTCGCTTCAACAATGCCCGCAAGCTCGGCTGTCAGCGTCACTTTCATGCCTTCAATCATACCCAACGCGACCCTCTACCGCATGCGAAATCCCTGATCTGCCGAACGCGTGGACTGTGCGCTGCCGTCGATTGGCGATCTGGGCGGGGTACTTGCTCAAACGCTCCTCGCGCCCCCGCTGACCGAGGCGCGGACAGCGACTACGGTTTTTCCGACGCGTTGCCGAAATCCTTCGCCATTTTCGCGTACAAATCGATCAGATCGTTCGTATCGAACCGGCCCGTTCGCGGACGATGGCCGGCCACTCCTACAGCCGTGGGTTGAGAGGCGGTGCCTGTCGCTCGCGCCTCTCGATGCGGATCAAAAACGGCCTCGTGATGCCGCGTCGGTTCCCAGATGAAAGTCCCCAGCCCCCGGCGATCGGGAACGGTGTAGACCCCGTCGTTGAGTTCGCGTTTGTGGTACGAATATTCAGCCGCGATTAATCCGTACTGCGGATAGCGCATCACCAGGTCGTCGAAGTTTTCTTTCCACCGTTGCGGTGAGCCGGTGTCGTTGCAAGACAGGCCGATCACGTCGAATTCCACCCCGCGGGCGATGAGCTTGTCGAGCCACTGGCGCACGGCCTGGTTGTTTCTTCCCTTATCGTGATGCACAACTACCATAATCGAACGATCCACCGCGCGAACGGCGGCGCTTCCCGACCTGATCAATTCCGCAAACTGATCGAACTGGTCCTGCGCCCGCCCCTCCGGCCAGAGCATCCCATTGGTCGTCTCATTCCCCACCTGCACCATGGCCGGCAGCGTTCCCTGCCCTTTAAGCGCCGTCAGAACCTCAACCGTGTGATCGTAAACCGCCTTGCGCAACCCGGGAAAATCCAATTTCTCCCACGCAACTGGCTTGCCCTGCTTGTTCGGATCGGCCCAGGTGTCGCTGTAATGCAGATCAACCAGCAACGCCATTCCCGCGACTTGGGCGCGCTTTGCCATCACGAGCGTATGAGCCAAATCGCAGAACGCCTCCTTGCTCGTCACCGCATACCCCCGCGCCGATCCCGGATTCACAAACACGCGCAGTCGAATTGCATTGAAGCCGTGATCTTTAAGAATTTGGAAGACGTCTTTTTGTTGGCCGCGATCGTAATAAACCGTTCCGTTGGCTTCGTCCTCCTGCACCCACGATATGTCCGCTCCCAGAAGAAATGGGCCATGACGGTGAAACGGCTGGGTGGTCGCCGAAGCCAGGATTCGCGGAGTCAAAGCGAGCGTGAGTAACACTGCAAATGATTGGCAAAAACATTTCATCGATGAATTACCTTATGCTAGATTATTCGAGGTGTGGACAACCCTTTGATCACGAAGGTATATGTCTCATTTGCCGTTCGGCACACGCATGCTACCTGGGGTCTACAGCATGAATGATGAGGCGTTTCAGAAGGCCATTGGATCGTTGCGGAGTATTCCTTTCCGCGAGGACTTTTTATCGGCGCTGTGCGACTTGTACACGTTCGCAACCCAGTCCGAGCGAGCTCAATTGCGGGCGGGCTACCAATCGGACGGTCTAGGCGGAACAAAAACCTGGAGGACTCCCACGGATTACGAACGCTCCGATCTGACTCGCGAACAGCGCCTGCAGCAACGGCTCGTTCTCATGTCGATCATTGACGGCGGCGACGACTACCGCGACGACCTCATGGCCATCGCTCACTGCTATCACAATCTCGCAATTCGCGGCCTGGACGCCGATATCGTACTGCGATGGATCGCCGCGATGTCGGCCCCAAAATTCGCGAACCTCGTCCTCAACTTTGTGAATCGCCCCCCCAAGGCTAAGTCCGCCAAAGCCTTTGGACTGTTCATCGTTCAAACACCCGACGGACCCATCGCGGATTACGCAACTTAGCCGTCATAGAACCCATATCGCAATCACCAATCGGAGTCTCGCAATCACTTCCCCACCGCATACAAATGCCGCATCGTCGCGACGAATAATGTGCCATTCGCCACCGTCACGGTCGCGCTGATCGGCTCATTATTGATCTGCGTCGAGCTGATCACCTTCTTCTCCTTCGCCGCCGCCAGCACGTTAAACTCCCCGGCTCGCGTGCCCACATACAGCCTGCCCTCGGCGATCATCGGCGATGCCCAGAACCCGCCGTCGGCTTTATGCGTCCAATATGCTTTTCCGGTCGCGGCATCCACGCAGTGGATCATCCCGCCGCAGTCCACGGCAAAGACCATCCCATCATAAACCGCCGGCGTGCAGCAGGTTTCTTTCGACAACGCATATGACCAGATCTCCTTCCCCGTCGCGGCGTCCACGCACTTAAGCCACCCCTTGTGCTTGCCCCACCACAAATCGCCGCCGGCCGTGAGATAAATCCTGCCATCTTTGACAACTGGCATTCCCATGATCACGCTCGGGCTTTCCTTACGATTCCCCAAAAACGTATGAATGTTCTGCTTCGGCGCCGTAGGGTCCGAGTCATACTTCCAAATCCGCTTAAGCGTCGCCCGCGCGTCCTTTGGCATCTCGGTCAGTGCCTCAAACGCATACAGATACCCATCATCTCCGCCGTAAAAAATGGATCGTTTCCCATTGATCACCGCCAGCGAAGGCGAGCACCACGCGCAATGAAAGATGTTCGGCCCGATTCCCTCCCCATCCTGCGCCACGATTTTGCCGGTATGCTTGTTGATCACCACCAGGCTCGGCGCATCCGGAGAGCGGATTACCTTGTGCGTGTTGTCCACGCCGTTGCATGAGTTGACATATAAAAAATCCCCGTCGATCAGAACCGATCCTTCCACCTGATCGTGTGTATGAATCCCCGCATCCTTCACCAGGTCACAAATCCAGATGATGTCCGCATCCGTCGGCCCCGGCTCCATCTCCGCCGCCCCACGAACCGTCATGTGCTTGCCCTCCTCCTTGAACGGCCCATCATTCCCATTCGCCATCCCCTTCAAATCCAGGCACACCACCTCCCCGCGATTGGTCAGCGTATAAACCCGATCGCCCTCCACCGTCGGCGTGGAAGCCAGCCCGGCCTTGGGCCAGTCCAGATACGGGTCATCTTCTCGCTTCGGCACCACAAGCTGCCAAACCAGCTTCCCATCCTTCTCATCAAAACACATCAGCACCCCGCGATCCCCATCGTGCTTCGGATCACGCGGCTTATCATTATTCGTCCCAATCAAAACCCGCCCGCCCGCCACGACCGCCGTTCCATAACTCTGCGACCCCAACTGCACCGCCCATTTCACATGCTTGTCAAACGAATCCGCCAGCCCCGTCTCCGGCGAAACCATATTCCGCGTAAACTCCTCACCCCAACGCGGCTGATCGCCCGCGCGCGCCAATCGCGGCACACCCGCAATGAAAAGACACGCACATAACCCCAAAGTCTTCAAATGTGGAATTGCCATCAGCCGTTTCTACTGCCCACCAAGAACCCCTGTTGTGCAAACCCCGCCCCGCGCATTAATCTCTGCGTTTTCGCGGTGAACAATCCTCCCTCGCTAAATGAACGTGCGCGATTCCGCGCCTTTTCGTGACATGGCTTTCCAAGCCATGATCGAGGGGGGTGACCATCAGCGACGGGCCCGATTTGGGAAAACCAAGTTTCGAGGCAAGGACAACCTTCTGAATTTGCCTGGAGAAAATGCCCGGTTCCGGCGAGTTGGTTTT
>DAIRGS010000234.1:0-11319 GCA_036794395.1 Tepidisphaeraceae bacterium | reverse complement strand
GCCGAAGGCGGTCGAGTCGAGCCGAAGGCCGCGGCTCCGCGGTGAATCTTGAGTTTTCCGGGCGAGGCCCACCAACCGAGGTTCCATTGCTTCGAAAAACCATTCTCAACATCCACATCTACGGCGGCCTGCTGTGCTTCAGCTACCTGATCCTCCTGGGCATCAGCACCCTCAACTTCAATCACCCTTTCGCATTTACAAAGTCCCCCGCCGGCATCCAAACCTGGGAGCAAAAAATGGCGATCCCAGACCTGCCCAAAACCGACGGCAAGCCCGAGCCGCAGGCCTCACAGATCCGCAAGCAAAACAACCTCGCCATTCTCCACGCCCTCGGCTCATTTGGCGGTCCCTTCTCCACCACCGAGGGTCAATGGATCGCTCCCGATACCTACCACGCCCATCTGGCCCGGCCCGGCAAGGAATATGATGTCGACGTACGGCCCGCAACGGGCATCGTAAAAATCACTCAGACGCGCTCGAACGTCTGGGCCCTCATCCGCGACCTGCACGGCTCATCCGAAACCTACCCCGAATCGCTCCTGGCAAGTTCCTGGGGATGGTACACAAACCTTTGCACGATCGTCGTCATCTTCGCCGGGATCAGCGGCGTTTACCTCTGGACCGCCCGCCGGCGCGAACGCCGCATCGGCCTGCTGCTGCTGGGCGCAGCCGTCGTCGTCTCACTCTCGATGATGCTTCTCGTCACGTTCCATGGGTAGACATGTATAATTTCATCCGAAAAATCCATCTGTACGCCGGCCTGATCATCCTGATCTTCCTGATGATGTATTTCATCAGCGGCTTCATGATGGTGCACCGCCCGTGGTTCGTTGCCGCCTCGCCACCCCCGACAACACAAACCGCCCCGCTCCAGTCCAGCGATCCCCTGCCCCCAGAACAGCTCGCCGCGAACGTCAAAAAACAATTGTCACTTGCGGGCCGAATCCAGTTCCCCCAGACTCAGCCGCCCGGCATGACCCGCTTCTGGGTCGTCCGCCCCGGCACAATGATTCGCGTCGATATCCCCACAAAAGAGCATCAAATTCATCTGTCGACCCAGCGCGTCGGTCTCGTCGGCATCCTGATCATGCTCCACAAAGTGAGTGGGTCTGACGATCAACTGCTCTTCGATGTCTACGCTTTTTTCTGCGATCTCGCCGGACTATCAATGATTCTGTTCGCCGTCTCGGGCGTCTACCTGTGGTGGAAGCGCGTCAAGAATCACACGTTGGGAATCGTCTGCCTGACCGCAAGCTGCGCCTATGCCGCCGGTATGATGCTCTATTTCGCCTACGCGCCGTGAGGAGGCGGAGGAGAAGACAACGAGACAAGGAGAGGGGGAGAGGAGGAGACGGTCGGTCATGCCGCTTGGGACTGCACCTTTGGCTGAGCGTCGCGGGCGAATTCCGCAACCGATTGCCGAAGCACGAGCCACGATCGCTCGCTCTCGGCGGACATGAGGAGTTTGGCGATCTGTGGAGCGAGGTCTTTCAAGCCCGCTGCGGCGGCGGTGCCGAGGAGGAGTTGGGCGATTTCCTTGAGGCGAACGCGGTCTTCGCGCTCGACGGCCTGCTCCATCTGGGCCAGCTCCGCGGGAAGCATCTGGTAGAATTGCTGGGCGCGGGCGGCACGGCTCGGGGTGGCAGCCGGCGCGTCTTTTGTGAACAGGGCGGGCTGCGGGGCGATCTCCTCGACCTTCAGGTAGCGGCCGATCGCCTTGAAGAGTTCCTTGGATTTAATGGGCTTGGTGACGAAATCATTGCAACCGGCGTTAAGGCATTTGGTGCGGTCGCGCTCCATGGCGTTGGCGGTGAGTGCGATGACCGGGCCGCGATAGCCTTTGCCGCGGAGATACAGGGTGGCCGCGAAGCCGTCCATGACGGGCATCTGCACGTCCATCAGGATGACGTCATAGGGTTTGCCTGATTCGACCGCTGCAAGCGCCTTTTCACAGGCAAGCTGCCCATTGGAGACGATCTCGACGCTTAAGCCGGTCTCCTGGAGCTTGGCAAGGATGAGGGCCTGGTTATCGAGACCGTCCTCGGCGACGAGGACGGAGCCGGCGATCCGGACGCGCGGGCCGGTGAAATTATCCTGCGTATCCATCGCAAGTTCCGGGCGATGGTGAACTTCGGCATTGAGCAGTGAGCCGGTGCCGACGGTGACTGTGAAAGTGCTGCCGCGTCCCGGCTCGCTGGTGAGAGCGATATCGCCGCCCAGGGCGCGGGCAAAGTGCTGGGAGATGGCCAGGCCCAGGCCCGAGCCGCCGTATTGACGGGTAATGCTGGCATCGCCCTGGACGAAGGGCTGGAAGAGCGCCGCCTGCTGCTGGGTCGGGATGCCGATCCCGGTGTCGGCAATGCGGACTTCGAGGAGAGGTTTCTCGGCGCGGAGCTCGGGCTTGATCGAGACGCTGAGTTTGACCCCGCCTTCTTTGGTGAACTTAATGGCGTTGGCCACGAGGTTGATCAGCACCTGGCGCAGCCGCATCGGATCGGTCTGGATCTGTTTAGGGATCTGGCCTTCGAAAGTCACATCGAGCGTCAAACCTTTTTCCACCGCGCGGGGACGCAACAGCGAAACCACCTCGCCAATGGCTTTGGCCGGGCAGCAGAGGATGCGATCGACGGACATTTTACCGGCTTCGATTTTGGACAGATCAAGAATGTCGTTGATGAGCGTGAGCAGATGCTCGCCATTGCGGCGAATGACGCGGGCATCGGAGAGGCGCTGATCGGCGGTTCGCTCGGAATTCAGGAGCAATTCCGCGAACCCATTAATCGCGGTGAGCGGCGTGCGGATTTCGTGGCTGATGTTCGCGAAGAACATCGACTTGAATCGATTGGCAGCCTCGGCGGCGTCCTTAGCGAGCTTGAGCTGCTCCTGGGCCTGGGCGCGTTGCTCATCCAATCGCGACAGCTTGGTGACGTTGAACCAGACAATCGCGCCGAAGGCGGCGGTTACGGAGCAAACGAACAGCAGCGAGGCGGTTGCCAGGCCATACCATTGGAGGCGCACGCCGACAAATGTGACGAACCAAAGCACGCCCGGGACGACGATGCAGGCCGAAAGCAACCGGCGGGCGACGGTGCGCGTGGTTTGATCGGCGCTGGCGGTGGGCCTTCGCAGGGGATCATTTCCAGCGCCGCCCTGCCGCCGGGCCAACTCGGAAATATCCGAGGCGGCGTAGTCTTGATTTGATGTGTTCTGGTTCATAATGGCGGCAAACATTTCGCAAACGGCCGGATAGAACGTCTCCCAATCCGTGTATCGTCGTGAAAACCTCACGCGCTTAGCGACAACGCACTACAAGCCGAAGAGAATTGCCGCCAACGTCCGGATAAAAAACTGTGGATTCTTTGGGCGGGACGGATGTGTGGTTGGAAGTTGGATGGGAATCCTCCTCTTCAAGACTGGTCGCCGATCAGGCGCATGTGGCGCATAATTCGGCAAGGCGGGGTGACATTTCTAGTTCGGCTTCCGGAGCGGGTGCATGACACTTTAGGCGGCCATCTTCTCCCCCGCCACCGGTATACCGGGGGAGGGTAGCGAGGGGGCTTTGGCTGCCAATCGAAGTGGCCGCTGGGCCACAGAGAGCGCATGCTCGGCGCATGTGACCACATGATAGAAAGAGCATGCCCTTATCGGGCGGTGAAAAGACGGCCCCCTCCCTACCCTCCCCCGGCGTACCGGTGGAGGGGAAAGAGGAGAGAGTCCTGGAGTGAGGGGAGGGGATAAGGAACGGCCCCCGAAACTGTCATGCACCCCTCCGGAGCGGGGGCATGACGAAATGATCGACAAAGCCCATGGTTTCGCGGATATTGCTCCGAGACGCCGTCATTTCATCAGGTCATCAGGCAGAACAACGAGAGGGAAACAATGAAGCGTTCAGCATGGCTTCTCGCCGCGATCCTTATTTCCATTTTCGCATCCGTGCCCGCCCGTGCCGCAGACAACGACAAGCTCGCGGGCATTCTGATTCCCGGTGAAGATTGGCAGATCGCCATACAGGGGATTGGCTTTGCCGATGGGCTGTCGTGCGACCCGGCCAGCGGAAGCATTTATTTTTCCGACATGAAGGGCAAGGACGCGGACAAGCCGGGGATTTATTCGCTGTCGCCCACGCTGGAGAAGAAGCGGCTGTTCGACGGTAAATACAGCGGCACGCGGCTTAGCGCCGATGGCAAAACGCTCTACGCGATCGGCGACAAGAAGCTGGTTTCTTTCGAGCTGCCCAACGGGGCCGAAAAGCTCCTGGCTGATAAGATCGGCACCAATGATCTGGCGGTGACGCGCGACGGCCGTGTTTACTTTACCGGTCACGGCAAGGGTCAGGTGTCCATGTTCGACCCTAAGACAAAAGCCGTTAGTGCGGCCGATGTGGGATCTTTGAAAAACCCCAATGGCATCGGCCTCTCCCCCGACCAGAAGACCCTGATCGTCAGCGATTATGCGGGAGTGAATGTGTGGACATTCGCAGTTCAGCCCGACGGCAAGCTGGCCGACAAAAAGCCGGCGATGAAAATGAACGCCCCGGAAAAGAAACCCGACGTTGCCAACGGGGACGGCATGGGAATCGATTCAACGGGCCGGGCTTATGTAACGACTGCACTGGGCCTGCAAATCTTCTCCCCAACGGGCGAACTGCTGGGCGTGCTCCCCAAGCCAAAGCCCGGCTCACTGATCAGCTGCACGTTCGGCGGGAAGGATTTGGACTACCTTTACGTCTCCTGCGGCGACACGGTCTATCGAAGGAAGGTCGCGGCCAAGGGGATTGCATCCAACGTAAAATAGTGAGGCGCTGGGCGGCGCAGCAAACCATGTCTCCATGCTCGCGCGGCTATTTTGCTCCTTGAAATCCTTGATTGGATTCGCTTCCCACTGTCATCCTGGAGCGAAGCGAAGGATCTGACAGCCGTAAATCGCTCGAATATCAGATCCTTCGCTTCGCTCCACGATGACAAGATCGAGGATATCAGCGGAGCAGCGCTATTTCCCTTCGACGGGGACCATCACCCGCTTGCCGGTGTCGTAGGCCAACATCGCCACAAACGTTTCGGCCTGGGTGCGCGCCATATGCGGGGTGTTCTTTGGGATCCGGAGGGTGTCGCCGGCTTTGAGCTTGATCCACTCATCGCCTCGGCGGTGTTCGCATGAGCCGGACAGAACGTGCAAGACCTCGGCCGAGTTGGGATGAATGTGAAGCTGATTCATCTGGTGCGGCTCGATGAACGCGATGCCCAGCGTTAGCTCAGCTTGCGGATCGATCTGATCATTCATCAACCACCGCAACCACCCCCACGGATACTTCACCGGCGGGATCTTGTCGTATACGGACAGATCCAGTTTGAACGTTTCTGCCGCTTGGGAAGCAGTCGCGCCCGAAAGCAGTGCCGCGGCCACACCTGTAGTGAGCATGGTTCGACGGGTGATCATTGGTTCAATCCTCCACTTTGCATAATTTCATTCAACTGACATCGACGACGCGTTTGCCCAACACGTCCATTTTTGGCTTCACACCCAGGCCCGGCAGCTTGCTCGCGGCCATGTATCCGTTTTCTCGTTGCGGCGCGCCGTCGGCAGTGCTAACGGTTACGTAGCTGTTGAAATCGGTGCTGGTGAAGCGGAATTCTTCGGGGGTGCTATGCGCCAGATGGGCGATCGCGGCAGTCGTGATGTCCCCGCCCCAACTGTCTTCCAAAGTCATGGCGATCCCCATGCTGACGCACAGATCGCGGGCCTGGCAGGTCTTGGAAAGTCCGCCGAGCTTGCTGATCTTGAGGTTGACGACATCCATTGCCAGGTCGGCCCGGGCCCGCAGGAGCATATCGAGGCTGTCTACGTTTTCGTCGAGAACAAATGGGTGATCGGTATGGCGCCGGACAGACAGGCATTCTTCATAGCTGAGACACGGCTGTTCAATGTAGACATCCACATCGCGAACCGCACGAACGACTCGCATGGCTTCGTGCTGGGTCCAGCCGGTGTTGGCGTCGGCGACGAGCCGGTCGGTCGGCTGGAGCATCGCGCGAACGGCGCGGATGCGCTCGATATCGGTATCCGGATCACCACCGACTTTCAGTTGGAAACGCGTGTAACCCTCGGCGCGATAGCCGGCGACTTTGGCGGCCATGGCGTCGGGGGATTCCTGGGAGATGGCGCGGTACAGGCGGACACGCTCGCCAAAACGCCCGCCCATCAGAACGCACACCGGCAAGTTTGCCGTCTGCCCTAGAATGTCCCAGCACGCGATATCGATGCCGCTCTTTACGTAAGGATGACCCTTCAGCGCCGCGTCCATGCGGTAATTGAGCTTCGCCAGTTCGCGCGGATCCCATCCGATCAAGTGCGGCCCCAGTTCCCGCAGCCCGGCCCGCACGCCTTCGGCATAAGCCGGCAGATAGAACGGCCCCAGTGGACACACTTCGCCAAAGCCAACGATGCCGGCGTCGGTCTCGACGCCGACGATGGTGCTGTCGAACACGGAGACGGACTTGCCGCCGGACCATTTGTAGGTGCCTTCACGCAGCGGGAGGTCAACGCGATGGGCGAAGATGCGGGTGATTTTCATAGGGGTTGAGTGAGTAGTTTTGTCGTTCGCCGCTTGAGCTCAGTCATGTTCAGCCTACCGACCAACGATGAGCATGCCCGATTCGTCGCCACGGGTGCAGCCTATCAGGCTGCACATGCAGGCCAGGAGGGCCGCACCACAATACCGGTATAGCGCTCCGCGATTTAGTCCGTGAACTGGACGCTGCTCATCGGTGCATGAAGAATGAACTGGCGAATGCCTTTCATAACGTCCGTCTGACCCAGAGGACGCAGGTTGACGTGATCGAGCAACTTTTCAAGCCGCGAAAGATTCACGATCCGGGTTGGAGTGCCGTGAATCAAACGTCCCAGCTCTAACTTGGGTGATCGCTGGGCCGCACTCCATTCCGAATCAGAGAACTCATGACCGAATATATGGGTCGCCAAATCTCTCTTCGTGAATAAGACGGCTTCGATTTCCGGCAGCACCATCTTGACGAGGAATCGATCCGGTGTTGCCGTCGCCCGGAGCAGTCCTTCGACAAGCGACAGATCGTCCGCCATCCTTTCCGGGTCTGTTGTATCCGCGTCCATCACCAGCACGACACGTTGATCACCTGTCACTAGATAGGAGCGCGCCAGTGAAATCGCCGACGACCTGCCCCCGGCCACTGTTGTGATGTAATGTCTTTTCAGCTCGGGATCAGAATCAAGGATCCGGCTGACGATGATCTCGTCCAGCTTTCCTTCCAAAACGATCAACGGTTTCATAACACACCCTTGGTGAGCAAACTGAAATCAGGGACACCGCGTTCAACGGCCATGTGATATTTTATCTTCAAACCCTCCGCCATTTTCCTTTTTTTGATCGCAATTTCGATTTCGTCTCCTGGCCAGAGCAGGATGGTCTGCGGCGCCAGATGCTGGGATAGCGCCAGTGCGGGAACGGTAAAGCCACCTCGGCTAAAGAGAACTCCTATTACGGATGTCGGCCTGCGCTGAAGCTGACTCCTCAATTTCGCGATCGGCTCGACGTTTGAAGCCCCCCGATCCTTCGATTCGACCATGGCGGTCACAACCGCGGAATAAATGACGCCGTCGAGCTGTTCATTGACTCCAGTCGGGAGGTTCACGGCAAAAGGGTACTGAACCTCGACCTTCTCAAGTTCAAACGCCCGCAATACCAAATATTCGAATGCCTTACCTCGCGGCCACCCCGGTGTATTGCCACCCATGATGCCATTCCAAAGATTCAATAAGGCGGGGTACTTCAATTTACGAATCGCTCGCACCATTTGCTTGTCGGTCATCCATCACCCCGTAATCTGAAAGGCTAGCGCCGGTTTAAAATAATTTGGGATCAATCACCACATGCTTCACTTTCTGCCGCTTCCATGTGTATGTGACGTGCACCAGACCATCGGAGGACTGAATGATAGCGGGATAGGAGTATTCGCCGGGTTGGTCTTCGAGGGTGAGGATGTTTTTCCATGATTTTCCGTCTTTGGAGACAGCGATGTTGAGGGGAGAGCGGCCGCGCGGGGTGTGGTTGTAGATGACCAGAGAACGGCCATCCTTCAGTGTAACGGCGTCGATGCCGCTGTTGGGGTTGGGCAGGTCGGTGGCGGTGGGTGGGGTCCAGGTTTTGCCGCCGTCTTTGGACCAGCTTTGATAGATGAATTTCTGGCGGCTGCGGCAGAGGAGTTGGAGTTCGTCGCCATGGATCAGGACTGTGGGTTGAATGAGGCCCGTGGTCTTCGTGTCGTTGAGGGCATCGGTTTTATCCCAGGTGCCGACATTCCATTTGGGTCGGAAGAATTCCATGTGGATTTGCCAGCCGTGGTCTTCGGTGCTGGAGGGGCACAGGATAACGCCGTCTTTGAGCAATACAGGTTTGTCCTTAATGGGGCCGAGGAAGCCCTTTGGAAGGCTGATTTCCTTGGACCAGGTCGCGCCGCCATCATCGGAGGTTTTGGACATTCCCCACCAGGCATCGGGATTCGGGCCCACTTTGTAGAACAGGATGAGCGGGCCATCGGGTTGCTGAAACAGGACGGGGTTCCAGCAAGGGAGGGCCTTTCCGTCCGCGCCTTTGCCGGTGGCCACCTCGACCGGAGCTGACCAGCCTTTGTCATCCCGGCGCGAGAGCCAGATGCCGACGTCATCGGCGCCTTCGCGCTTTCCACCAAACCACGCGGCCACCAGGCCTTCTTTAGATTGGCAGATTGTGGAAGCATGACAGGAGGGGAATGGGGCCGTCTCGAAGATGAATTCTGAATTGAGAATCGACTTCTCCGCTCCCCTGGCAGGTTCCACGAAAGCCAATCCAATTGCCAACGCGCCCGCTGCAACCATTGTTCTGAACATGCCTGCTCCTCCTTCGCCAGCCCCCTTCTATGCGATACCCATACCCGCGGCGGATTATACTCGTAACCGCGGCCGCTGTAGAAAGTATGCCGGACATGGCAACGCTTACGCTCGAACAGATTCTTCAATTGGCCATCGGCCATCACCAGGCCAATCGCCTGAATGAGGCCGAGGCGATTTATCGACAGGTTCTGGATCGCTATCCAGAGCACGCACCGGTGCTGTATCTGCTGGGGCGCGTGCTGGCGCAGCGCAACCAGCTTGCGCCGGCTATTGAAGCGGTGAGCAAGGCCGTTCGGATTCATCCGACCGCGGCCGATTTTCATAATCTGCTCGGCGAGCTTTTGCGCCGTGCCGGCCGGATTGACGACGCGGCGGCGTCGCATGCCCGGGCGGCGCAGATTGATCCGGAAAATGCTGATGCTCAAAATGGCCTGGGGAATTGTCTGCGCGATCGGGGGCGCCTTCCCGAAGCGGTTGCGCGGTTCCGCCAGGCGATTGCGCTTAAGCCAACCTTTGCCGAAGCGCATAGCAATCTTGGAAACGGCCTTCGCGCGATGGGCCAGCTTGAGTCATCCATTGCCGCACATGCCCAAGCAGTTCGGCTCAAACCCGAGTCGGCGGAGATCCTCAACAACTATGGCATTGCATTGAAGGAACAGGGGCATCTCGACCAGGCGATTGCCGCGTTTGAAAAGTCTGTGGCCATCCGGCCTGAGTATGCGGAAGTGCTGAACAACTTAGGGAGTGCCTTGATCCTTCGTGACCGGTTCGAGGAGGCTATCAAGGCTTTTTCGAGGGCGGTGCAAATCAATCCCGATGCCGCTGAAGCTCACAACAATCTGGGCAATGTGCTTCAAAAGAAAGGGATGCTTGACGAATCGGTGGCTGCGTATCGACGGGCGTTGGCCTTGCGGCCGGACTATGCCGAGCCGCACAGCAATCTGGCGATTAACCTGACGTCACAGGGGCGGCTTGATGATGCGATTGTTTCTTTTCGAAGTGCGATGGCGTGCAAGCCCGATTCGGCGCAATACCACGGCAATTTGCTTTATACGCTGCATTTTCACGAAGGGTATGATTCCCCGCGGATACTTGAGGAACATCAACGGTGGAATGATCAATTCGCGAAGCCGCTAGCGGCTCATGTTTCGCATCCGAATGATCGATCGCCGGGTCGTCGGCTCCGGATCGGGTATGTTTCGCCGGATTTCCGGCACCATCCGGTGGGTCGGTTTCTGTTGCCGCTCTATGAGCAGCACGATCATGAACGGTTTGAAGTGTTCAGCTATTGCGGGGTTCATGCGCCCGATGAACTCACCGCCCGGCTTCAAACTCTGTCCGATCACTGGTGTGACACAACTACGCTTTCTGATGCCCAACTGGCTGATCGGATTCGACAAGATCGGATTGACATCCTGATTGATCTGACGCTGCACATGGCATTCAGCCGGCTGCTCGTGTTCGCGCGTAAGCCGGCTCCGGTGCAGGTGACCTGGTTGGGATATGTCAGCACCACCGGGCTGGCGGCGATGGATTATCGACTGAGCGATCCGTATCTCGATCCGCCGGGTGAGGAGCGGAACTACGTTGAACAAACGATCCGTCTTCCTCACTGCTACTGGTGCTATGAACCACCCGAAGGTTCGCCGGAAGTCGGTCCGCTGCCTGCGCTTTCAACGGGACAGATGACCTTTGGCTGCTTCAATAATTTTTCGAAGCTGACGACGCCGACGCTTCAAACGTGGGCACGCATTCTTGCGTCGATCCCCAATTCTCGGCTGCTGCTGCATAGCCATACGGGGACGCATTTCGATGATGTTCGACGGCTTTTTGCCGCTTCGGGCATTTCGGGCGATCGCATTCAGTTTGTGGGGTTTCAACCTACGCTTGAATACCTGCGGCAACATCATCACATCGATATTGCGCTCGACCCATTTCCGTATGCCGGGGGGACGACAACATGCGACGCGATGTGGATGGGGGTTCCGGTCGTTACGCTCGCGGGAAGAACCGCGGTTGGGCGCGCCGGGGTTAGCCTGCTGAATACCGTTGGGCTGCCGGAGCTGATCGCCCGATCGCCTGACGAATATGTTTCGATTGCTTTAAGCCTGGGTGGGAATCTCTCGGCTCTGGCCGCGTTGCGGTCCAGTCTCCGGCCTCGAATGCTCCGATCCGATTTGATGAATGCGCCGCAGTTTGCAGCTGATATGGAAGCGGCATTCCGGCGGATGTGGGTTGCCTGCTGCGCCGGGACGCGGAGGAAGTGATTGTCAGTCAGAATTGAATTCGGCGATTACTCTCAATTGATCACTGGAATTTCAAATTCCAAATTTCAAATTTCGGATCTTGAAAACAGGGCGCCGTAGTCCACCCACCTTTGGGGGGGGCAATGGCGTGGTCGCTTCAGCGACCCTATCT
>DAIRGS010000032.1:0-37899 GCA_036794395.1 Tepidisphaeraceae bacterium | reverse complement strand
ATCGAGGGAGTTGACCATCGGCGACGGGTTAGATTTGGGAAAACCAAGTTTCGACTGTTGGACAACCTTCTGAAGTGGTCGAGACGGGTTCTGCCGTCCCCGCCATTGGATCGTTGAAGCATCGATTGGATGCCAAACTGATCCGGCTACCGGCAGTTTCGCCAAACGCTCCGCACGATTATTCTGACATCAGATGGACATCCGCCCCGCCACCGCCGACGACGTCCCGCAGGTTTTGCCGATGGTGCGCAAGATCGCCGAGATGCATGAAAAGCTCGATCCGGCGAAATACGCTTTCCGATCCGATCCGGGCGAAATGTACCGGAGCTGGCTGGCGAGCCGTTCCCGCGATCCGCGCAGCGTGTTCCTTGTGGCCGATGCCGGGGAGTCGCTGGCCGGATTCCTGATCGGCACCGCCGAAGACGAGATCCCGATCTACCAAGTCGAGAATTTCGGGTTTATTCATGATGTGTGGGTTGAGCAAGACTATCGCCACGAAGGTATCGCCCGACAGTTGGTCACGCTCTGCATCGAGCGCTTTCGTGACATGGGCCTCAAACAAATTCGTTGCGACACCGCCTGGGAGAACCAAACCGCTCGTGCGCTCTTCAAGCGATGCGGCTTTCGCCCAAGCACGGTGGAGATGCTGATCGAGCTCTAACCAATGATTCTCTGCCTGGGCACAACTCCGGTTTATCAGCGAACGATGATCTTCGATCGCGTGACGACCAACGCGGTGAATCGCGCCAGAGAGGTTCACGATTACGCCTCGGGCAAATCAGTCAACGCGGCCCGCGTGATTCATTCATTGGGTGAGGTTGTACTTGCAACAGGATTTGTCGGCGGCGGCCGGGGGATTGCCCTGCGCTCTGATCTCGATGTTTCACGAGTGCCACACGATTTTGTAACGGTGCACACCGAAACCCGTCAGTGCATCACCGTGATCGATCGCTCGACAGGCAGCGCCACGGAGTTGGTCGAAGAATCCTCCCCAGCCGGGCGAGAAGCTTGGACACAACTGGAATCCCGGCTAAAACTGCTCTTGCCGACATCGAACATCTGGATCTTTTCAGGAACGCTCGCTCCTGATGCGGCTCGCGATTTCTATGCCCGCTGGCTCCCGCTCGCCCGGCAATATGGAGCCCGCGCGATCGTCGACGTGTCCGGCGAACCGCTCCGGCTTTCAATGCACCAACCCGGAGCGATTCTAAAGACAAATCGTGACGAGCTGGCGATTACCGTCGGCGCGGATTTGTCGACGGACAAATCTCTTATCGAAGCGATGCTTCAACACACGCCTCCCGACGGAGCGATCGTCGTCACGCTTGGATCGGCGGGGGCTATGTTGTGCGATGGACATACGTGCTGGCGGGCAACGTCGCCCCGTGTTGTCACCGTAAGCGCCGTCGGTTCCGGCGACTCGTTTGCCGGCGGGCTCGCGGTCGCGCTCCATCAGAAGCGCTCGCTCATCGAAGCCCTGAAGCTCGCAATCGCCTGCGGAGCGGCAAATGCCATGACGCCGCGCGCGGGTTTTCTGGATGCGGACCTTGCGCGCAAGATGGCTGCGGAAGTGACCGTCCAATCAGTCGCTTGAAAATCCTGTCTCCACATGTTGCCGTTTCGACTATTTAACGACCAAATATCGAAACCAGTTCACACCACCACGAAGCTTTTTGTGTGACTTCAGTTTGAGCGTTGCGGCGGCTTTGGGAGGCGGATCGCCGGGGATGTCGAACATGCTGGAGATGCCGCTGCCGCCGTCCACGATGGATCGGCGACAAAGTCACCGGGCTCGATCCGGTGTGGCGCGGGCTTCAGCGGGATCTGACGCCCTTGAAACTCCTTCATCGTCGTCGTGCCGACAAGCCATGCACCGATGCCAAATTGATCGGCTGTCCACTCAAAAAGCGAGGCCCCACTGGCCCCGACCGGTGCCTTTCCCCATCGCTTCACGATGATCTTGCCATCAATCGTCGTGCACATGTGGCAGATGACATACGGCTTCATGAAGAGACTCCTGTGCGTTGCAATACGTTGCATTCCGTTGCATTCCGTTGCATGGCCGGATGATTTATGCCGACGTCTGCGCTACCAGATTTGCCAGGTCTTCGGACTTCCGCGGTTCACGCATGGCCACTTCCTGGTAATGGGCGATGCGGCCGGACGGGTCGATGATGACCGTTCCGCGCTTGGTGCAGTTGTAAGGTTCTTCGCCAGCCCACATCCCATAAGCTTTGGCCATCTTGCGGGTCGGATCGGCCAGAAGCGAGTAAGGAATCTTGTATTCCTTCTTGAACGCGGCATGGGAAAATGGGCTGTCGCAACTGACACCAAATACCACCGCGTCGGATGAGCCTTGAATCTTCGGAAGGTCCGCGCCAAACGAGCAATGCTCCTGCGTGCAGACGGGGGAAAAATCCATCGGGTAAAACAGCAAGACGACCTTCTTTCCGCGAAGATCAGCTAGCTTGATCTGGGTTTTGTTTTCGTCCATCAGGGTGAAATCGGGGGCGGGTTCGCCGACCTTGAGAGGCTGATTATCCATGGGAAAAACTCCTTTGAGGCGGGATTATAGTGGGAAGTCGGTGCTGTGACGGGGGCAAATACAATGTGCCGGCCATCGGCTAGCGGATTGATCGAACAGGCGCTCGGAGAAGCCGGGGCGGCGCTGCGCGGAGTACCGCTTCGACTTTGCCCCGGCGTGGGGTCCGCGCGGGGCGGGGCGCGGCATCATTCTGGGGAGGGATTTGAAGACGAAGCTTTGGGGGCGTGTCGAGTCGGAGAGGGTGGGTATAATCCGCGGCATGAAGTTCGGCCGGATTAAGCGTCAGCATGGCCGGGTGGGTGGGCTGGACGATCTTTTGAATCGGATTGTGCGGGAATGTCCGCATGTTTCGCGGATTGTGCCGGGGCGGATTACGGTGCGGCGGGGAAAGACGCCAAAGTCGTTTAAGATCCAGTATCCGACGCAGGCGGGGCTGAAGTGTCTTTTTAGTGGGACGGGTACGGTGCAGGAAGTTTTTCTGATCTGCTCGGACATGGAAGCCGCCAAGGCGTGGCTGGAGGAGCACGCGATCACGGGGAAAGCCGGATGAGCGGTTCATTTTCTCGGACAAATCCGGACATCGAGCGCGCGGTTGAAATTCTTCGAGCCGGCGGGCTGGTCGCGTTTCCGACTGAGACGGTTTATGGTCTCGGGGCGGATGCAACTCAATCGGAATCCGTTCGGAGGATTTTTGCGGCTAAGGGCCGTCCTGTCACCAATCCCCTGATCGTGCATGTTGCGGATGCGGAAGTGGCGCGGCGATATGTGTCGAAGTGGCCCGAGCAGGCGGCGGAATTGGCCCGGCGGTTTTGGCCGGGGCCGTTGACGCTGGTTTTGCCTAAAGCGGATTTGATCGTTTCAGAGGTAACAGCGGGCTTGAACTCAGTGGGGCTTCGGGTTCCCAATCATCCATTGGCGTTGTCGCTGCTGCGGGCGTTCGATGGGCCGGTGGCGGCGCCCAGCGCCAACCGCGCCAATCGCATCAGCCCCACCACCGCCGACCACGTCCGCCTGGAACTGGGCGATGCAGTTGATCTGGTGCTTGATGGTGGAGGGTGCGAAGTGGGAATTGAATCGACTGTCCTGGATCTGGCGGGACGTTCTCCAGTTATTTTGCGACCTGGCGCGGTGACGCGCGAGCAGATTCAGAAGGTTATCGGCGCGGTTGGAATGAAATCGGGCGGGATCATTGAGAACAACGCCGCACGCAGTCCGGGGATGGGGACGGTGCACTATTCACCGGTCGCGCCGACCTGGCGTTTTGGATCGAACGACGCAGAGCGCGTTGTGGCCAGGGTGTCGGAACATCAGGGTGCGTTCGTTTCCATCATTGCGATGGAGAACTCGAAGGCGGCCACTCAGATCAGTCGCCAGTGCGAAAGCCCTGACTTGCGATTCATCGCGATGCCGAATGAGCCCGACGCCTATGGGCAAAGACTTTACGCCAGCTTGCGTGAGGCAGATGCGCCCGGAACCCAGGCAATCTTCGTGGAAATGCCCCCTGACCAGCCCGATTGGCTGGCGGTTAGGGATCGGTTGCGCCGTGCGACGCGCGCCTTGTGATCTCTACTGCTGATAGTGAATTGGGTCGTGAACAAACTGCGGCGTGACGAACTCGACGTGGGTATCGACAAAGGCGACATTCCCACGTCCCATCAGTAACTTGGGATTTGGGTTTCCGCCCTGACGATCGTGGCGGTCGCTCAAATCGTTCAGGACGCTGCCAATGTTTGGGGGAGGAACCCACACGCCGTCCACCATGGTCTGTTCGTTTCCTTCAATAAGCAAAATCTTTTCGCTTGGATGACGGACGCCGGCCAATCTGCACTGCGAGCTGACCAAACAGCAGGCATATCGCTCAATGTCGGCGGAAAATGCATTCATCAGGTAACTGTACCGATATGGCGCCTGGGGCTGTTCGATCGTATTAGCGGGAACGGTATGGTTAATGGCATCATCCGATGGGCAGCGGAAAGTGGACTCGTTGCCACCTACATATTGGGAAATCGGTCCTTTAGAAAAGTCGTCGAACGGCGCGCCGTTCCATGATGCCCAGTAGATCCAATCCGATGGCGTTGGGGGGATCGTGGCAATTCCCGGGAGGGCACCGGTGTTATCGGCGGCGTAGCCGGTAAATCCGATGGCAAGGGTGCGAAGATTACTGGCGCACTGGGTCTTGCGCGCGGCCTCGCGTGCGACGTTCAATGCCGGCAGCAGAATGGCCGCGAGCACGGCAATGATGCCAACAGTTATTATTAATTCGACAAGCGTGAAGCCTTTGCGTGACATAGCGGCCTCCATTGTGAGCACGCGTCACCCGGAAATGCACCGTTACTGTAATTTAGGAGACGGGCTCACGTCCAGCAACAATCTAGAATCTGCAAACATTGCAAACATCGGCAGGAACTGGCCCAGACCGTCAGCTAGCGCCCACGAATCGCGCAAATCATGGCCCGCCATGACTCTGCAGAAAGCGGAGCAGCTCGAACAACCGCCCAGGCATGATGGCGTGCGGTGGCTTTATTGCCCGCAGCCAATGCCCGCCACACCCAATTGCGGCGGTGCTGGGCTTCACTCACTAACTCGACGGGGCGCTCAACCACCTCTGGCGGAACTGGAATGCCGCGTCGGGCGCACGCGTCGGTTGTTATTTCAGTGAGGTTGCGGCGCTGCTGGTTGACGGTGGTGTACACCGTGCTCTTGAAGTGCTGGCGGTAGTACATGAGCACTTCATCAAGATTAGCCAGCTTGCCGATCTCGGCGAGTTTCAGGAAGACATCGTGATCCTCAACCGTTTTGTATTTTTCGAGATAGGCGCCGGCTTTTGCAAAGGCATCAGCGCGCATCATCACCGCCGGGTGAACGATCGGCCACTCCATCTTGAGGAGCATGGCGTCGATCTGTTCGTGACCCAATGGCGTGTTGGGCTTTTCGTGGATGGGCCGCCCGTCGGGATCAATCAGAACGCACCGGCTTCCGACCAGAACGTGCTCGGGGTGGGACTGAAGGAAGGCGATTTGCTTTTCGAAACGAGTGGGCAGGCAGATGTCGTCGCCATCCATGCGGGCAATAAGCGGGGCGCGAGCCTGGGCGATCCCGAGATTCAGAGCCGCTGACAGGCCGCCACTTGGGCCCTGAATGATGCGAATGCGCGAGTCGCGACGGGCGTAGTCTGCGAGAATCGACGAGGTGTTATCGGTTGATCCATCATCGATGACGAGGAATTCGAAATCTTTGAAGGTTTGACTGAGCACGCTTTCGATGGCCAGAGCGACATACCGCTGAACATTTCGTACAGCCATGACGACCGAAAGTGGCGGAGCTTCAACCATGTCGCTTATCGATCTACTGGCCCCGCAGGGCGCAATACATCAGGTTCCAGGAGTCTGAGGAAAACGGTGCGAGCCGGAGCGCCGCCCAGGCGTATTTGCGGGCGGACTTGAGGTTCTTCGCCTCAAGCGACTTCCAACCCCACAAGCGGTGTTGCTTGAGCAGGCGGGTGGCTTCGTCGGGATGCGGCGCGATGGTGGGGAGCTCGCGCTTGCCTTCGAGCCCGCGACGCTTCCAGGCGTCTTGAAACACGGATCGGAAAGAGTCGACGTGTTTACTGGCGTAAGTGGTAACTGCACTGTTGGCGCGTTGACGGTATTGGAATAGCACTTCGGGGACGTTGGCGAGTTTGCCAATCTCGGCCAGCTTGAGGAACAGATCGTGATCTTCGTGAATATGCAGATCGGTGCGATACCCCCCAACCGTCCGGAGAGCTTGGGTGCGGAACATGGTGGCGGGCTGGAGGATTGTCCATTCGACGGCAAGCAAGCCGCGATCGATCTCTTCATGGGTGAACGCGATGCCTGGCATCTCAAACAGGGGATCGCCCTGGTCATCGATAAACATCACTCGACTGCCGACCGCCACACAATCAGGATTGGCGCGGAGATACGCGACCTGTTTTTCCAGACGCTCAGGAAGACAGATGTCATCGGCATCGACACGGGCGAGAAATTCGCCGCGGGCCAATTCGGTGGCGCGATTCGACGCGGCGGATACGCCGACGTTTGCCTGGCGAATGAGACGGAGGCGTGAATCGCCGGCGGCGACTCTTTCGACGATATCGGCGGATCCGTCCGTTGAGCCATCATCGACGACAATCAATTCGAAATCAGTGAATGTTTGCTGGAGCACGCTACGAATGGACTGAGCTACATATGGGGCCGCGTTGTAAAGCGGGATGGCGACGGAAACGGCGGGCTGGGTGCTCAATGCGAAAATTCCCGACAGGTGAAGTAGCTGAAACCACTTATGTCAAAATTCGAACCTGGAGACGGCATGTTCAGATAATGCATCACAGGTTTGATGTCTATATCGAATGGTTGAAAGCGGGAGTCAAAAAAAAGTTGTCCGGGTTTATCGGGTGGAACGTCTCACGATTGAACCTTCCAACCAAGGAGACTGACGATGAGCGAGTTTTTGTACATCTATCGTATGACGCCCGCTGTTGAGAAACCTTCGCCCGAGGAGATGCAGCAGCGGATGCAGAAATGGATGACCTGGATGAACGACCTGGGAGCCTTGTCGAGCTTTACGACAAACTGCTGGAGCGGCAGTCATCGCCCGTTGTGGCATTGAACCGTGCGATTGCGATTGCACAGTGGAAGGGAGCGGAGACCGGGCTCGACGAAATCGGCAAGATTGAAGGGGGAGACCGATTATCGGACTATGTTTTTTATGCGGCGGCGCTGGGAGAGCTTGAGTTGCGGTGCGGCCGGCGCGAGGCGGCGCGGGGGCACTTTCTCAGGGCGGTAGGCCTTGCCAGAAATATCGTGGAGCGACGATTTCTTGAGAAACGGGTTGAAGCGTGCGGACGCGATTTGGGGTGAAGGCGGATCGCCGTATTTGCGCGCCGCAATTTGTGGCAGTCCAATACATCTCGATTCGAATTGAACTACACATGCTTAGGAATTGACACCCAATCTAATGGATATCGGGCGGGCGCGGTGTCACGACTATTCCAGTTATGACGTTTGGTTAAGTCGGTTCGATCACACACCGAAGGACTATATGGAACGTTATGGTTCGGACTGGGAACTCCGAACGTGGAATGGACCGCGCGCTTCAATGTGGAAGGCATTTGTTTAAGAGCATGCTGACTTGGTTTCACAATCTCAAGATCGCGCACAAGCTGGCCCTGATCAGTGTCCTGTTCATGGTGCCGGACTCGATCATGCTGTATCTGTTCATCACCAGCATTAACGAGAACATCCATTTCGCCCGGCTGGAACAGGTTGGCAACGAGTATCAACGGCCGCTCGAAAGCTTGCTGGACCTTGTGCTTAAGCACCGGCTTGAGGCCCGCTCTGGGCCGGGTCAGGCGGGGTTAAGTGAGGTTGAGGGCCGGATTGATTTGATGTTTGCGAAGTTGCAGGAAGTCGACAGCCGGATCGGGGCGACGCTGGATTTCACGGCTGAAGCGCTCGACAAGCGCAAGCGACATGGATGCGACGTCACAAGCGTTCGCCATGAATGGGAAGAAATCAAACGGGACATGGCGGAGATGGGGATCGCCACCTCCGAGCTTCGGCATCAAAAGCTGATTGCGGATATTCGCTCGATGATCGCGCACGCGGGGGATATGTCCAACCTGATTCTGGATCCGGAACTGGATAGTTATTACCTGGTGGATGTGACGTTGATGGCGTTGCCCGAGACGCAGGATCGAATCACCCAGGTTTTGGCACAGGGTGACGATCTGCTGCATGCATCCGGAGAAGACATTAAGCGGGGAGAACTGGCTCTGGCGACCAATCTTGCGTTCATGCGGCGGGATGATCTGGACCGGGTTTCGTCGAGCATGCAGACGGCAATGAGCAATGGCAATCCGCAGTACGGATACAACGAAAACTTTCATCGCCGGATTCCGCCAGTACTTGAGAGCTACATGAAATCGGTGGGGAGTTTTGCGGATTTGACCGAGCAGGTTCAGCGCGGCGGGCCGGGGAGCGTGGATCGCGATCTGTACGTTGCGATGGGCCGGGCGGCCAGTGATGCGAGCTTCCGGCTTTGGTTCGCGGCGGATAAGGAACTGGACGGGCTGCTTCAGAGCCGCATCGACCATTATGTGATGCGCCGAATGCGAAGCCTTGGCGTTGCCGCAAGCGCCCTTGTGGCGGCCATCATGCTGGTCACGTTCATCACGCGCAGCATCAGCGGGCCGCTCAAGAAGCAGGCTTCGCTGCTTAGGACGGCAAACGATGAATTGAGCCGGGCGCGTGAGCAGCTTGAAGACCGTGTTGTTAAGAGCACCGCCGAGCTCCAGCGAAGCGAGGATAAGTACCGGAGCATCTTCGAAAACTCGGTAATGGGCATTTTCCAGACAACGCCCGAGGGGGGTTACCTGAGCGCTAACAGGGCGCTAGCGAGCATCTACGGATATGCGTCGCCCGAAGAATTGCTTGAGGCGATTACCGATATCGGGCGCGTTTTGTACGTGGATCGAAAGCGTCGCGGGGAATTCATTGCGGAGATGGGTGAATCTGGGGCGGTAACGGATTTTGAGTCGGAGATTTACCGGAAAGATGGAAGCGTCCGGTGGATCACGGAGAATGCGCGCGAGGTTCGAGACGCGGACGGCGAGCTGTTGTATTACGAAGGCACGATTAACGACATCACCGAGCGAAGGCGCGCCGAAGCCGAGGAGAAGCGCGCGAAGGAGCAGGCGGAAGCCGCGCGGGCGGCTGCTGAGATCGCACGGGCGGCGGCGGAGGCGGCCAGCACGGCCAAGAGTGATTTCCTGGCGACGATGAGCCACGAAATTCGCACGCCGCTCAATGGCGTGATTGGAATGGTGGATCTTCTGGCCAATACGGCGCTGAGCGCTCAGCAGACGCGGTATGCCAAAGTGATTAAGTCGTCGTCGGATGGCTTGCTCTCTTTGATCAACCAGATCCTGGATTTCTCGAAGATTGAAGCGGGGAAACTTGAACTGGAAGTTCAGGATTTTGATCTCCATTTCGCGGTTGAGGAAGTAGTTGCGGTGTTGACGCAGAAGTGCGCGACCAAGGGGTTGGAGCTTTTGAGCAAGATCGATCAATCGGTGCCGTCTATGGTGCGCGGGGATGGGGATCGATTGCGGCAGATTTTGATGAACCTGCTGAACAATGCGATCAAGTTCACTACACGGGGTGAGGTTATAGTGCGGGTTTCGGCGATTGCGGTGCCGGTTTCGAACGGGGAGGGAAGGCATGGTCCTGTGGAGCTCAAGTTTTCGGTGAGCGACACGGGAATTGGAATTCCGCCGGCCCGACTGGATCGGTTGTTCAAGAGCTTTTCGCAGGTTGATACGTCAATCACCCGGCAATTCGGAGGTACGGGGCTGGGGTTGGCGATTTGCAAGCAGTTGGTCGAGCTGATGGGGGGAAGGATTGGAGTTGAGAGCGTCGCCGGTAAGGGCTCGACATTTTGGTTCACCGTGAAGCTGTGGCCACAGGGTCGAAAGCAGGAGTTGCAGTTCAGCCTGCGCGGGCATCGAGCATTGGTGGTGGATGACAATCTCACGCAATGCGAACTGTTGCAGGAACAGCTTGGAGCATGGGGAATTGAAGCGGAATTTGGCACTTCGGCGCAGGCCGCGTTAGGGCAGCTTCAGGAAGCGGTTGACGGCGGCAAGCCTTTTGGCTGCGTGATCATCGATCTGACGATGCCGGGCACGGATGGGCTTTCGATGGCGCGGATGATCCGCGATCGAGAAGCGATGCGCGATTGCCCGCTCATTTTGATGAGCGGTTCGGAGGCGGGGGTTGAGGCCGAAGCGCACGGTTTCGTGAGCTTTTTGTCTAAGCCGGTACGGCAGTCACATCTGCATGATGCGGTAATGAAGGCATTGGTGCGGCCGCAGACGGTCGCACAGCCAGTGACCAGGGAAAAACTTGGAGGACCTATTGTGACTACGTCAGCGCGCGCGGCAGTAGCAAAGAAGGCGGCACGAATCCTGCTGGCCGAGGACATGGAGGTCAATCAGTTTGTGGTGGTTGAGACGCTGTCGCGTGAAGGATATGGCTGCGACATCGCCAATAACGGCGTGGAGGCGGTGACGGCAGTTTCGAACAAGCGATATGACGTCATCCTGATGGATTGCCAGATGCCGGAGATGAGCGGGTTCGAAGCAGCCGCGGCGATCCGTGCGATGGAAACGCAGCGCGGGGAGGGAATAAGAATTCCGATCATCGCACTGACGGCCAACGCGGTAAAAGGTGACCGCGAGCGTTGCCTTGCGGCGGGCATGGACGACTACCTGACCAAACCACTCAACCTAAGCAAACTCATTGCGGCGATCGAAGCGTTCACCGCAAATGCGAACGAATCGGCGACGAAGCCGGCCCAGGATCGAAGCAGCGGACCAGCGGAGCCCAGCATTGATTACGATGATCTGCTGGCCCGATGTGGGGGCGATCGAATGATGCTGGACCGGCTGGTTGAGAAATTCCGCGAATCCAGCCTGCGATTGCTGTGTGATCTTGCCCAGGGATGTAAGGCGGGCGATGCGGACAAGACGACCAAGCTGGCCCATGCAATGAAGGGGACGGCTGCGAATCTGTCGGCAGTCACGCTTTCGAATCTGGCGGCGCGACTGGAGCAGCTGGGCCGCGCAGGTGACCTGACTGAGTCGGAACGCATTGTTGAGCAGCTGGGCATCGAGCTGAAACGGTGTCATGAAGCATTTGCGAGCCTGCGCGAGGCGGATCCGGCGCGGGTTTATGAGGCGCACTCGGGCAACCGCGAGGCATAGGTGGCCGCCATTGCGCGGCCATGGCACGCGCGTTCTTAGTTTAAAATTTGCATTTGAAAGTGAGTGGCCCGTGCGATGCGGAGTGGCACTTGCGCAATTCGCTCGGCGGGAGCCTCGCACTCCCCCTCACGACAAATCCATATGGAGCATAAGGGGGGAGTCCGGTAAGCTGCCGGGACTATGTTTAACGAGCCTGAAGAAGATCCGGCTGAGGTTGCACTGGACCCGGCAGGCCGGGCAAAGGAAAAATCGGACGAGCTGAGGATGCACGCCGAGCTGGCGGCGGTATTTGAGGGGCCGCGTAAGTTCGATGCGCAGATTGAAGCGGGGCTGAATCCGGACACGGCGCGCGAGATCCAACGGACTATGGCCCGGCTGGAGAAGGCGAAGATCCCGGAAACCCCCGTGATTGCCGAGGGATCGATGGATGCGGCGCTGGCGATTTTAAGAATGCCCACGACATCACATCTCACCACTAACGATTACCACATCTATCGTCGGCCCGGCGAAGTCATGATGGTACGGTGGCTGGAAGGCGAGCAGGTTGAGACGTATTACGAGCGCATTCAGGCGCACTTCGATGCAGCGCTTGAGGGATTCCGGGAAGACGAAAAACAGGCCAATGAATGGAAACAGGATCCGGCGGCGCTGGCTTACCTCACGGCGCTGGATGCGCTGGATGTGAAGATTGCGGATCGTTACCTGCGAAAAGAAATTCGCGACCATCACCTGTTTGTGCTGTCGACGCAGACGGCGGATGAAATCAATATCGCTTACATATGCGATCACATCATGGGCGTGAATGCGGCGGAGGTGGTGGGTAAAAAATCCGCCCCGCCCGAGGAACCCACTGAGCAGGATCTGGCGTGGTTCTTCAAGCTGTTCTCGCTGCGCGGGATCGATGAGGGCGTTGAGCGAATGTGCTTCTTCACATATTTGCAGAAGTCCGATGACGTGTTTTCGGACGACTAGCCATTCTCCGCTGCAAGACGGGTGCAGTTGCGGCCGGCGTGCTTGGCGGCATAAACGGCTTTGTCCGCCGCGGCAAGCATGGCGGCGGCAGTGGGATAGGTGTTGGGCTGGTCGTTGGCAGCGATGCCGATGCTGACCGTAACCGGGACAGACGTTTGTTGAATGATCATCGGGAGCGCGGCAACTCGCTTCCGCAGATCTTCGGCAACCCCGGCGGCCTGTTTTGAATCGGCGCCGGGCAGCACCACCGCAATCTCTTCGCCGCCATAGCGTGCCGCCAGGTCGGTGGAGCGGATTGACGAGCGGATTGTTTCGGCGAGCCGCATTAACACGCCGTCGCCAACCTGGTGGCCATGGGTATCATTAATCGACTTAAATCGATCGACGTCGAGAAAAAGCAGGCCAAGAGGCCGCTTTTGGGCGATCGCGTCCCGATAGCTTTTCTCCAGAAATGCGTCGAATCGCAGGCGATTGGCTAAGCCGGTCAGGCCATCGGTGTTGGCCTGCTGCTCGAGCTGCTGGTTGATCCGCAATGCCTCGGTTGATTCCATCTGGGCCTGAAGCGAAAGCTGCATGAGCATTTGCCGGGCTTCGTCTTCGATGTCGCCAACGGATCGACCCGCATCCAATCGCAATTCAAAATTTTCGGCCAGCTCGGCAGAGCGATCGTGAACTTCGGTAAATAATTGTTTGATAGCAGCCGGCTGAAACTCGAAACGCGAGCGGAGATGCGATTCTGCGGTCTTATAAAGACCTGTCACTTTAGCGGCGAAAACCTGGGCGCATAAAACGCTGGTATGAACGATGACGACGAGATTGGTGGGAGCAGCATTCTTGTCGGCAAGGCTGTGGTGCTGTCTGATCGGCTCAACCAGGACCTCGGGGAGCTTCCAATGCTCGGCGAGCATTCCGCCCACTTGTGCGTGCTCGAGATCGAATTTCTCTAAAGACAGCCGCACCAATTCGATCTGATTGCCGCGACTTTTCTCAAGTAATTCATCGTATTCGCGACCGAGCACGCGATGCATCACCAGGGTGCCGATGTCTGACAACAAGCCGGCGACGAATGCCTCTTCCGCCAGTTTTGGCAGAACCTGCCGGGCCAACAATCGCGATGCAACGGCGGCTGTGAGGCTTTGGCGCCAAAAGCGGTTGTAATCAAAACCCTTGCTCTTATCGGTGCTGAGGCTCGAGACCAGCGAAAAGCCAAGGGCCAGGGTCTTGATGGATTGGAGTCCCAGGAGCGAGGCCGCGTGATTGATGGTGCTGACGCGCATCGGGAGCGCGTAAAAGCTGCTGTTGACCGTGCGCAGGACCTTGGCCGAAAGAGCCGCGTCGTTGGAAATCACTTTGGCGACGTCAGCGACGCCGACATCGGTTTGGCGCGTGAGCTCGAGCACTCTTACTGCAATCGCCGGAAGGGAGGGCAGCAGCGACACGTTTCTGAGTTTGGCAAGGAGCTGAACATTCATAAAACTATTGACAAATGATCGACCGGTATTGTGATTGAGATCACTCTATTTTCGGGGTGAGGCTGATTCTGCCGCACATTAATAGGTGAAGTGCTTCAAAGCCTTGCGGGGTGAAGGCCGGTCCAAACGCGGACTTGAATTGGGGTCGATCGCAGAAGGTGCGGAGCTATCTTAAGGAGCGATTTCGACGACGCCCTGGGATTGAGCGCCGAAATGATCGACAAGTCCGGTGCCTTCGTTGTCGTCCCAAAGGCCGTTGGTGCTCCAGTGAGGAGCCATCATGTAGGCGTAGAACTGTCCGTTGTGGAAGTTATTGGGTTCGCCGGCATTCCAGTTTGAGAAGGCGGATGATGAGCCGTCGATCCAAACGAAGTTGGCGGCATGAGCGGGGCCGGCGAGTGAATCCAGCGCGGTATCGTAGTATCCGAGCCAGATATTACGGCCCACGCCTCCATCAGTAGCGAAATTTGAATACACCCAGGATTGCTCGGCGGCGTCGTTGATTGTGACGAGATTTCCGCCGAGCGTTTGGGCAGCGGCCTGGGCATCGGTCCAGGTGCTGGGTTGGAGAAGGTAATAGAAGTGGCCGTTGGCGGTGTTGAGGATCGGACCCGACGCGATAATGGACAGATCAGAGGGGCGCATGGCCGTGAAACTTCCGGTCTGCTTGGGCTGTTTGGGGATGGTTGTGACGAAGGTGCCTGCGAGCGTATTTCCTTCGATTTTGCCGGTCCAGATGGTGGTGAATTTGCTGCTGGTCCCTTTGACGTTGAGATGGACGATTTGTTTTCGATTGACGCTGCCGGTGATATGACCGATCCGGCCGTCCCCCTGAACCGATGAGCCGGACACGGCACCGCCCTTCTGCGATTGAACGTTCAGTTGAATAAGCACTGATGTTCCAGCGGACGATGTCGTTCCGACGAAAGACCCCAACAAGCTGGGTGTCGGCAGCGGCGCCTTGATCGGCGAAGACGCCGAAAGCAGTTGCCGGGCTTCGAGACATTCAATTTGGACTGGAAAAACTCGACCTCTCATGATGACCACGCCCTTTCCGCCGGAGATGAGTTGCCAATGTTAGCGACAAACTGCAGGTTGTTGCGAGAGAAATCTGAGGGGATTTGAGGGGAGGGGAAAGTCATTTCCCCATCGAATACAGAATGATAGCCCGCATCAGTTGCGTTGCGGATTCGGGCTCGTAGCCGTTGATGCCGTCGACGGCTTGGCCCACCATTCCGCCGGAGAGGTCTTCTCGGGAATAGAAGACACGGAGGCGGTTGTTGACAGTCAGGCCGCGGAGGCGGGCTTGCCTGGCGCTGCGGAGGAGGATGTCGCGGGCAAAGGCTCGGTATTGGATCGCGTCAGCGGAGAAGCCGGGGGTTTTGTAGACTTCGGAGTTGGCGGGGAGGGGATTGTCGAGTTGTTTTGCATCGGGGCCGAAAATGGAGCGCAGCTCGTTTTCGGCGGACGCGGCGAAGGAAGTTGAGCCGCCGGCGGCGTCGACGATGAGGGTGCCTCCGCCTTGAACGAAGCTCTTGAGTTCGACGCGAGCGCCTTCGGAAAGCGTGAAGGCGGTGGTACCGGTGAGATGGGCCATTTTGCCGGAGAGGGCCAGGGTGCCTTCGCCGGGCGTTGCGGCGAAGGTGGAGAGATCGATTTTGTCGTGGTTGTGAAGGAGCGCACTGAAGCGCCGCCAACCGCCGGGCTCGGGGTCGGGATTATCGCCGACGATCAGGCGGCCGATCTTCAATTTCTTAGTGCCCGTGATCTTTTGATCCGCGGCAAGGATGTATGTTTCGCCTTTGTCCTGAAGATTCTTTTTATCGACCGCATACAGGAAGATATCCGCGCCAAGCTGAAACATCTGCTCCTGCGTGCGATCGGCGCGGGTCTGCCAGGCGCGGGCGGCGTCGGCATCGGGGAGAACGAGCAACATTTCGCGGACACCATTGCTCATCGCGGAAACAATCGGACGGGTGCGCCACCGCGTGGCCTTAAACTGTTCGCGGGTGAAAATCGGATGGGCGGGCGGGAGTTGGCGGAACTCGT
This sequence comes from Tepidisphaeraceae bacterium, assembly GCA_036794395.1. GTDB lineage: Bacteria > Planctomycetota > Phycisphaerae > Tepidisphaerales > Tepidisphaeraceae > DASXMX01. The sequence continues at coordinate 22,076 of DAIRGS010000032.1, read as the reverse complement.
ATTGGGGGAATAGTTTTTTTCCGAGTGCGACAAAACTATCGGCGAACCCGTTTTTCCGGCAATCCGCGTTGGCAAGGATCATGCCGCCCTCTTCGATATACGCGCGGAGTTTATCGACATCGGGCTTGGCAAAATCCAGCGGCTGCGAGCCGGACATGTAGAGTATCGGTGCATCGTGCAGCTCGGCGGTGGGGACTTTCAGATTGACGACCTGCCAGTTGAGATCGTGTTCGATCTGGTGACCACTCCAACGCGCGAGATTGGCGGCGTCGCGGGGACGCTCGTTCCAAATGCCGATCAGGCCCTTTTCGGCCTTGGGCGATTCGTATTCGAGCTTGTTCATCATGATCGGCGCGCCGCCGCGGGAGAGGAAGAGGATGGCGAAGCACGTGTCGGAGATGGACGAAACGTGGGTTCCGTCGGCGTACTTGTACTTGGCTGTGTCGCCTCGGGTGGGGTTTGCGCCGGTGGTGGATTTCCACGAGCCGTCTGCGTTTTGCTTTTTGACGATGAAGTCCGCGCCTTTGTCGTACCAGTCCGTCGTGCCGAAATATTTGTGCCCGCTGGCGACGCCAATGCGTTCAATGCCGTAGAGGGTGTAGTAATCCTGGGTGGAAACGACTTTGTCGATGTGTTGATCCATCCACGCCAGGCCGCGTTCAATTGCGGGGTTGGGAGCGGCGCCCGTGCAAACACCCCACCGATCGCTCTGGGTAAAATCCTGCGTGATAAAGAGGGTCGCAATCCCCGCGGCGGTCATGGCGGGGTTGACGGCGCGGTTCGCGGCATGGTCGTAGCGCCAACCGCCATCCGGATCCTGCATTTTTTCCCAGATTTCCTGGGCGCGCTTCCAATAGTCGGCGGGGACTTCAGCGCCGGATTCGGTGAGCGCCCACATGCCGAGGATCGCATATTGGCTGTTGCTCAGATCCCAAGCGGCGGCGGTTCCGCGCTGGGAAGTAAATCCGGTGGTGACATTGGTCCAGATAGGCGCGGTGGAGCCGTCTTTTAGACCGGTGTAGTAGGTGTAGAGCCCGTTGGCTTCGCCGCCGCGAATCATGCCCAGTTCGAGCATTTTTTCAGTGTGATTGACAGTATCGCGGGTTTGGGCTGTGGGGGGTACGAAGAGCCAGACTTGGGAACTGATGCCCAAGCCGTAGGTGGATTGAATGTTCGCTTTGGCGAGAAAATCGATGGCCGGCTTGAGCTTTGGGTTTTGCGGATTTTCACCGCTGGCGAGTAGCGCGTAGGAGGTCATGGCGGTGAGCCCGCCCCAGAGACGCATCTTGTAATTAATGTGCGGGTTGGTGCCAGAATTTAATTCAGGGTGGGCGGCCATTTCCCATGTGCCGTCCTTGCCGAGGCGCGCGTAGAGATAATCCTGGCCCTTCTTGATCGCGGCCTGAATCTCGTCGGGAGTCGCGGCGTGCGCCGGCAACCGGGCCGCGAGCAGCATCAGCGTTCCGCACACCCAGGCGCGCACGTGCCGAAGTATTTCTACACGCATACTTGTCTCTAAGAAATGAATGCCACGAGACAAGAGTATGGTAACAGAGTTGGGATGGGAGGCCAGTCTGGCCGGGGGGTTGGGGTGGAGGGGGATGTAACGCCGTGAAACGAAATGTAACGTTGAGCGCACCTCATCCTCGCCGGGCGGGGGTTGGTTCGTGTCTCTTTCCGCCGGGCGGGCCGATCCGCACCGCCGGAGTGGGCTGGGGCGCGGCGATCGTCCCCACATGATCTCGAGGCCGACGTGGCTCGCTAGGCCTTCGTCGCGTGAAACTTTCATTCACTGCACGTCACCGGCTTTGCCGGCGCACGCCGTCCCGTGTATGGTTTACCGTCCCGTTTATGGTTTCCTGTCGAAACGCCGGACGGCCGTTATAAGCTCTACTGGGAGCACTGGGGCAAGCTCGGCGATCCAGACTACGAGGCGAGCGTGGAGCGGCGTCGCAAGTGGTACAAGACGCACGGATTCTTTTCAAAACTGATTGAGAGGGACGAGAAAAGCGGCTTTGACAGTAGGCGGATCGAAGAGATCATTCGCAACCGCATCGTCTCATGAGACTGCAACGCAATTCAGTCGAGTCACGGCTTCTCTGACCGGTGATAATTGAGCGCGACTTCTGCAACACCATTCGGCAAGGGAGAACGCGTACGCGTTCGTGCCCTTCGGGATGCCATCGGCCGTGTCGTCGAAGGGCCGTTGCGCATTGGTGGGCGCAACTTTTACGACGTTGACTTCAACGGAGACGTCGATAGCTATCCCGAGGAAGGCCTCGAACGTGTGGGGGTGGCGGGAAATGATCTGGAGAGTCAGCTTCTGAATAACAATTGGGGGAGCAAGGACACTCTGTCCCGCATTGTCACCTTCACCAAGCTTGAACAGCCACTCCGTAATGTCCTGTATTCGTTTCGTGCCACGCGAACGCGGTTCGAGTCGTATCAATTCAAGCCACTCATCAAGTTCCTGGAATCACCCAACCAGAGGCTGCTGATCGCGGATGAAGTAGGCTTGGGAAAGACGATCGAGGCCGGCTACATCTTGCGTGAGCTGCAGGCCCGTCATCCCTCGTCGTTCCGCCGAGTGCTGGTTGTTTGCCCGGCGAGCTTACGCGACAAGTGGCGGTCGGAAATGGAGCGACGATTCGAGCAAAGTTTCGAGATTTTCGAGGCAGAGGACGTTCGAAGAAAACTGATTGGAGAGGGACAGCGGCTCGGAGACCGCAGCGCCTTTCACGCCATCTGTTCCATGCAGACGCTTCGCGGGCGTCGAAAGCCCCGTCTGGTGAATGGAAGGGCCAATTTTCACGCCGACTGGGAAGATGATCCAAAGGCCAAACGAACTTTGCTGGATGACTTTGAAGCCGGCTGCCCGCCTCTTGACCTGGTGATCGTCGACGAAGCCCATCATATGCGGAACCCGGAGGCCCAGACGCATCGGCTTGGTCAAGTCCTGAGCGAAAAAGCCGACGCCATGATTCTGATGACTGCGACGCCAATTCATCGGCATGGCGAAGATCTGTTTCGGCTGCTCAACATCTTGGATCCACAGGAGTTTGACCACTTCGAAACATTCCTCACCCGCACCAGGGTGAACGAGCACATTATTCACGCCGAGCGGGCGCTGCGGCAGGACCGCCCAGCGGATTTTTCGGCGTGCCGTCAACATCTGGAGCGTGCGGGATTTGCCTCGGGGTTACGGCAACTCAACCGGTCGCTCTATGGGGAGATTCTGGAGAAGCTTGGGCAATATGACCCCTCGCGGCGCGAGCACATCATCGATCTGCAGTACGACCTAAATCAGCTCAATCTGCTTGCTCACGCGGTGACCCGAACGCGGAAGCGCGACGTCCAAGAGGATCGACCCATCCGCACCCCGTTCCTGATGAAAATCGACTGGACACCCCAGGAGCGGGAATTCTATGACGAAATCACAGCGTTCTGTCACAAGGCCTACACCCTCTACAAGGGTGACACCGCGGCACGATTCGCCGTGAGCAACCTTCAACGTCAGATGGCCAGTTGCATTCCAGCGATGGTCGAGCGATACGGAGCAGGCGATGAAGCGGTGGACGACGATACGCCTCTCGAAACGAACCTGGAGCTGGAAGACTTACTCCGCGCAGACTACAGCGTCCTGAGAGATCCTGAGTTCAAAGCTAAACTTCGTTCGGCGGCTCGAAGCCTCAAGGGGATCGACAGGAAGTTCGACGCGTTCGCCGGACAACTTCGCAAGAAGGATGAGCAGGCCAGCGGCCGGAAGGTTGTCGTCTTCAGCTTCTTCAAGAAGACGCTCGCTTACTTGGAGCGTCGGCTCAAGGAGCTGGGCGTCAGTTGCCTGCTAATCAGTGGCGACGTGCCGTCTAAGCCGAACGACCCGGACAACGATGAGCGTGGCAAGCGGGTCCGTCGTTTTCATGAAGATCCCACTGTTCGCGTGCTGCTCTCCAGTGAGGTCGGCAGCGAAGGGCTCGACTTTCACATGGCCGCGTACACGATGGTGAACTACGACTTGCCCTGGAACCCTATGGTCGTAGAGCAGCGGATCGGTCGTCTCGACCGCTACGGTCAGCCATCGAAGGTTATCCGCATATTCAACTTTTCCATGTCAGAGACGATCGAGGACCGCGTCCTAGAGCTGCTCTATGAACGTATCCGTATATTCAAAAACACAATCGGCGATTTGGAGCCAATCATCGGCGAAGAGATCGCAAAGATCGAAAAGTTCATGATGAGCAGCGACCTGTCCGATTCGCAGAAAGAAGCGATGGTGGAACAGTGTCTGGACGCAGTGGAACAAAAGCGGCTGACCCAGGAGCGCTTCGAGCAAGAGTCGGCACAGTGGGTTAGCCAGGACGAGTACTTCATGGACCACGTGAAGGAGATCGTTGACCGTAAGCGATTTCTTTCTCCCGAAGAGCTACGGGTCTTTGTCGGTGAGTTCTTCGACAAACATCGAGTCGCGTGGAGAGCCACAGAGTCGCGCGGTGTCTTTGAGTTCACGTGGTCCAAAGGACTGTCGGATCTTGTGCGGCACCACTTGGGCATTAACGAGCTGAAGGAGGTCACTTTCCTCAACTGGGCATATGGACGGAAGGTGCAGTTCGCGTTTGACAGTGAGGTTGCTTATGAAAATCCCCGACTTGAACTGTTGTCTGCACGGCACCCGTTGCTACGAGTGATCCATGACTTTTACAAGCAGAACCGGGATTTCCTACACCCGGTATCACGAATCCGCGTACAGTGCGACAACGTACCCGCAGGGGATTACCTGTACCGTCTTTACTTGCTCACTCAGGCAGGTGCTGTGCGATCAGGGCGGTATCTGGAAGCGGTCTTCATCTCGCTGGATGGCCATGTGCTTCTTGAAGATCTGTGTGAGCCCTTGCTGCACGCTATGGCTACGGCCGGAGAGACCTGGGATCCGCCACCGATTGTGCAGCCAGAGCGACTGACAGAGCTTAGAGCTGGCGCGGATGAAGAACTCGTCCGCCGTCGTGAACTGCGGGTGCAGGAGTTGGCTCGAATCAATGAGATCTACGTTGAGCGTCGCTTGGCGAGCATTCGGGCCACTTATGACGCCAAGCACCGAAAGATGGCGGACCGGCTGGAACAGGCACAGATTAAAGGGCAGAGCAAACAATACACCAACATGGTCGAAGGTTCGATCCGCAACATCGATCGGGACTTCGAGATGAAAAATGCTCAGCTACAAGAGCAACGAAGTGTAGATATCGCGTTCCGTCGCGTCGCCGCGGGAATAGTGCGGGTGAATGCATGATCCCGCCGGCTGACATTGCCACGGAATCGGCCACCGGGTCTGCATCAGCTACGGCCCTTGATGTCACGATCGGCATCGACTTCGGCACATCGTCAGCGAAGATGGCTTTTCGCGAGCTTGGCAACCGCAATTCCATCCTGATCCCGGCTCCGGACGGTCGTTACTTCTGGCCCACTCAGGTACACCTCTGCGACGGCTGTTTTTATTTTCTGGCCAAGCCGGAGGGCAAGAGCGTCGTCACTGTTCGCTGGTTGAAGATGCTTTTGGCCGAGACTGAGACCGGCGTTATGGATCCCACTCGCAGGGAGATGATGCAGCTCGTCACCAAGACCGGCTGCTCGGTCGAATGCTTGGCGACATTGATGATCGCGTACCTGATCTCGCGCGCGCGCGAGCAGGTTAGGAATTATTTCGAAGGACGTGGCTATCCGACGCTTCACTTCACGTACAACATGGCCGCTCCGCTGGAGACGTTTGATCCCGCCGATGTGGAAGGGCGCGAGCACGGGAATTCCAAAGAAGACGCCTTCTTGAGAGCTCTCTTCCGCGCAGAGAAGCTTGTTGATTTTCTTCCGCTCGAAGCCGGGTGGGCGTTCGAGGATGCCAAGGAAACCTACGACTTGGTTGCAGAGCGCTATTCCGAGGTGCCGCCGATGTCGGAACGGCAGGTTTTCGTGGTGCCGGAGACTCATGCGGCGGTAACAGGGGCGGTCTTCAGTAACTTCTTGGCCGATGGTCACTACGCTGTCGTGGACATTGGGGCCGGCACCACGGATGTCGCCGTGTTTTGCCACAACAGGCACGCACGCAAAGACAATCGCTGGGCCGTCACTTATTTCGCGGACGCCGTTAGTCATGAGGCATCAACACAAGCAGACGCTTGCATTGCCGATGTGATCAAGCGGCGAATGCACGCTGAGGGGATGGAGGAGCTTCCTTGGGTCGAGTTGCGGGAGTTAGCGCGACAAGCGAAGGAGATCAGCAATTCTAACGGCGTCAAATTCTACGGCAAGTTTGTCCTCACCGAAGAAGATTTTCAGCAAGCAGTGCAAGAACTCTCCGAGCGGCTTTTTGTCCACTACAAACGTACCTTCCTGACCGCGATTCTTCGCAAAACCAAGACCGGTCACCAGTATCCGTTTAGCTTACTGCTGTTGGGCGGCGGCAGCCGTTTCGGACCGTTCCGGCTGCGGCTTTCCCAACAGCCGGACAAGTCATACCCCAAGCTCCAGCCCACGGTCGCTACAATCTCATTTCGGGATCGGATGCGTGTGCTTCTGAATGGCACAACCACACCTCTGGTCGGCGACGATGATCATCTCTTTTCGATTGCTCACGGTCTGACGGTGCATATTGTTAGGTCACCCAAGTATTGGCATCCATCTCAAGTTGACAACTTTGATCCAGCCCCAGTCGACTATTCGCTATACATGCGAGATGACGACACCTGATACAGGCACGCGGGCTCATCTTTCCCGACTCAGCGTAGATCCATAACCGGATGCTCGATGTCACGATGAGCGTGACCCGGCGCGCCATCGGTGGGGCTTCTCGCGCAACCATCACCCGAGCCGGGTAGTTCTGCCCGCCGTCAACAGCACGCCGCTGCTCGCGGGGGCCATAAAAACCGAAAAACGCGATAGCCGCGAGTTTTCTTGCGCGCCCGGTCAATTGCAGCCCCATCTGTGTCCATCCGGTGTTCATCTGTGGCGACTTCTCTTTGCACTTTCTCCGTACTCCCGGCGGCTCTCTTCGAGCCTGAGCCTCAGCCTGCGACGAGTGGAGTCGATTCGAGCCGCTCGAACGATCGGGATTCTGCTAAAGCGGCAAGCCGAACCGTAGCCCTTCGACAACTTGCCAGACCAAGTCGAGTTGCCCGCGCTCGATCGCCTCGACCGGCTTAAGGCCGCCGAGCATTTCGTTGGGCTGATCCAGCCAGGGGCCGACGAATGCGGGCTCGATTGCCTCGGCCAGCGCCTGGCATAACCGGCTCGCCTGGGTGAGGTTCCGCCGCAGTTGCGCCGGGGCGGCGGCATTGGATTCGGCGCCGGAGACGGTTCGGAGAGAGACGTTGTGGTGGCGACGGGGTTTCAGATGACCGAAAAATAGCCAATGACTAATGGCGAATCAAATCGCTCGGCTGAAATCGTCGATTTCAAACGTGGCGTGGTCGCTTGAGCGACCATGGTTTTCCGAACGCAAATCACATGGTCGCTGAAGCGACCATGCCACGTTCACAATGATAGAAGGATTTCAGCAGAGCAGAATCAAATTTGAGATTCGAATGACGAGAGTTGTTCGACATTCGCCCTCACCCCAGGCCTCTCCCGAAGGAGAGGGGGAAAGAGGGCGCTCATTCGACAGGTCAGGCAGTGAGTTGAGTTTCGAGATAGGTGAGTTGCTGGGCGACGTCGGGTTCGTTCTTCACGTCGGCGGTGACGGTGCGGACTGCGTGGAGAACAGTGGTGTGATCGCGACCGCCGAAGTAGCCGCCGATTTCTTCCAGGCTGTATCGGGTGTGGCGTCGGGCGAGGAACATGCAGACCTGGCGCGGGAAGGCGATGCTCTTATGGCGTCGTTTTCCCTGAAGATCGCTGAGGCGGACGTTGTAATACTTGGTGACGACGTCGTAGATTTGCTGAATTGTAATCCGGCGCTGTTCTGGAGGCGTTGTGTCGCCAAGTGCGGCCTTGGCGAGATCCAGATCAATTCGGCCTTCCTGAAGCATCGCGAGGCCCTGAAGCTTGGTGACGGCGCCTTCAAGCTCGCGGGTATTGGTCTGGACCTTGGCGGCGACGTAGCACACCACATCATCCGGCAGCGTCAGACCGCGCATGCGGGCTTTTTTCTGAAGAATGGCGATGCGGGTTTCGTAGCAGGGCTTTTCAATGCGGGCGACCAGGCCCCAGTTGAAGCGGCTGATGAGCCGTTCTTCGAGCTCGGGAATTTCGCTGGGCGAGCAGTCAGCCGAGAGAATGATCTGTTTATGTTGTTGATAAAGTGTGTTGAACGTGTGGAAAAACTCTTCCTGGGTGCGATCGTGACCGGCCAGGAAGTGAATATCGTCGATGACCAGCAGATCGACATGGCGATAGCGATGGCGGAACTGATGCATGTCGCCGGTTTCGACGGCGAAGATGAACTGATTGATGAAGGAGTCGCAGGACAGATAAAGGATGCGGGCGTCCTGATTCTTTTCAAGGACTTTCTGGGAGATCGCCTGGAGCAGATGCGTTTTGCCGAGGCCGACTCCGCCGTGAATGAATAAGGGGTTGTAGGCCTGGCCCGGCTGATCACCCACCGCGACGGACGCGGCATGCGACAGGCGGTTGCATGGGCCGGTGACGAAGTTTTCGAAAGTGTAATCGGGGTTGAGGGGCAGCGGCAGATCTCCCTCATTGAACACGCCTCCGCGGGGAAGATTATTGCAATGGAAGCTGACGGCGACCAACCGGCCAGTGATGGTCTGGGCGGCAGCGGTAAACGGTTGCTGGCACTGGCCCTGGCAGAAATTGAGCTGGGCGGGCGTTGCGACTGTAACCTGTATCACGCCATTGGTGAGTTGGCGTGCCACCATTTCGTCGAACCAGACGCGGTTAAGGCCCGGATGATGGGCGCGCACCTGCTGGAGAATATTTTGCCAGATCGAGGGATCGAGGACAGGCGGCTCGACGGCGCGTCGAACAACCTCACGTGGTGTAGCCGCGGGCGTGCGCCCTCTGGCAGGCGATTGGGTCGTTAGCATGGCGATTCTTCAGCCGCCGAAGTGATCGGACGACTCTGTTCGTTTTTTCTTACGTCAACCGTGTCTAAACAAGGGGGCCGAATGACGCTCCCCTTCCGATGAGCGCGGGCGCGCACTGTAGTGAGCGAGTCGCGCGTGTACAAAACAAATCTTCTTCAACAACATCTTTACAACATCGCGCGGCAGATCTTTACATCGGCGCGAAGCGCTCGCGCATTCCACAAATCGGGTGGCGAAAAATATGATGCACAAAATGTTGTGGAAGGACGGAGCGCAAGCGTGCGCGAGAATATTTTTTTTCGCGCGCGGATTTGATGAATCATCTAGGTATTTTTCTTGGGAACGGGGAGGCCCAGTTCGGTGAGAACTAATTTTAAATCATTCCATACTGCCGATCGTGTTTCGAATGTTGGATTGCGCAACACGTAGGCCGGGTGATAGGTGGGCATGAGCTTAATGCCACGCCAGGCGTGCCAGTTCCCGCGCATCTTGCCCATCGACATCTTGGTTTGCAACATGTACTGTGTCGCGGGCAAGCCAAGGGTCACGATGGCGCTTGGACGAATCATTTCAAGTTGACGTTCCAGGTAAGGCGTACAGGTTGCCACTTCATCCGGGGCCGGCACGCGGTTGTTGGGCGGGCGGCACTTCACGATATTTGCAATGAACACCTGCTCGCGCGCCAGGCCCATGCCCGCGATCATTTTGTTCAACAATTCCCCAGCGCGACCCACGAAGGGGCGGCCGGTTTGATCTTCTGTTTCTCCCGGACCTTCTCCGATGAAAAAAATCTTCGCATCCACATCGCCTTCGCCAAAGACCGTGTGCGTGCGGGTTTCGCAGAGTCGACATTTTGTGCAGACGCGAACTTCGTTTTCGTTCATCGCCGTCAGGCGCTGACGCTTTTGTTCTGTCGAAAGAATTGCTGAGGTGAATGGCTCACCGGCCGGAGGTGCTTGTAGAGCTTTGGCCGTTTGGGGCGCGGAAGATTCGGCGACGAAAAGCGCCTCTGGACGAACGGACTGGGCGGGGGATTTAATAGGAAATTTGGACTGCGGGCGTTCGGGACGCTGAGCTACGATGGGCGGTGGTGCGGCGGGAATGGCGTCGCCAGGCTCGCCGGCGGGGATGGCGTTTAGGCCGCGAGCGCGCTCGCTCCTTAGATACAAGCGCATTCGGGCTTTTGTCGGATCATCCATCCGGGATGGTCTACCACGAAGGCCGCATGAATAAAATATCTTCGCGGGTGAACTGAGTCTTGACGGGGACGAAACAATATTCAAAAATAAGTGCCGCTAAGTTAGTTGATTCAAAGCCACCCCGGCCCGCAATGGCGGGTACACGCGAAAACATTCGCGGGTACACCGTAGCGGCCCGTGGTGGTTTTTCGTTTGTGTCGTTCCCGTTTTTTTTGGATTCACCCATAAGGAGGTGCATCGTGGCAGACAATAAGGCAAAGAAAAAAGAATACCTTTCGAAGGCAATCGAGCACATCGACATCACCAAGCAGAATGTGGTGCCGCTCGTGGATGCGATGGCGCACATGGCGTTCAGCGCCCGCGACCTGCATCGCGCATCTGAGATCTACGACCGCATGCTCCGCGACAAAGAGTGCGGCGTGATCCTCTGCCTGGCGGGGTCGCTGATCAGCGCGGGACTGAAAAAGGTGTTCGTGGACATGATCCGCAATAACATGGTTGACGCCATCGTGAGCACGGGCGCCAACATGGTGGATCAGGATTTCTTCGAAGCCCTCGGGTTCCGCCATTACAAGGCGGATGATGACTTCAAGGGCGGAACGCGGGATGGCGAGCTGCGCGACCTGATGATCGACCGCATTTATGACACATTCATCGACGAGGAAGAGCTGCGTGTTTGTGATGAGACGACGCAGAAGATTTTTGATGAAGTTGAAGCCGGGGCGTATAGCTCGCGGGAAATGCTCCGTGAGTTTGGCGCGTACCTCGAGCGTAATGGCGGGCCCAAGACGCCGGACAGCGTTATCTATGAAGCGTATAAGCGGGATGTGCCGATCTTTGTGCCGGCGTTCAGCGACTGCTCCGCGGGTTTTGGCATCGTGGCCCACCAGCACGCACGGATTGCCGCGGGCCGGCCTTATGTGAGCTTCGACAGCGGCAAGGATTTCTATGAGCTGACGCAGCTCAAGCTCAAGAGCAAGGACACGGGCCTGTTCATGATCGGCGGGGGCGTACCGAAGAACTTTGCCCAGGACATTGTGGTGGCGGCTGAGATTCTTAACGACGCCGATGCACCGATGCATAAGTATGCCGTGCAGATCACGGTGGCCGATGTGCGCGATGGCGCCCTTTCCAGCAGCACGCTGAAGGAAGCCTCGAGCTGGGGGAAGGTCGATACGGTGTACGAGCAGATGGTGTACAGCGAAGCGACGCTGGCGGTGCCGTTGATTGTGGGATATGCCTATCACAAGGGTGGATGGAAGAGCCGGACCGGGCGGAAGTGGAGTTCGCTGCTGGAGACCGCGGCGGTTGGGTCGTGAGGCGATTTCAGATTTCAGATTTCAGATTTGAGATTTCACATTTTGGATATTTGATTTGAGATTGAACGCTCGCTCCGATTCGTCGGGGCGAGCTTTTTTTATATTGCGGGAAAGGCCCTTCAAATCGGGAGGCGCTGCCCTGGCCGGCTGACTTCCGTTCCGACCGAGATGTTGCCGAATCGTGCGTGCTCCGATTTAATATCGCCGACTACTTGGGAAATGTTTGTCCAAAAAGGAAATAGGAGCGATACATGTCAGTGTTTTTAGAAGTGCTTGAAGCGCGGAAGCTTATGTCGATCAGCCCGGTGATTCAGGCGGATATTGACGCAATCAACGCGGGGATCGCGGCAATTAAGGTGGACGCGGCCTAGACGCAGTCACTGGGTAAGGCCCAACTGGCGACGCTGAACGCGGACCTTGGGAAAGATAAACAGTTCAAGCCGTTGCTGAAAAACCTCAAGAGCGATTACGGCAAGGGCATTTCGAAATTGAAGACGGATCTGAATGTCGCGGTGCGAATCGGGAAGAACGATATCGGGAAGATTGTGTCGGTATTGAATACGCTGAGTAGTGGCTCGTCGGTGGCTGTGCAGCGGAAATACCAAAAGGCGATAGCGGGGCTGGCCAAGGACGCGCAGGGAAGTAAATTGCTCGCCGATGCCACGAGCGTGAATGCAAAAACTTCGGCCGACCTGGCGGCGATTGATGCGGCGGTGCCCGCGGATTCGCCTTCGAAGGCGGATGTGTCGAACTCGGTTTCGGTCCTGACGACGCAATCCAGTGCGTTGGAAACTCATGGCCAGGCGTTGCAAACGGCCGTGTTGAAATTCCTGTCTGATCTACTGGGTTGAGACTTCGGACATGAAATAGCCGAATCGCCCCGCGGCATAACGAGCCGCGGGGCTTTTGTTTGTATACTGAGATACTTCCAATCGAGGGCCGAAGCATGTCTCGTCTGACACTAATGGTGGCGTGCGTGTTGAGTGGTGGTTTGTTGGTTGCCGGGCTGTCGGCAGCGGCGCAGGTGAAGATTGGAGACCGGACCTTTACGTTGCCTGATGGGTTCACGATTGAGCAGGTCGCTGGGCCTGGCGTGGTGGATCGGCCGATCGTTGCCGACTTTGATGACGTTGGGCGGCTGTACGTTGCTGATTCGTCGGGGACGGGGGACAAGGTCCAGAAGCAGTTGGCGGACAAGCCGCACCGAATTGTGCGACTGGATGCCAGCGATGAGGGAGGACAATTTGTTAAGAGCAGCGTCTTTGCAGCGCACATGATGTTTCCTGAAGGGGTGATGTGGTACGCGGGATCGGTGTATGTGGGAGCGCCGCCGAGCATTTGGAAGCTGACGGCTGTGGATGGGACGGGAGAGGCCAAGCAGCAGCTTGAGTGGCTGACCGCCAAGACGCTGACGAACTGCGCGAACGATATTCATGGACCATACATGGGGCCCGATGGGTGGATTTACTGGTGCAAGGGCGCGTTTGCCGAGCAGACGTATACACGGCCGGGGAAAAAGCCAATGGTGTCGCGGGCTGCGCATATTTTTCGAGCGCGGCCTGACGGAACTGGATTGGAGCCGGTGATGACCGGGGGGATGGACAACCCGGTGCATGTCGTCTTTACACCGGGAGGAGAGCGGATTTTCACAACAACGTTTTTGCAGCAGCCGGAGAACGGGAAACGGGACGGGATCATTCACGCGGTGTATGGGGGGATCTATGGGAAGGTGCACGATGTGATCGACGATCACCCCCATACATCGCCCGACGTGATGCCGGTGCTGGTGCATCTGGGTCCCGCGGCGGCAAGCGGGTTGTGCCGGTATGAATCGGACGCGTTCGGACCCCCCTACCGCGATAACCTGTTCGCCACGAGCTTTAACCTCCACAAAGTGACGCGACATGTGCTGACCGAGGATGGAGCAACGTTCGCGGCGACAAACGAAGACTTTGTCGTTTGCGATAGTGTCGATTTTCATCCGACGGATGTAATCGAGGATGCCGATGGGAGCCTGCTCGTGATTGATACGGGCGGGTGGTACAAGATCTGTTGCCCGACGTCGCAGTTTGCCAAGCCGGATGTATTGGGGGCCATTTATCGGGTTAAGCGGGTGGGGGCCGCGGTTCCTGAAGATGCCAGGGGTTTGAAGTTGGACTGGGCGGGGATGGATGCCAAAGCGATAGTGGCGTTGCTGGATGATTCGCGGCCAGTGGTACGGAAGCGCGCCGTTGCGGCGCTGGCGGATCGGGGCGCGGCGCCGGTGATTGCGGAGGCAGTGAAGTCCGCGGGATCGGCGCGGGCGAGAGTGAATGCGATATGGGCGGCGACGCGCATTGAAGGGCCGGCGGGTCGCGCGGCAGTACGGGCGGGGTTGAATGATGCCGATGCCACTGTGCGGCAGGCGGCGGCGCACTCCGCCAGCGCCTGGCTGGATCGCGGGGCGGTTGGCGGATTGATCAAATTGCTTGATCGTTCTTCGGCGCACAATCGGCGAGTGGCGGCCGAGGCGCTGGGGCGCATCGGAGATCGGACAACGGTGCCCCGCATCCTGGCTGAATTGGCGAAGGGCAATGATCGCGTGCTGGATCACTCGCTGACGTATGCATTGATTGAGATCGGCGATGCGGGCGGAACGAAACAAGGGCTATTGAGCGAGAACACGGCGGTGCGTAGGGCGGCGATGATCGCGCTGGATCAGATGGACAATGGAGCGGTGCCGGCGGAAGTGGTGGCAGGGAGCTTATCGGCGACGGATCCGGCTTTGCGGCAAACGGCGACGTGGATCGCCAGCCGGCACGCAGAATGGGGAGCGGCATTGGCTGATGCGCTGGCCGAGCGGATTGGAGCATCGCAAGACGATCCGCAGTTTGTGCGGCAGCTTGGACGGCTGGCTCGATCGGAGCGGATCTCGGCAATGCTGGCATCGCGGCTGAATGATCCGACGACCTCCACGGCACAGCGTCGGATAGTTCTTGGGGCGATGGCTGAGTCGGGGCTGTCGCCGGTGCCGAGGAACTGGCTCGATGCGTTGCGGCGGATGCTGGAAGCGGAAGATCCGCGAGCGGTCGGTGATGTCACGGCCATCTTGAAGAAGCTGGCCCTGAAACAGAATGCCGATGGCGGGATCGCTCGTGCATTGCTTGGAGTGGCGGGAAATGAAAAGCTGCCGGCGGATGTCAGGCTGGAGGCGCTGGCCACGATACCGGGGCGACTCAACGAGATCGATGGGAAGCAATTTGATTTTCTGATTTCTCAGCTGGCGAATGATCGGCCAGGGCAGGGGCAGTTGCTGGCGGCCCAAGCGATCGGGCGGGGCAAGCTGAATTCGGAGCAGTTGGCGAAATTGACTGCGGTGCTCGTCACCGTCGGGCCGTTGGAAATCGATCCGCTTCTGACGGCCTTTGGACAGAGCAGTGATGCGCAGGTTGGAGAGAAGCTGGTGGCAGCGCTGGAGGGGGCGCGGGCCGGTGGAGCGTTGCGGGCCGATGCGGTTGAGAAGGCAGTTGCGAAGTTTGGGTCCGAGGTGAAAGCGCGGGCGGCGCGGATCGTGGCGAAGCTCAATCCCGACGCGGCGGCGCAGCAGGCGCGACTGGATCAACTGCTGACGACCTTGCCGGCCGGGGATGTTCGCCGCGGGCAGTCGCTATTCAATAGCGCGAAGGCGGCTTGCTATTCGTGCCATCAGATTGGTTATGTGGGCGGTCGCGTCGGTCCGGATCTGACTCGCGTGGGCGCGATTCGCACGCGACGGGATTTAATCGAAAGCGTGGTTTTCCCCAGCGCGAGCTTTGTGCAGAGCTTCGAGCCGACCATGGTGATTTTAACCAACGGGGATCGGCAGTATGGGATCGTGCATCGCAATGATGCGAGCGAAGTGATGGTGGTGACAGGGCCGAATCAGGAAGTTCACGTCGCGCGAAAGGACGTTGCAGAGATGCGGCCGGGGACGGTGTCGGTGATGCCGGCGGGGTTCGCCGATCAGCTTTCGCAGCAGGAGTTGGGGGATCTGGTGGCGTTTTTGGGGGCGTGTAGGTGAAGCCAGATCATAGACCGGCAATTGATTGTCCACGAGGAACTTCATGCGGCCGGCACAACGGGGTGGTCGGCCAGACGAGCTGCGTAAAGCAATGTGGCCTGTATGTCAGCCGGCTCGAGGAAACCGTAGTCAGCAATAATTTCTTGGTGAGATGCACCGGCAGCGAGCAGTTCAAGCAGATCCACCACGCGAAAACGTGTCCCGCAAATGCAGGGACGACCGCCGCATTGGTTGGCGTCTACTGTAATGCGATCAAGGATCTGCATATCTGGATTTTATCTGTGCGGAATCGTCGATTCCAGCAGAAAGAGCACTCCCCATCCGGCGCGAAGGCGCAGGTTGGGTGAGGTCGAGCAGAAATTGGGAAACTATCGTGTTAATACTCGCGTCGATCAGCTCGGAACGAGTTCCAGTTGTTGGGCTTCGCGGAGTTGGCTGAGGGCGTAGACGGCAGCTTCGCGTTCGCAGGATCCGATGACGATGCCGTGGCGTTCGTCGGTGCGGCCTTCGGAGGCGATTTCACCGACGGGGGCCCAGGTGGCGCGGTAGCAGTCGAATACGAGGTTGTGTTTGATGGAGAGTTCAAGGCCGGCGCGGGTGAATTCGCGCTGGACGGAAAAAACGGAAGGATAGCTGCGACCATCGGGGAGGCGTTCGAGGTCTTGATCGAGGGGACACCAACCGGTGTCGAGCAGTCGCTCGACGGCATACATGAGATTCATGAGATAGCTCCTTCCGCCGCTGGGCCGTGCATCGCAAACACGTGCAAGGCCGGTATTTGTAGGGATGACATTCTATGGGATGTCGTCCGAGTGGCAAGGGAAGATCCCTGTGTGTGGCAATTCATCGGCCGTTCGCGGCTGGTAAAAAGAGCCATTTGTCGTGCGTCACAACGAACGAACCGGCGGGAGTTTGGCGGGCCGGTAATAGGCGGGTTATGAGGGCTGTGGGTTGAGGAAGGTAAGAAGGGCGTCAAAATTCACTGGCTTGCGGAGGTATGGAATTGGATCGGGCTTCAGGCGGCGGACCAGTGTATCTTCATCGGTTGCAGTGACCAGTATGGGCCGGGTAAGGGGGCTGAGTTTACGCAACTTGCTGATGAGTTCGATTCCATCCATCCCCGGAAGATCGAGATCGACGAGGGCGGCACCCGGCTGCGCCCCGCCTTGGAGCCAGAAAACGGCTTCTTCAGCTGTGCGGAAAGTCTGGGGGTGAAATCCGCACGAGCATAGAAGCAGGCTCAAGGCCCGGCGGGCGCTCTGTTCGTCCTCGACGATCAAGACCTCTTGGCTGTCCGCCGGAAAGCGCGTCGAGATAGGAACAATCTGCGAAACCATTGAGCACATGGCTAACAAACGGCGTGCCGGATCCTGATGTCAAGTGAATGACAGACCCGCCGATATTACGTTGGATTTAATGGAATTGTGACGTGTCGCGGTTTGGCGAATAGCGGGCGCGATCCGGAGAATATGCGACAAATTAGGCCGGTCGCGGCTTATTTTCGCAGTAGTCCATCAGGCGGGCGATCTCGTTGCGGAGGTCTTTGCGGTGGACGACGAAGTCGAGGAAGCCGTGGTCTTTGAGAAATTCGCTGCGCTGGAAGCCGTCGGGGAGCTCGACTTTGATCGTGTTCCAGATGGTGCGCGGGCCGGCAAAGCCAATGAGGGCTTTTGGCTCGGCGATAATGAAATCGCCCAGCATGGCAAAGCTGGCGGTGACGCCGCCCGTGGTGGGATCCGCCAGCAGGCTGATGAAAAGCTGTTTGGCGTCGTCGAGGCGGGCGAGGGCAGCGCTGGTTTTGGCCATCTGCATCAGGGAAAGGGCTGATTCCTGCATGCGAGCGCCGCCGGAGCAACTGACGATGAGCAGCGGCAGTTTTTCGTCGGAAGCGGCTTCGATGGTGCGGGTGATTTTTTCGCCGACAACGCTGCCCATGGAGCCCATCATGAAGGTGGGATCCATGACGGCCAGCATGATTGGCCGTCCTTTGATAAATGCCCTGCCGCACACGACGGCGTCGCGATTGCCGGTTTTTTGCTGCTCGGCCCGGAGGCGGTCTTTGTACGCCTTGCGATCGACAAATTTGAGGGTATCGACGGGTTCAACATCGGCGTAGCGCTCTTCAAAGCTGCCGGGATCGGCCAGTTGTTCGACACGGGTGCGGGCGGAGATGCGGAAGTGATGCTGGCAATTGGGGCAGACGTGGAGGGCTTCCTCGATGACTTTGCGGAACAACATGTCGCCGCACTCTGGGCAGCGGACCCACAGGCCTTCGGGAATTCCGCTTTCTTTCTGGTCTTTGGCGAGTTTGAGGTTGTTGTCGTTCGGTATTTGGGACATCGAGCTAAATGTTTACCACGAAGGCACGAAGACACGAAGAGGAGGGGAGAAAAAAGTTGATTTTGGATACTTACCCGGACTATTCACCGCAGAGTCGCAGAGGACGCAGAGAATGCAGAACCCGAAAGAGGTCACGGGCAAAATCCCTGTACAGTTCATCGCGCACGTGCGCACATTCAATTCCTTTGAATTCTCCGCGATCTCCGCGCCTCCGCGGTGAATCCTGAATTCTCCGGGTTAAGCAATCCACTTGATCGGGATTGCGGTTTGGGCTCATCATCGTCCCTGGAAGATTGCCATGGGACGTGGGTGAGTGAATCGGTCGAGCAAGCTCTGGTCGACGTCGACGTTCATGCCATTGATCTGGAGGGACATCCTGGGACTGCCTTGCTGTTTAGCGAAAGGAAAGTGATCAAATAGCGTCGGCTTTTCTTCATAGCGGACGACATTAGGACTGCTGAGGGCGGCGGTTTTGGCGACCCAGGCGATGGCTTTGTCGAGATAGCCGATCTCGTCGATCAGTCCATTGGCGAGTGCCTCCTGTGCTGTATAGGCTTTGCCATTGGCGATTTCATCGACGCCTGGCTTGAGCTTGGCGCCGCGTCCGGTTTTCACGACGGACTTGAAGCGAACAAATTCGGAATCGATCAGGCCATGGAGGTAGTTGTCGGTTTCGGAGTTAGGGGGACGGGTGGGCGAGCCGGCATCTTTGTATGGGGCGCCATTGGAAACGATGGTGTTGTCGCTGACGCCGTACTTTTGCATCAGGCTGGAATAGTTGTAGTTGGGCCAGAGAACGCCGATGCTGCCGGTGATGGTAGTTTCCTCGGCAATCAGGTGATCGCAGGCGCAGGCGGCGTAGTACGCGCCGCTGGCGCCGATGCCGCGGATCGACGCGGCGATTGCGAGGCTGGGATGGTCGCGTTTGAGTTTGGCGATGCGTTCGTAGATCTCATCGGAGGGGGTCACTTCGCCGCCGGGCGAGTTGATGTCGAGAATGAGGCCTTTGAGATTGTGGGTGTCCTCGACCTCGCGGATGAGTTGTTCAACCTTCTGGCGGGTGGCGTCGGTGATGACACCATTCAGCGCGACGACGGCGACCTGCTGATCGGCCGAGCCGCTCACGATGGTATTCTGGGAAATCTCATGACCGCCTACGGTGCTGACGGCGAAGCCGATGCCGAAAATGATGTTAAGCAGGACGGAGCCCATCAGCAGCATGATGAGCAGGATGCTGAAGATCATCCAGCCCGTGCCGCCGCGCCGGGGAGGGGGCGGGGGCATGAAGGGCGGGAATGGCATGGGCGGCTGATTCATAGGGGGTTGCATCATCGGCGGCGGCATCATCGGCCTTGAGGCTGGCGGTGGCGGCGGATTGAATGCCGTTCGGGGATCGATAGGGCCTTGGCCGGGGGGAAGTGGCTGGGTCATAGTGGGACATCATAGCTTGGGCACGGTTTGGGGGACGAGTGATGCACGACGAATTGAGTTGAGTAACAAATTACATTGCACTTTACAGATACGCATTGATTGGCATCCGGGAGCGCGGCGCACAAATAGCCGATTGTGCATGAAAATTAATTTGACGTGTAGCCGAAGGTAAGGGTCAAATACAGTGTTCAATCACTCGCGATCCCCAGACGGTTGGAGGACCCTAATCATGCGACATGCTACCCCGCTTACACGTTCCGGTTCATTTATCGAGGCGTTGGAGTCCCGTCAGTTGCTGACGGTGACGCCATTTCTGGCGATTTCGCCGACCCCCCTGCTGATTGGGACGGTGCCGGTCACCGCGGCGCCGAATCAAGGCGTGACGCTTCATGAAAAAGCGGGTGTGGCATTCACGGCCAGCGTCGGGACGTTCGTCACACTCGCGCCCGGCACAAATCTGCACGCATCGATTTCGTGGGGTGATGGCACTGCGTCTGTGGGCACGCTTAAGCCGGTGGGTGTGGTCGGCCTCGATCAAATCCGGTTTGAGGTGGATGGGACCCATACTTACAAGAAGGTCGGATCGTTTGGAATAAAAGTAACGGTAACCAAGCCGGGCCCGACGCCGACCTCACTGGTGCGCCTTGTGACTACGTTCCGAAGCAGAGCAATCGTTACGGCGGTTGCGAAGAATGTCCTGCTTGATGGGCAGATCAGCGGGAAATATTCGCTGGCCCCGACCGCGGCGGACATTGGGGCAGGGTATGTGTTTAACGGCACGGGGACGGCCGGAGACCTGGGCACGGTGTCGGCGCACGCGTTTGTGACGATTCCGGGATTCAATGCGACCGGTCATGCCACTGGAACGATGACTCTGACCCAGACCGGGCCGATGGCCAACGCGTTACTTAATTCGGTGACGCTGGCGCTGACCGGACCGCCGCAGGCCGGTTTTAGCCCCTTCCCGGGAACACTCAGTTACACGATCACGGGCGGCACAGGAGCATTCGCCGGTGCCACGGGCGCGGGGACGATCGTGGTGACATTAAACAATGACCTTACGTTTAACTTCGCGATTACATCAGTATCGCCGACGGCGACCTGAAACGATCGTGCCGCAGCTGAGTGGCGTGCATCGTTTGCGCGGGTTACTTCGATGCGATGTAATCGACCGTTACCGTGCCGGCGATTCCGCCGCGTACATTGAACGCACCCACCACCGTCATTTTTCGCGGCTTAAGGACTTCGATCAGGTCGTCGGCGATCGTGTTGACGACGCCTTCATAGAAGATGCCTTTATTGCGATAGGCGTAGTAGTAAAGCTTGAGGCTCTTCATTTCGACGCACCATTTGTCCGGGACGTAGCGCAGGGTGATGGTGGCGAAATCGGGTTGGCCGGTCACGGGGCAAACGCTGGTGAATTCAGGGAAGACGAATTCGATCTGGTAGTCGCGGGCGGGCCGGGGGTTTTCAAAGACTTCCAGAATCGATCTCGGCTGGTCGATCTGGGATGGCGTCAGGTGGGAGCGGGCTCCAAGCTGGGTGATCCTGGGTCCCGGGGTTTGCGGGTTCGGGGGATTCGACATGAGGGGATTCTATACAGGAAACCGGCGAGGATTCGAGAAGCACAGTTTGAGCAGCGTCGCAATGCGTCGCAAGGGGGACCGACGAGCTGGATGGATTCTCCGGGTCTACCTTCGTGAGTTGGACGATGCGTTCGAGCTTGAAGGTCCGTTGTTCGCCGCGAAGGTGACAGTGTGCGACCAACATCAACTCGCCATTGGAACGGCGCACGTGAAGGGGTTGGATGACCCGTTGGGTTCGGGATTGGCGGGCATCCAGGTATTCCATCATGACGGGCTTGCGCTGCTCGAGGGCTTCTTCAAGTTCGAGCGGGAGCAGGCTTTCGCGCGGGTTATTAACTGGGAGGAGGCCCATCGGGCCGCCCTGCTCGCGGATAGCGTCGCACAGGCACATTTTCCACCCCCCTACCGGCTCCATGAGGCGTTCAAAAACCAATGCTGTGGTGACGGCATCTGCCAGGGCGCGGTGGGCGCAGGTGGGCTGCACGCCCAGGCGCGGGGCGAGGGTTTGAAGGCCATTTCCGCCTCGACCGAATCGACGGCGGGCGATGCGAACCGTATCAAGAACCGGCGCGTTGTTGAGGGCTTGGGAAATGTCGTGGCCAGAGCGACGAAATTCTTTAGCAAGGAAGGAGAGGTCGAACCGGACGTTATGGCCGAGGATCATAGCGCCATTGAGCAATTCCATGGCCGCGGGAAATTGCTGGGCGAAGGTGGGCTGGCCATCGACCATTTGCTGGGAGATGCCGGTGAGAACGGTAACCCCGGGGCTGACGCGACGCTGGGGGTCGATGAGTTGCTGATACTCGGCGACCTTCATGCCGTTCTCGTAACGGACAATTCCCAATTCAATCACTCGATGGCCGAAGTCGGCGGACGCGCCCGTGGTCTCCACGTCCAGGAAGGCGTGGGGGATCGAATGCAGGGGTTGGAGGAGTGAAAACGCCATTCCTTGGTTGCTGAAGCGGATTTTTAATCCTTCGATTCAAAACGCGGGTTAACGAGTAACGCCGACATAATACGCCTGGAACCAGGCCAGGATCGTACGGACACAGCCGGAAAAAGGAACGGGTGCGTGACAGTTTCGGCGGCTGCCCTCTTTTTCCCTCCACCGGTACGCCGGGGGAGGGTAGGGC
>DAIRGS010000233.1:0-11368 GCA_036794395.1 Tepidisphaeraceae bacterium | reverse complement strand
CACTCGAAATAGTCAGATACCTTTGCCCATAGGTCAAAGGCGGTAAACAATTACAACCGACGGCGCGCAGAGTCGGCCGGCTCGATAGCGGCAATTCCACGGGCGGCTTCTCATCAATGCAACGTGGTGCAACGCAATGCAACGTTATGCAACGTGCGGCCGAAATGCAGCCGTGCAACGAAATGCAACGTAATGCAACGTACCGCCGAAATGCAGTCATGCAACGAAATGCAACGTTATGCAACGTGCCGTTGAAATGCAGCTTCGTGCAACGCAATGCAACGTAATGCAACGTTCCGCAGAGCGCGAAACGTGACGACCCCTTGTGCAGAGGAGAAACGGTGAATTTGAGAATAGGCCTGTTGCTGTTAGCGATGGTGGCGACGATCACGTGGGCCCAGCAGCCACCGCCGAGCCCGGCGCAGAATCAGACCGCCGCGACCCGGCCGGCGACGCGCTCAGCGGGTCGGGGCGGGCGGCCAAATCAGGGGCCGGCGATCACCTATCCGGTGGACCCGGACTCGCGCCCGCAGGAAGGCGTGCCCAAAGGCAAGCTCGAAGGTCCGACCCTGTTCCACAGTAAGGTTTTTGAGGGAACGGTTCGTAAGTATTGGGTGTATGTGCCGGCTCAATATACGCCGGACAAACCGGCCTGCGTGCTGGTCTTCCAGGACGGGCAGCGGGCCACGAATCCCAATTTCGTGCTGCGCGTACCGCAGGTCATGGAGAACCTGATCGCGAAAAAGCAGATGCCGGTGACGATCGGCATCTTCATTACCCCCGGCTCGCGCGGCGAAGAATATGCCGAGGTGAACGGCGGCAATCCGAACAACCGCAGCATCGAATACGATTCACTCGGCGACAAATACGCCCACTTTCTGATTGATGAAATGCTGCCGGAGGTTGGTAAGACTTACAATCTCACGAAGGACCCGGACGGGCGCTGCATTGGCGGCACGAGCAGCGGGGCGATCTGCGCGTTCAACGTCGCATGGGAGCGCCCCGACGCTTTTCACAAAGTCATCTCCTGCATCGGCAGCTTCACCAACATTCGCGGCGGCCACGTCTTCCCGGAACGGGTTCGCAACACCGAGAAGAAGCCGATCCGTATCTTCCTGGAGGATACCCTCCGCGACAATCCCAACGCCGATCCGCGGCGCGACTGGCACAAGCAGAACGAGTTGATGGTCGCGGCCTTCAAAGAGAAGCAGTACGACATGACCTATGTCTATGCCGACGGAACCCACTCCGATTCGCACGGCGGATCGATCATGCCGGACATGCTCGGCTGGATTTGGAGGGATTATCCGGGCGTGGTGGCGCGGCCGGTTAAGGCCCGCGACAAGTAGTAAGAGCAGTACTCCCTCCACCGGTACGCCGGGGGAGGGTTGGGGAGGGGGCCTGCAAGACGTGGGTTGACGAAGGAATCCAAATTGAAGACAACCCCCCTCCCTACCCTCCCCCGGCGTACCGGTGGAGGGAAAAAGGGCGGCGGCCGAATCTTTCGCACATCTTTAATTACCCTGGAAAAGTTCGCACGATACCTGCCGAGACGATATCTTGGATGTAGTTCGTGGGCTTTCGTGAAATCGCCTCTATCGTTGCACGTCGAACTTGGTAACTCATTGGGCCAATCACATTGGGAACCCTCATATGACCAAGAAGCTACTAATCTCCGCGGTGCTCCTCTTCGGCTCTGTCGCGTGTTTTGGATTCGATCGTGAGCCGCATGCCTTCGTCGGCCGGATCGAGCGGCTCGATCCGGCGTTTGATGCGGTGCTTGCCCCTGATGCCAAAATTGAAAAGGTGGCGGAGGGTTTCCGCTGGGCCGAGGGGCCGACCTGGTACGTCGAAAAGAACCCCGCCGGCAAAGTGATTTTCCAGGGCTTGGTCTTTTCGGATGTGCTGGCCAACACCTCCTATCGGTGGCAGGAGGGGTGGAATCATGCCGAGGTTTTCCTGCGTCCCAGCGGGTTGGCGGTCAATACGCCCGGCTTCCATGAACGCGGCAGCAATGGGATGACGCGCGACCCCAAAGGCAATCTGATCATCTGCCAGCATGGCGATCGCCGGGTAGTGCGGTTTGAAGACGGCGCGTTTACCGTGGTCGCGGATAAATACGAGGGCAAGCGATTCAACAGCCCAAATGATGTCTGCGTGAAAAAGAACGGCGACGTGTATTTCACCGATCCGCCCTATGGCCTGGAAGGCAGAAAAGATTCCAAGCTGAGGGAGCTGAGTTTCAGCGGCGTCTATCGCGTCACCCCCAACGGCAAGGTCACACTGCTGACCAAGGAATTCACTTATCCCAACGGCATCGCTTTCTCCCCCGATGAGAAGACGCTGTACATCGCGAGCACCGACGATGATCTGCCGATCATCGCGGCTTTTGATGTTAAGCCGGATGGGACCATCGTCAACCGCCGAACGTATTTTGACGCCAAGCCGTATGTCGATCCCAAATTCCCCGGCCTATGCGATGGCATCAAAGCCGACAAGGAAGGCAACATCTGGACCGGCGCTCTGGGCGGCGTCGGCGTGATCTCGCCGGCAGGGAAACTCATTGGCCGCATCTATACCGGCGAGCAAACCAGCAATTGCAACTGGGGCGATGACGGGTCTACGCTTTACATTACCGCCGACTATTTCCTGCTCCGCATCAAGACGAAAACCAAGGGGGCGGGTTGGTAATCAGCCGCGAAGGTTCCAGAAGCTGGGTCTTCCACGTAGCTGCAAAAAGGTGTGGGGAAAAAATTCGACTGCGACAAAAACCGGCCCGCCCAGCAGGAGTGCTTTTAAGACGAGGGATTGGTCGGGTAGTTTGCCCGTGGTCAGGAGTCCGTAGCTGACAACGGCACCAAGAAACAGAATCGTTCCGCCGATCAGCCAGACGCCGAGGCGCACGAAAATCAGCGAAACGTCGGACCAATGTGCGATTCTCGGGCGTAGGCCGTTCAGATAGGCCAATTCGATCCAATGCCCCCCGAAGCTGGGCCAGGCAACAAACACGAACAGCGCAAACCAATTGTGCCACTGCGCCGAAGAGGCCGGCAAATGGCCCAGGCGGGTGAGGGTTGCTATCGAGGCAACAATGATCGCGATGCCGCCGGTACGAGCGACGGTTGCGGTCAGCGATTCGTGATACGGTGTAAACCGGCTTGGATCGGTGGCGAGATTCACAACTTTATGATAACCACTTTTGCGAAAGCGGGCGAGCGCGCATTATGAAGTGTGCGACTTCGCATTCATTCTCGATTGTCGAGACGTTCATCGGGGCAGATAGAGGCTTGGTGGACTACGCGGCGGAAGTAGATCCGGGTTCCTGGATCAGTACTTCGGCGGGGATGCCGAGGCGGGCATGGAGCCGGCGGATCATTGGAAGGGTTAGTCGCCGCTTATGGTTGAGGACTTCAGCGACGCGAGCCCGGCTGCCGATGATTGGCTCGAGGTCCTGGCGTGACAAGCCGCGTTGTTCGAGGGCGAAGGAAATGGCTTGAATGGGGTCTGGCGGGCCAATCGGGTGGTGCTTTTCTTCCCAGGCGTCGGCCAGTGTTGCCAACACGTCCAGCCGATCGCCTTGGCGCGTATTCGGGCGGGCACCCATGAGCCGCTCGATGAGTGCCAGTGTGCGGCGATAATCGCGTTCGGATTTGATCGGCTTGATCTCCATGTTCAGACCTCTGTAACGTCGATTCTATCGTAAGCACTATGCAGGCTACACCGCGCAACTTGATGCCAGATTGTTGAGAAAGTGAAAGACGATGGGCGCGATAAGTGTGCGGGATTTCCATGTGAGGGCGCAGCAGAGCAATCCGATGGCGAAGATGCGGATGAGCGAGCCGGCCAGGTCCATTCCCCCCTTGGCGTGGGAGAAGTACCAGTAGGGGAAATGGAGGGCGGCGAAGAGTAGTGAACTGATGATTGCGCCGGTGACGGCGTTGGTCAGGCGGGAAAACTCGCGGTAGAGCAGGCCGCGGAAGAGGATTTCTTCGGTGAGGGGGGCGGCGAGGATCACGTTGAGCCAGGTGTCGGCGGATTTGGGGAGGATTGGGATTTTGTGGGCGGTGATGGATTGAAGGGTCAGGTCGGCGATGGGAAGAAGGCCGGCGGCGCAGCCGTAAATGAGGCCGCGGGGAAGATGGGAATTGAGTCGCAGGTATTCAATCGGATGCTGGCGGAGATAGATCCGGATGTATAGGAGCGTGGGGAGAAGGAAGAGCGTAAGCCGGATCAGCAGGCGGAGGGGCCAAAGTTGTGGGGGGACGGGGTGGTGGGCGAGGTAGATCGCCCATGTTGTCCAGGCGGCGAAGAACGAAGCGGTGAAAAGGAGGAGGTGCGGCAGGGTGGCCGGGCGGAGGGCGGGGGTGATGGCTTTATTCATCGGCAAGTCGAGGGATCATACAGATGGGGGGAAGGACGGACAGGAATGTCCGGCAATGTAATAGGCAGACAGGAATGATCTGCCCCACCAGGAATGTCAGCGGCGGAAGGACTTTTTTTAGGCAACCGGTTGAAGGGCGGGTAAAACGGTTGGCTGTGGTGTTTGGGGATATTGATTGAGATCGGGAGTAACGATTGATAAACACGACGGTTGAATATGCGGGCTCGACGCCGGAGGCGGCGCGGGACACGGGGGGGATTGCGGGGCATCCGCGCGGGTTGACGACGTTGTTTTTTACGGAGATGTGGGAGCGGTTCAGTTATTACGGGATGAAGGCAATTTTGATCCTGTATATGACGGCGCCGCTGGTGGCGGGGGGGATGAATCTGCCGGATGGGTATGCGGGGATGGTGGTGGGGACGTATACGTCGAGCGTGTATTGGACGCCGCTGCTTGGGGGGTGGATCGCGGACCGGTTTCTCGGCACGCGGCTGGCCGTGCTGATCGGCGGCATCGTCATCGCGTGCGGGCATTTCAGCATGGCGGTGCCAACGATTGGAACTTTTTATGCCGGGCTCGTGCTGATCTCACTGGGGACGGGTTTGCTCAAGCCCAACATGAGCGCGATGGTGGGGCAGCTTTATCCCGAAAAAGATGCCCGGCGCGATGCGGGCTTTTCGATCTTTTATATGGGGATCAATATTGGGGCAATGATCGCGCCGCTGGTGTGCGGATTTCTGGCGCAGAAGGAAGGGTTCAAGAACGCGCTCAAGTCGATGGGAGTGGACCCGTCCACCTGCTGGCATTGGGCGTTTGCCGCGGCTGGAGTGGGAATGGTGTTGGGGTTGATTCAGTATGTGTGGAGCGGAGACCGATTGAAGGGAATTGGCGGACGACCTGTGAAGAATTTGGTGGTGGTTCCGACGTCGGCGATTGAGCCTGATCCATCGGGGTCCGCGGTTCTCAATTACAAGTCGCCGGTGGACGCTCCCAGGGGGTTCGATTGGCTGACGTTGATATTGGCCGTGATGGGCGGATTGGGCGGGCTGGTGCTTGGGCTGATTGGCGGCGGTGGAAGTGTAGTGTCTTGTCTGTTTCCGACGGTAGTCGGAACGGCACTTGGCTATGTCGCGGGGACGGTGCGGCATCTGAAAGGGGCCGAGTTACGGCGCGTGCTGGTGATCTTCATCCTGTTTTTGTTTTCGATCATTTTCTGGATGTCGTTCGAGCAGGCGGGGACGAGCCTGAATTTGTTCGCCGACCGGCTGACGAATAATTCAGTGGCGGGCTATGCGTTTCCCTCGGCGTGGTATCAATCGGTTCAGCCGGCTTTTGTGATCGCGCTGGCGCCGGCGTTTGCGGCGCTGTGGGTTTGGCTGGGTCGGCGCGATCCATCCAGCCCGGCCAAATTCGCGGTGGGGTTGTTCTTTGCGGGGCTGGCGTTTGCGGTGATGGCGCTGGCTTCGCATTTGGCCGGATTCGGGAAGGTGAGCCCGATCTGGCTGGTGCTGTGCTATTTCACACAGACGCTGGGTGAATTGTGCCTGAGCCCAGTGGGGTTGAGCACGGTCACCAAACTTGCTCCGGGCCGAATGGTGGGGCTGATGATGGGCGTGTGGCTCCTGTCAGTCTCATTTGGAGATTTTATTGCGGGTTGGTCCACGCGTTTCTTTAACGAGAATGATCTGGTGAAGCTGTTTGTAGTCGTGGCGGGAATTACGTTCATCGCTTCGCTGATCTTGTTCGTGCTGACGCCGCTGGTGAAAAAGATGATTCCGGGAGAAGGGGAAGCGGCGTAGTTACGACTGGTTGCGTTAAAGGATCGGCGGGCTGTCTTTGTGGCATGGGCATCCTTGCCCATGGGCGTGTAATCACGCGCTTGGGCGATTCTTTAAGCAGGAATCTGTTTTTGCATTCATCGCTGACGCGATTGCCGGATCGGCCTATGGCCGATGCCGTGGCGTACCACGGCACACGGGCTGGAAGCACCGTGCCACGTGAATACTTGAAGCATTCGCGGATCTGTTATGGCTTCTGTTCGTCCGGCAACAATTCGAACATCGCCGCGATGTGGGGTGGGATGGATTTTGGGCGGCTGGTGGCGATGTCCAAGAAGACCCAGTTTGTTTCTCCTCGAGCAAGGACAGCTTGATCGGCCTGGCGGACGAACTCGTACTTCCGGCGGGAAAACGCCCGACGGAAATCCGCGACCGAAGTTCGAATCTGGACCTGGTCGTTGACCATCGCGGGGCGGAGGTATTCGATCTGGTGAGAGCGGACGACCCACGTTGCGCCGGCGTCGCGCGTGGCGGCGGTGCAGCCGGCCGCGTCGGCGTGGGCCACCGCGGCTTCCTGCATCCAACGGATGAACTCGATGTTGCTGGCGTGGCCGTTGGCGTCGATGACGGATTGGCTCACGACAATTGAGTGAATGTAAACCGGTTCCATTTTGTCCGTTTCACCTTCGGTTAGCAGCTCAGCCGGATTATTCACCGCAGAGACGCCGAGTACGCAGAGAATTCAGAAGGCGCAAGAGCTTATATGTGAAATCACAGAACAGTTTGTCGCGCACATGGCCCAGCTCACTCATCCCTCCCCTCGGTTTTCTCTGCGATCTCTGCGCCTCTGCGGTGAATCATGAATTTTGCGGGCAGCCTCTTGCGATCAATTTCGCGGATCCATGGGTGGGAGGCTGGCGGATTTGCGGATCAAATTCGCGGCGGCCCAGAGCGAGGGTTCGGCCGCTAGAAATTTCACGACCGACGAGGTGGTGACTCCCAGCAATTTTGCTGCATTGCCAACGCTGCCGCGTTGGGAGTTAAGCAGGTCCAGCACAATCGCGGCAGTACGCGGGTAGTGCTCATTGTGATGCGAGATGGCAAGGCGACCGGCCTGAGTTGCTTTCGCGAACCAGGCGGGCGGTTCCCAGAAACGGGGATCAATCGCATGACGAATATCAATGGCGATGCGAAGCTTGAGGCGCTTTACGGCGCGATCCTTGTTCTCCGCCTGTGAGCGCGATTCCCCGGCCACGACCGTGATTTTTGTCGGCGTGTGAACGAGCCGGACGGCATTGCTGGTCTTGTTGCGCTTCTGCCCGCCGGGGCCCGGGCCGCGGAATATTTCAAAATGGCAGTCGCGCAGAAGAACGTCCTCGGCCAGATCGAGCCAACGTGGCGGCGGAGTTGGATGAGGACTGATCGTCACGGCCTGATGATAGACGCGGGTGGGCGCGGGTGCGATGTGAATTGAGGAAACGGCGGGCAAAAGAGGGGTCACCACGGAGGCACGGCCTTCGGCTCGACTCGACCGAGCTCGTCGCGGGCTGAGGCTCAGGCTCGAAGAGAGGACACGGAGAAGAAAAGGGGAGGGAGGGGTGATTCCGGCGGAAAATCTTCTGTGATGGTATCAGTGTTTGTCATCCTGGAGCGAAGCGAAGGATCTGGGGGTGAAAGATTGTTCTGAATCAGATCCTTCGCTTCGCTCCAGGATGACATTGGATATTGATTGGTTGGTACGGGTTTGAGTCGGGCGTCGACTCACTCATACCGTTCGATGCAGATAGATGACCTCACCCGAGGTATGACGCAGATCGCCCCGGACACATTGAAGAATGACCCGCGCGACGTCGGCGGGGGTGAGGGTTTTATCGGCCGGGTATTGCTCTGGGGTTGCGATCTGGCGGAACATCGCGGTTTCGACGGCGGAAGGGGCGAGCGTGTGGACTGTAATGTTGAACGGGTGGCCTTCGCGGGCGGCGGAGCGACCGAAGAGGTTCAGGCCCGCCTTGGCGGCGCCATAGGCGGCGAAACCGGCGAAGGGATCGCGCGAGGCTTCGGAGGAGATATTGACGACTACGCCGGATTTTTGACGCTTGAAGTGGGGCCATGCGGCGCGGCAGAGATAGAAGGCGGCTGAGAGATTGGTATCGAGGACGGCGCGCCATTGCTCGTTTGACGTGGCGTCGATTGCGAGAATCGGCGCAAGGCCCGCGCAATGGACGATCGCGTCGAGTCGCTGATAGGTTTGGATGGTGCGCGCGATCGCGGCGTCGATTTGGCCGGAGTCCGTCACATCAGTTGGTAGAACCAATCCGTCGCCGGCGAGGCGAGCGGTCTCAGCCAGTTCAGGTTCGTTGCGCGCAAGCAGGACGATTTGATAGCCGGCCGACGCGAGTTCAATCGCGGCAGCGCGACCGATGCCTCGGCCAGCGCCGGTAATCAAGACGGTTTGGGGAGTCATTCTTAGATGTTACTCGGGAACGGTACAGCGCCACATTGTAGGGTTGTACCTGGGCTTCTCAGGCTTTGTGTGAGGTGGGGAGTTGGCCGCTGAGTTGCAGCTCGACGATGCCGAGAAGCTGGTCGGTATCAATGGGCTTAAGAAGCAGGGGAGGAAGCTCCGGCTCGGGGAGGACGTGCATTCTGTGCTGAATGTCGTCCAGAGGCATCCCTGAAAGCAGAATGACCGGCAGTGAGCGGCGATGTGTCTGCATGTAAGTGAGGACATCGAAGCCGTCGACATCGGGCATCTGGAGATCCAGAAGGAGCAGATGAACTTCGCGATTTTTCAGATGCTGAATTGCGGACTCACCATCGCCGGCTTCATCGACGTCGTAGCCGGAATTTCGCAGGAAGTGACCGAGGGCCAAGCGTTCGACGGGGGAGTCATCACAGAGCAGAATTCGAACACGAGAGGCGGGTAAATCACTGTGCAACACCATTGTGATGCATACATATTACGATTTTGCGCCAAAAGAAGAACCGCAAAATTCCAGAGAATTTATGTGGGCCTTTGCGGGCGGAGCTTTGAATTGAGGGATATTCGTGTCCAGCACGTTCGGTTTTAGTTGCGCCGCGGCCGCAAAACCTACCCAACGCGCTGAGAATCGCTCTCGCAATCGCAAGTAAATGGCAATCGGCACCGCTCCAAGCATTGCGGTCGTGAGCAGAGCCAACTAAATGACCGTGCGCGATTCCGCGCTTTTTGTGACATGGCTTTCTAAGCCATGATGGAGGGGGATGACGATCAGCGCCGGGTCAGATGTGGGAAAACCAGGTTTCGACGTCCGGACAACCTTCTGATTCTTCGGAAGGAAATGCCCGATTCGGCAAGTTGGTTTTCCCACATACCACCCGTCGCTAGACCCGCGGCTCCACCAACCACGGCTTAGAAAGCCGTGCCACGTAAATGCAATGGCACGGAATTGCGCACGGTCATTTAGATAATGATTGTCGCCGCGCAGATTCGAGATCGGGCCTTGCGTTGTTCATAGTTCAGCTTGAGACCAGGGTTGGACATTTGATTCATGAGGGATAGGAATGGCGGCTCGCCAGCCGAACGCTGAGGCTTTTAGAACTTTCGATCAAGCAAACGATACTGGACTGCTTCGGCGATGTGGTCTTCGTTGATTCGTTCGGCGGCGTTTAAGTCGGCGATGGTTCGGGCCACGCGACGGACTTTGTCGAATGCCCGGGCGCTGAGGCCCATTTCGTCCATGGCCTGCTTCATCAGCAGGAGGCAAGTGTCATTCAGATCACAAAACTGGCGAAGCTGGCGGCTGTCCATGCGGGCGTTGCTGCCGCCGTCGGGGAAACGCTTGATCTGAATATCGCGGGCGGCAAGAACCTGATTGCGCATCGTTGCGGTATCGGTGCCGGCTTTTCGACCGGTCAGCTCGCGGTAGGGGACGGCGGGGACTTCGATGTGAATGTCGATGCGATCGAGCAGGGGGCCGGACAGCTTGGAGAGGTATTTGTCCTTGGCGCGGGTGTCGGTGGAGGCATATCCGCTGGCGGTGGGGTTCATGGCGGCCACGAGCATGAAGCGGGCGGGAAATTTTGCCGAGCCATGCACTCGGGCCACGGTAACTTCCCCGGATTCGATCGGCTGGCGGAGCGTTTCGAGCACGTGCCGGCTGAATTCGGGAAGCTCGTCAAGGAAGAGGATGCCATGATGGGCCATGGACACTTCGCCGGGCTTGGGAATGGTGCCGCCGCCGACCAGGGCCTGGGCGGTGGCCGAGTGATGGGGGGTTCGAACGGGACGCTGATCCATCAGTGCGACGCCATCGGGGAGCAGACCCATGGCGGAATAGATGCGGGTGGTTTCAAGGGATTCAGCACGCGTGAGCGGCGGAAGGATGGCGGGCATGCGCTGGGCGAGCATGGATTTGCCGGTGCCGGGCGGGCCGACCATCAGAATGTTGTGATTTCCGGCACACGCGATGGTGATCGCGCGCTTGACGGCTTCCTGGCCGCGGACATCGGAGAAATCGAGGGCGGCCGAGACTTGAGACTGTTGATAGGGCTGGCCATCAAGTTCATAGGGTTCCAGAGGCAGCAGCTCGTTGAGGAATGAAGCCGCCTGAGCCAGGGTCTTCACCGGATAGACTTCGATGCCTTCAACGACGGCGGCTTCGCGGGCATTCTCCTCGGGAAGGATCACGCCGCGAAACTTTTTTTCCTTGGCGAGCAGCGCGAGGGAGAGCCCGCCCCTGATCTTTCGAACCCGGCCATCAAGAGCGAGTTCACCGGCGATGAGGAACTGTTTGTGGGCATCGCCCTGAATGCAGTTGGTGCCGCGAAGCACGCCGATCGCGATGGGGAGATCGAGGGCGGTGGCTTCTTTTTTGATGTCAGCCGGCGCGAGATTGATGAGCAGGGCGTGTGCGGTGAACGGATAGCCGCAATTGAGAATAGCGCGATGCACGCGCTCGATCGATTCCTTCACGGCTGTCTGCGCCAGCCCGACGACGGTGGTTTTTTCCAAGCCGTGCACGGCAACATCGACTTCGACCTCGCAGAGGAGGGCGTCGATGCCGAAGAGGATGAAGGAGTGAACGCGGGAGAGCATTGGCGGGAGCTTACCATGCGGGGTTGGGGGGTCGCAAAAACGGGAGTGTGGGGCGTTGATTTTGGGGCGCGTGACAGCTTCGGCGGCTTCCCTTTGTTTCCCTCCACCGGTACGCCGGGGGAGGGTAGGGAG
>DAIRGS010000031.1:0-38073 GCA_036794395.1 Tepidisphaeraceae bacterium | reverse complement strand
CCATTATGCAGCTCATCGGGGTTTGGCGGGACATTGGGGTACACAAGGCGATGATCATCACGAATTCGGGTTTTGACATTGGGGTGAGGAAGCAGGCGGAGGAGAAGGGGATTGCGTTGTTGATCGTTCGGCCGAGCGTTGATTTCGGGGGGCTGGGGGTGAAGAAGGTGGATGTGGTTGTTGGAGAGGTGGAGAGACTTGCGGCGAAACGGGCGGAGCCGGTGTTTGGGTTTGAGGTGGTGCATAAGGGATGGGGACCCTTCGACGGGGCTCAGGGCAGGGGAATGGAGAATGGAAAATTGAAAATGGAAAATTTGGGGGGCGCTGCGCGAGAGGGGGGAGCAGTAGAGAGTGGAG
This sequence comes from Tepidisphaeraceae bacterium, assembly GCA_036794395.1. Classification (GTDB taxonomy): domain Bacteria; phylum Planctomycetota; class Phycisphaerae; order Tepidisphaerales; family Tepidisphaeraceae; genus DASXMX01. Next base: position 37,716 of record DAIRGS010000031.1, on the reverse strand, counting down.
CAGTAGAGAGAGAGGGCGCGGAAGAGCAAGGGGGGATGTGGTTGGTGGGAGGGTTTGGGGGCGAAGGGGAGGTGGAGGGCGTGGAGAACAAGGCGATGGGGAGCGGGCAGATTCCGAATAAGATGATGTGAATGGGGAACCCTTCGACCGTGCTCAGGGCAGGGGGACGGAGGGAAATGCGTGGGGGACGGTCTTGAGCCAATACTTTTTTTGGCTTTATTCTTCGCGCTGGCTGTGAGGTGGCTATGTGCCCGCCGCCACATCAACATTGGTGCAATATGGGGGTTAGCCGGCGCGGAGCTGTTTTACGCGGGTTTGTACGTCGCGGTAGTTGAAGTTCCATTGAGCGACCTGGCTGTACGCTTTAAGGGCGGAAGGAATCTCCTTCTTCGATTCCAGCGAGCGGGCGTACCAGTAGAACATTTCGATGGAGCGTTCGTCGCCGCGATTGGGGTATTCGTCGATGACGGCTTTGAGGGTATCGACGGCTTCGTCGGCATAGCCGGCCAGCAGAAACGCCTGACCGAGGAGGATGCTGGCGGCGGTGCGGAACTTGGGATCGGAACGAACCTGCTGGAATGCCGGTATGGCATCCTGAAACTGCCCAAGCTGAAAGAGCCGGAACGCGACCTGGTAGCGGGCGTTGGACTCGTTGGGATAGTGATGGAGGACCAACTGGTACTCTTCCATTTCCGACTTGACCTTCTTAACGCGGAATTCCTTGAGCTGCTGGACGAGCTCGGGATAGTCGGGGTTGTTTTTGCTGGCCTCGGCATCAGCGCGGAGCGCGCGTTCCTCGCGGGCAAGCTGGCCCATTCGGATTTCGCCGACCCGCTGACGCCACTTGAATTGCTTGGTTCGCTCATACCACTCTTCGAGAAGCGTGACCGCGCGGTCGTCGTGTTCATCTTTTTCGGGACGGCGGAGGGCGTCGACGTACTTGGTGAATTTTGCCGGGTCCTCCGGAGCCGCGGCCCAGACCTCTTCGGCATCTTTGATGGTGCGTTCCAGTGCATCGACGGTATGAACGTCTTTTTCCTGCTCGAGAAGCTTGTCCTGAAGTTCGTGATCTCGAATGCTTTCGCGGAAGCTTTTGGCGACGCCGTACTTGCCCTTGTTCATGGTGTCCTGGGCGGCCAGGTCTTTCATGTCCTGGGTCAGGTCAAAATCATCAGGGCGCATCGTCAGGGCATACTGCGCAGCCTCGGATGCCGAATCAAAGCGTTCCAATGCGTGATAGACATCTCGCAAAGCGGTGAACTTTTTGAAGTCGGGTTTCTTCTGCTCAGCGTTGGCACGGAGCAGAATGGGAGAGATCCATAAAACGGTATCGAAGAAGCCGGCTCGATATGCACTCTGCATGACTGCGAGCATGCGGTCGGTGTCGCCGGGGCTGTAGGCCAGCAGCTTCTCCGAGTTGAGCATCGTTTGCTTGTCGTCTTTGGCCTTGGGCATCTTCATTTTGGCCATCATGCCCATATCTTTTTCGCCGCTGGCTTTGCGGCGCAGCGATACATCGCGAAGAGACTGGTGTGCTTCGGTATTTTCTGGATCGACGGCAAGCCCTTCGATGTACATATCGATGGCGTACTCGAAGTTGCCGGTATCGCAGACGGTCTTACCACGATCGAAGAAGACCTGCGCTTTGCGTCGGTCTTCGTCGGGAATGTCTCTGTAATTACCGATCATAGTTGACGTGTCAGTCACGATCCCACCTGCTAAAGCACCTGTCGGGCAATGGGAAATGTGCCGCAGCCCGACGTATGCACTATTAAGGGCTGCCTAAGATTCCGCAGCGCGGTCCAATCTAAACGCAGTCGCGTCAATGTGTCAACAAAGCACGACGCTTGTTCGACTTGCCGAAGGATCATAGGCCACATAAAACCCTGTAATTCCATGCCAGACGAATTAAAAATCATTTACTACCCAGACCCCCGGCTGAAGAGGATGAGCAAGCCGGTTACTCGCTTTGATGAGGAACTGCGTCAGCTGGTGGTTCGGATGTTCAAGCTGATGCGGGAATCGCATGGGGTGGGATTGGCGGCTCCGCAGGTGGGGAAGAATATTCGGCTTTTTGTGATGAACCCGAGCGGTGAGGCTGGGGACGACCAGGTATACATCAACCCGGTTTTATCCGATCCAGACGGCGACGAGGAGGCCGAGGAGGGTTGCCTGAGCTTGCCGGACATTCATGTGAAGGTGACTCGGAACAAACGGATCCGAATTGCGGCGCAGGATCTGGACGGCACTTCCTTCGAACAGACGGGCAGCGGATTTATCGCGCGGGTGTGGCAGCATGAATTTGACCATCTGAACGGTATTTTGCTGACGGATCGCATGGGGCCGGTGGCCAAGATGTCGAATCGGAAGAAGCTGAAGGAATTGGAAGACCGATTTAACGCGCGACGCTGAGCCGGCATGACAGACTCGAAACTTCAAATTATTTTCGCAGGCAGCGGTGAGTTCGGCGTGCCGACGTTGAGCGCGCTGGCCGAATCGGGTCATCAGATTGTGCAGGTGGTGACGCAGCCGGATCGGCCGGCGGGCCGGGGGAGAAGTTTTGCGCCGACGCCGGTGGCTTTGCATGCGCTGGCGGAGGGGTTGCCGCTATTGCGGACGGCTGACATCAATGCTGAATCGTTGCCGGTGGCGGATCTGATGGTGGTTATTGCGTTCGGGCAGAAGATCGCCGCGAGGCTGGTTGATCATCCGCGGCTGGGCAGCATTAATCTTCATGCATCTGTGTTGCCCAAGTTTCGCGGGGCCGCGCCGATCAACTGGGCGATTCTGGCTGGCGAGACGGAGTCGGGAAATTCGGTGATCCGATTGGCGCCGAAGATGGATGCGGGGGCGGTTCTTGGCCAATCACGCGTCGCGATTGATCCCATTGAAACAGCGGGTGAGCTTCATGATCGACTGTCGCTGGACGGCGTGAAGCTGGTGCTTGAGGTGGTGTCGGCGCTGGCCAGAGGTGAAAGCACAGAGACAGTGCAGGACGAAAGCCTGGCAACGATTGCTCCGAAGCTGTCGCGGCGGTCGGCGGTGCTGGATTTTTCAAAGCCGGCTGAAGTGGTGGCGCGCACCATTCGCGGGCTTCATCCGTGGCCTGGGTGCCGGGCGCGATTATTGGACGCAGAGGGGACTGAAATATCGCGTCTGCGTCTTGTACGGGCGGTACCGATCCCGGGCGAGGGAGCGCGCTGGGAGCCGGGCGAGGTGACCGCGGCCGGGCATATCGAGTGCGGCGCGGATGCGATCGATCTGCTTGAATTGCAGCCGGATGGGGGCAAGGCGATGGGGATGGCGGACTACCGCCGGGGACATCAGTGGCAGGCGGGACTGCGGCTTGAAGGGGTGGAGTGATTGCTGGAAGGCGGAATGCCGATCTTTAGGGCATGGATTTGAACATGGTCCTTGGGATCGCCGCGGTTTTGGCCGGCTGGATCATGCTTTCACTGATGGGGAATGAACGTTGGCGGCGCGTTCGGGAGATTGAAGCAGCCGCCCCACCGGTACCGGCGGTGCCCGCTGCGCCTGCGATTCCGACTTCGACGAACCCTCAGGGGGCGAAGGCGCGACATTGAGAGCGAGTTGCAGCGATTCGATGATCCGGGGCGACGCGGAGTACCGCTTTGCCACCGGCGTGGGGGCTCGTCAATGAATTACACGAATTGATCCAAGGATGTATCCAGGGTTTAACGGATGGACTCTGGGCGGGTCGTCATTGGCGAGAGTGGCACCAATTTGTCCATGCTTGGCGGTAGGCGGCTTCGATGTCGCGTGCGAAGGTTGGGGCGTCCATCAGGGGCGATTCTTTAATCTGCTGGCGCAGTTCGGATCGCAATTTGGCGAGGTTGGGAAGATCGCGTGCCAGGCATTTGGCAAGTTCGATGTATTGATCCTGCGTGTGGGCGATGAGATTGGGGAGGCCGGCGTTGGAGAGGATGCTGGAGCCGGCGCGGGAGACCGCGGTGTCTTTTGCGAGGGTTATTACTGGCACGCCCATCCAGAGGGCATCGCAGGTGGTGGTGCCGCCGTTGAAGGGGAAGGGGTCGAGGGCGATATCGATCTGGTTGTAGGTTTGGAAGTATTTTTCGGTCGTCGATTTTTCGACGAATTGGATGCGGTGCGCGTCGACGCCCTGGGCGGCGAAGATTGATAGGGCCTCGTTGCGATGACTTCCAACTGGGGAGTGCAGGATCAGCTTTGAGGCTGGGAGGGCTTGAAATACGCGGGCCCATACGTTCAGCACATGGGGGGAGATTTTGCAGTAGTTGTTCAGGCAGCCGAACGTTAGATGGCCGCTCGCCAGAGCCGGGAGCGGGCTGATCTCTTGCGGCGCGCGGGACGGCGCGGGGTAGCACCAATAGGTGCGCGGCAGGCAGAGGGTGGCTTCGGAGTAGCAGGATGTGTCGGACCCGGGCGGATCGAGATAGGGATCGCTGAGGCGATAATCCATCGCGTCGAGGCCGCTGGTTGAGCAGTACGCGAGGTAGGTGATTTGAACGGGTGCGGGCTTGCAGGCGAACATCAACAGGCGGTTGCCGTCCATGTGAAGGGTGAGATCGACGAGGATGTCGATGGCATCGGTGCGGATTGTTTCCGCCAGTTGTTCATCGAAGTGTACGTTGGTGTCTCGCCAGTGATCGGACTGGGACTTGAGCTGGTTTGTCATCGCGCTGCCTGGAGCGGCGTCGCTGTAGCAGTAAATTTCGAAGTGTTCGTGGTTGTGGTGCGATAGCAAAGGGAGCATGAACCGCCCTACCGGGTGCTCGCGGAGATCGGGTGAGACGTAGCCAATCCGGAGCCGGCGAGATGCGGAGGGATCGTTTGTGTGGGGCCTGGGTTTAACGCCGAGGGGGATGACGTAATCGCGGTTCCATTGGCGATGCGCCTTGAGGAGGTCGTGAGGGCTGATGTCCGGGAGGTAGTGGAGGGTGGTGAGGAGGTTTCCGGCTACTTTGGGATTCCGTACGATTTGCAGGGATTGCTCGAAGCAACCGATTGCTTCGGAGACGCGGCCGGCATCTTTCATGGCGGTGCCGAGGTTGCTGGCGGCCTCGGCGAACTGGGGACGCAGCTCGATGGCCTTTCGATAAGCGACAATGGCATCATCGACCCGATCGAGGCATTGCAGGGCAGTGCCGAGGTTATTGAGGGCGTGGGGATAATTGGGCTTGAGCGCAATCGCATGGCGGTAGTGATCGATCGCGGCGGTCACATCGCCTTGTGCCTGAAGGATGGTGCCGAGGTTGTAGTAGGGCTCGGGATAACTCGGCGCGATGGCGATTGCTTTTTGGTAGGCATCGGCGGCGTCGGTCGGCCGGGCCATATCTTTCAGTGTGTTGCCAAGATTATTCAGCGCGGAGGGGAAGTTCGGTCGCAACGCGATGGCCTGGCGGTATGCGCTCACGGCATCGGCAAGTTGGCCTGCATCGCGGAAGGCTTTGGCAAGGTTGTAGTGGAGATCGGGTTGGGTGGGGTGCAAGCGGGTGGCTTGTTTTAGCGCGGCGATGGCGGGGCCGAATTGGCCGGTGCTTGCCAGGAGCAGACCGCTGAGGTGGAGGGCGTCGATGTTGTTGGGATCGGCGGCGAGGATTTGAGCGTAAAGCTGAAGTGCTTCCTGAACACGGCCAGCCTGCTGGTGGTGGATGGCCTGATCGAGTAGTTCACGCGCGGTCATTTCGGGAGTGCTCCGTGCGTGGATCTTGGGACGTTCGAAGGATCACGCGGAGCAGAATACGCCCCTTCAAGACTTAAATGTAGTACATCTGCTGCTGTTGATTGGCAGCTTTGGTGGTTTGTTCGATGAGTTGTTCGAGTGTGAGCTTCTCGAGGACATCGTCGGTGGCTTCGGTGAGTTTCTGATTGAGATAGCCTACGGCGACTTCGCCGGACGACATGTCGGCCGGGACGCGGCCTTCGCGCAGAGAGAGGCGGCCTTCGAGCATGCGGACGACGTCACCCACGATGATTTCCTTTGCGGGGCGGGCGAGGCGGTAGCCGCCTTCGCGACCGACTTTGCTGTCGAGGAAGCCGCCGCGTCGGAGGGTGAGGAGGATGGCCTCGAGAAACTTGCCGGGCAGGGCTTCATCCTGTGCCAGATCGCGGGATTGGACGTACGTGCGCGGCCCCATGCGGGCCAACTGAACCATTGCCCGCAACCCATATTCAGTCTGCTTGGAAAGCCGCAAAAAAACTCCTCGGCCCAAATGACATTGGGGGTGGGATGGTATGGTAGTGATCCCGGGCAATCAAACTTTGCGAGGTGGGTAATGAACGTTTAACCCGTCCGGAGTTCGAATCGATTCGGGGGGCAGGAATGCCCCCACTCATCGATTCGAGGCAGACAAGAATGTCCGCCCCACATACTCTTCGATCGGTGGTTTGCTGGAAAAGCGCTCTACGTTCCTTGCGGTGGGTAGCACCATTGGCGGATGGTTTTGATGGCGGGGTGAGTGACCAGCGCGCCGACTTTTTGGGCATCTGGATTGAGCTCGAGCATCGTCCATACGCTCTGGCCGTGCGTCTCGCGGACAATCGTCTGGGGTTGTCCCAAGGAGGCGGCGACGTCGAAATGATCGAGCGGGAGCGTGAGCCCGCCACCCACCGCTTTTATCCACGCTTCCTTTCGCGTCCAACATTGATAGAACGCGTGAGGCCGACGGGCGGCGTCGAGGGATGCGATGAAACGGCGCTCGCCTTCGGTGAAAAAATGTTGGGCCAAAGCATTATGGTCGACATCCGTTTCGATACATTCGACATCTACCCCCAGGTCATTGTCCATTGCCACGGCAATCAGAGCCGTGTCTTTTGAATGCGATACATTGAAGCGAAGGCCTTGATCGTTGCTGGATAAATACGGCTTTCCGTGTGATGCATAACTGAGGCATATTTGCCTGGGCGGGGTCTGGGTGAGCTGGCCGAGAATGCGGCGCAAGTCGGCGCGGCAGGCGACATATCGGTTGCGATCGCGTTCGAAGTGGAATCGGTTGGCGGCGGCGATTTCGTCTTCGGATAATACATTCTGTGATTCCACGGATGCCGAATCGGGAAGAGCCAGGCGCCAAATATGGACTTCATCGGGTTCGATCACGGGAACGGCCGGGGCGGGATGCCACTGTCTGAGAGTGGGCGGGATGAGTGGCGATGGGTCCATCAAAATGGAATGGTAATCGATGGCTAAATGACCGTGCGCGATTCCGCGCCTTTTCGTGACATGGCTTTCCCCTTCGGGTCTGCCTTCGGCTCTGAGGCTCAGGCTCGAAGAGAGCCTCAGGGTCGAAGACAAGCCATGATCTAGGGGGATGCGGCAAGCGCGGGGCGCATCCTGAGATCTGAGGGGCGAATCGGGTCTCGGGGCGACCCTTCACTCCCTCCACCAGTACGCTGGGGGAGGGTTGGGAGGGGGCGTGGGTTCACCTCCGGAATCCCGGCCATCGAGTTTTTCAATCAGGACATCCTGAAGTATCCGCGCGCGGTCTGCCACGATCTATCGGCCACTAAGTAAAAGCCCCCTCCCTACCCACTCGCGGGCAGTCGCCAATTCCGCTCGCTTCCCCCGGCGTAGGGGCTGTCGATTTAATCCGGAAAATGCACCGTCCGGATCGGAAAATAAGGAGTTATGTTCCGAGCGTTTGTCGTAAGTCCAGTAACCCAAATTCCGTGCCAAATAAATCGACAGCCCCCGTACCGGTGGAGGGAAAAAAGGGAACTCTCCTGGAGCAATGGGAGGGAATACGGAGCGGGTGCCGAAACTTGCACACAGTCTTTATGCGGTGACCGCCCTACCGGCTCGTGCATCGACGGGCGTTGGGGTTTAAAGTCGTGGGGAAATGAAATACGCAATCATCATCCCCGACGGCGCCGCTGATGAGCCGCTCAAGGAACTGGGCGGCAAGACTCCATTCGAGGCTGCGAATATTCCGAATATGGATCGAGTGGCGATGGAAGGCCGGCAGGGGACGGCGCGCACCGTTCCTGAAGGCTTCGAGAGTGGGAGCGATGTCGCGACGATGTGTCTGCTGGGTTATGACCCGAAGGTGTATCACACGGGCCGAGCGCCGCTTGAGGCGGCCGCCCAGCAGATCCCCCTGTCGGCAAGTGATTGGGTGTTTCGCTGTAACCTCGTGACCGTCGTGGACGGGATCATGAAGGATCACTCTGCCGGGGGGATTTCGAATGCGGAGGCGCAGCGACTGATCGCGGAGCTGGCGCGCTCGCTCAAGCTGCCGGGCTTTGAGTTTCATTATGGGGTGAGCTATCGGAATCTGTTGGTGTATCGAGGGAGCGAGGCGTTTGATGTCACGACAAAGCCGCCGCACGAGATTCCGGAAGAACCGGTTGCCAAATGGCTGCCGAAGGGAACCGGGTCCGCGCTTCTCCGGCAGATTATGGATCGATCGCGAGAGCTTTTTGCGCTTCATGAAATCAATGAGGTTCGCACGGAGACGGGGCATAATCCCGCGACCCAAACGTGGCTTTGGGGCCAGGGGCACGCACCGAATATTCCGAAATTCGTCGATCGATTTGGCGTCAAGACGGGATGCATGATTACGGGGGTCGATCTGTTGCGCGGGCTGGCGATTTTACTGGGCTGGGATGTGCGCGAAGTTGAAGGCATGACCAGCTTTCACGACACGAATTATGCCGGCCAGGGCGAGGCAACCGCGGCGGCGCTCGATGAGTATGACCTGGTGTTTTCGCATATCGAGGCTCCGGACGAAGCATCGCATCAGGCGGATTACAAAACCAAGGTGGATGCAATCGAGCATATCGATCGTTATGTGGTGGGTCCGGTATTGGAAAAGCTCCGGACGTTCCCCGAGTGGCGGCTCATGGTGCTGCCCGATCATCCCACCAACATCGCCACCCGCAAGCATGGATATGCGCCGACCTGCTTTGCGATGGCGGGCACTCGAATCAAGAGTCTTGTGAAAGTTCCTTATTCGGAAAAGAATTCGGCGGCGAGCGATTTGCAGATTGAGCGCGGTCATGAGCTGATGGAATATTTTCTTCATGGGGGAAATATGTAGAAGATCTGGGGCAAACTATGCTAATCAAGTTCGCGCCCCGCAAGCGGGGCGGCTAACCGATGATGAAGGGGCGGGGAGAAATATGATTGTTTCGGTCGCGACGCACGGACTCCTTGACTGCACTCGGTGGGATGGGGACCATCCCCGACTTTGATGATCGGAAGAACCCGGTGAGCAATTATCCTCCTCCGCCTCCCCCGCCGCCAAACGTTCATTCGGGGCCGTTTGGAGATCAGTATACGTTTGGCGCCCAACCCGACGGCGACATCATGCGCCCGGCCCGGCGGGCGAGCATTATGCTTTGGGTGCTGGGCGGACTTGGGGCGGCGCTTGCACTGTGCACTACCGGGGGAGTTTGGTTAATCCCGGCAGACCAATTGAGTGAGATGTTTCGAAAGGGTATTCCGCCCGAGCAGCAGGCAAATTTTGCGAATGTGGACATTGTCAAAATCTACCGCGTACTCGTGACGATCTTCGGTTTCATCCAGTTGGTGGTCGCGGCGATCCTGCTCGCGACGGCTAGCCCGGTTCGGCGTGGAGGGCGGGCCGGTATTGTCACAGCGATCGTCACCTGCGTTCTTATTCTGATCGCTTGCGTGGTGGGATTTGTGGTAATTCTCGGCGCGATGGCATTTGGCGGACCGGTCCTGTCCGCGGTGTTCGATATTCTACTATGCGGTTTGGTGGGAGCCGGGGCAGGTGTCGCCACTCTGTGGCTCAGTCAGGCATTCAGTGCGTCCAAACGCTTGTTGCAACAACAAATGATGCAGTACTGGCAGCTGCAACAGCAGCAGCAACCGCAGGCTGGATATGGATACGGCGCAGCAATGCCGGCGGCCGCGCCGCTGAGTGCGCAAAACTGGTTGAATTTGCCGCCTCCCCCGCCACCACCGCCCCCATCATCCCCCCCTGCCGACGGGACTGGGGAAGGAAACGAAAATTTGAAGAAGTGAGAGGGTATTCGCCTTTATTGTGTGTCAGAAAATCGTTGTCAGTAGAACGGGATGACCGTGCATGATTCGGTGGTGGTCCGGCATCTTGTGGCGGGTGGATCATGACCGCGTCGGCTTTTGAGTCGCGATTGCAGCGCTCTGAGAATCCGGGGCGGCGCTGAGTACAGCTTTGCCCCGGCGTGGGGTTTTGCTGGACGGGATGGGGCGTTTGCGGTGTGAGGTGCTTGGTAAAGTTTTATGAGTAGCGCATGATCGCGCACAATCATTCAGCAGGGTGCGTTGAAGATGCCTTACGTTAGGGGCCAGGTGCTAAACGAAGTGGCAGCGATGTGCTCCGACTGACGACGTTTTCAGACGGTGCGTGATTGCGGGCTACGATCGGCTCGCGAGAAATGTCCCCACATCGAGTAGGCTGCCGGGTTCTTGTGACATGTATTTTCCGCTGAGTGTGTCGCCGTCTGGACCGACCGTTCCGGTGAAGACTGCTCGGCGGCCCGATTCGGTGTTTCCGTGCCAGACGAAAAGCCCGCGTGCGTTCACGGCGCCTTTGAATTGGTAGCGATGGCCACCGCGTCCGCGGCGGCCGTCGACCGTAATTGTTCCCACGATTTCGCCGACGCTCGTTCCCACGATGACTGATACCGTCATCCCCGCGACGCGGCCTTCGACGGAGGTTGCGGCGCCGATGAATGGGCTGCCGACAAGCGAGGCGCCTGTCTTGGACGATTGCGCGGCGCGCGGTTTCCTGGGTGGCTCGGCGAGCATGACGCCGCCGGATTGTTCTGATTCAAATTCGACTGCAAAGACGGGGTCCGCAGACAGCATGCAATTTCTCCAGGTACGCCGCGAATTAAGACGGGCGACATGCCCATCACGACCGAAACGTATCCCACGGAATCGTCGAGGCAAGGCGATTCGAGTTATCGTGCCCTGCGGGGCGCGGGCGGCGCGCGAAGGTGCGGGGAGATGCGCGACGTGGAAGAGTTTGTGGGCGCAAGTCGCGGATTATCGGACCCATTTCCGACGACTTGGCGGTAGAATCGCCCGGCTTCCGAGGCGCTAAATGGCTATCAAAATCTTTTCAATGGCACTCTTGCTATGGGTCGTGGCTGCCGCTGCCAGCGCGCAAGACACGCGCCAGCCCGTACCCGTTTCCGCCAAGCAGGGGCCGGTCCTTTACAAATTGAAAACCGACTACAAGGCCGAGTACTTGAAGCGTGAGGCTGCCGACCAGCTTGCGCTGGCGAATACGTTTCTGAAGGAGGCAGGCAAGTCGGAATCCGAAGCGGACCCGGTGCGACGATACGTTTTGCTGCGCGAGGCGCGCGAGCTGGCGATCAACTCGGGCAACCTGACCGTGACATTCAATGTCATCGACGAGATGGCGCGGGACTTCAGCGTGGACGCCAACGAGCTGAAGGTGACGGCGATGGCTGGGGCGGTTGGTCGATCCAAGCTCCCGCCGCTGGCGATGATGGACCAATATCTGACGATCGCGGAGCAGGCTATTACCGATGGCGATGTGCAGATGGCGTATCAAGCCAGCCGGCTGAGTACAAAGATTGCGCGTGAATCAAAAGACTCGACCGCGCAGACGCGCGCCAAGCAGGTTGAGCTTCACGTCAACGAGATCAGCCGGTGGGTGCGCGGGGTCGCAACAGCGGCTGACAAACTTAAGGCGCATCCGGATGATGGCGAGGCGAATACGGTTGTCGGAAAATACTGGTGTTTCTTCCGTGGGAATTGGGAACTGGGGTTGCCGATGCTGGCCAAGGGGTTGGACCGGCAACTATCCGATCTGGCTAAGGAAGACCTGGCCAATCCGCAGGACGCGGATGGGATGATGAAGGTGGCGGAGAAGTGGTGGAATCTGCCAGACTCGGGGCAAACGCCACAACGTCGGTCGCGGGAGCGGGCGGGGCATTGGTATGAAGTGGGGTTGCCGGTTTTAAGTGATTCGCAGAAGACACTGGCTCAGCAGCGGATGGCTGCGGTTAAGGTGCATTGATTGATTCCGGGGTATTCGCCCTCGTTGCGCGACTCAAAGGGCGGCGAATCAGTTCGGGGGGCAGGAATGCCCCCACTCACTGATTCGGACAGGCAAGAATCCCTGCCCCACCAAATTCAAGAATAATCTCCCCCACGGGGAGTCATAATTTGAGCATAAGAAGATCCACTCCCCGAAAAAATCGCTCCTCTTCGAGTCGCGGCGAAACGGGCGCTGGTCAACGGGGTCCCGTTAAAGTCGACTGATTAACAGCTCGCGCTGAAAGATCATTTCCTTGGGGAGATCTCCGGCCATTTTCAGGAAGAGTTCTTCCTGATTGAGCAGTTCCATTTTGACTGATTCGTTGTCGACGGACTGGGCTTCCTCGAGATCGCTCAATTTGATGTTGAGGCCCTGGACGTCGATGTCTTCGGTGCGGGGCATCCAGCCGAGGGTTTTCTCGACTGCGTAAGCGCGGCCTCGGCAGCGATCGATGATCCACTTCAGGACGCGCATGTTTTCGCCGAAGCCGGGCCAGAGGAAATGGCCGTCATCGCCTTTGCGGAACCAATTGACATGGAAGACGCGCGGGCAGTCAGACATTTTCTTTCGCATTCGGAACCAATGGACGAGGTAATCGCGGACGTTGTAGCCAATGAACGGGAGCATGGCCATCGGATCGCGGCGAACGACGCCGACCTGTCCGGTGGCGGCGGCGGTGGTTTCGGAAGAGAGGGTTGCGCCGATGTATACGCCGTGCATCCAGTTGAAGGCTTGAAAGACGAGCGGAATGGTTTTGCTGCGTCGACCGCCGAAGATGATGGCGCCGATCGGTACGCCTGTGGGGTCATCGGCTTTGTCATCAAGTGCGGGGTTGTTGTGCATGGGCGCGGTAAACCGGCTGTTTGGATGCGCGGCGGGCCGGCCGCTGGTAGGTGTCCAGCGCTGGCCGGTCCAGTCGATGCATTCGGATGGGGGCTCTTTGGTCTTACCTTCCCACCACACGTCTCCATCGGGCAGCAGCGCGACGTTCGTGTAGATTGCATCGTGCGACATGCTTTGCATCGCATTGGGATTGGTCTGCCAGTTGGTCCCTGGGACAACGCCGAAATACCCGGCCTCGGGGTTTACCGCGCGTAGCTTGCCGGTCTTATCATCCACCCACATCCATGCGATGTCGTCGCCGACCGTTGTGATCTTCCAGCCTTCTTTTTGGAACTTTTCGGGCGGGATCATCATGGCAAAATTCGTCTTGCCCGAGGCGCTGGGGAAGGCCGCGGCAACATAAGTCTTTTCCCCCGAGGGCGCCGTGGCTCCGACGATGAGCATGTGCTCGGCCATCCACCCTTCCTGCCAGCCCAGGAAGCTGGCAATGCGGAGGGATAGCGCTTTTTTGCCCAGCAGCGCGTTACCGCCGTAGCCCGATCCGAAGCTCCAGACCGTGTTATCCATCGGAAAGTGGCAGATGTAGCGGCGTTCGGGATTGACATCGCCCAAGCTGTGGAGGCAGCGGGTGAATTCATCGGAGTCGCCCAACTGCCGCCACGCGAGATCTCCCATTCGGGTCATAATGCCCATCGACACTGCGACATAGATCGAATCGGTCAGTTGCACGCCCACGCGCGAAAGGGGTGATGACAGCGGACCCATGACGAAGGGGATGACGTACATCGTGCGGCCCGCCATGGATCCACGGAAAAGATCGCGCAGCTTCGCGTACGCAGAGCGATGCTCCATCCAGTTGTTGGTGGGGCCGGCCATGTCCTGGCCCGGGGTGCAGATGAATGTGCACTGCTCGCTTCGGGCAACATCGTTGGGATTGCTGCGGTGGAGATAACAGTTGGGCAGCTTCTGCTGGCTGAGCTCGATGAGAACACCATCGTTGACGGCTCGCTTAATCAACCCTTCACGCTCGGAGGGGCTGCCATCACACCAGACGACTTGCGCGGGCTGACAAAGATCGACGCATTCCTGCACCCACTGTCGCACAGAAGCATTGACGGCGTTGGGCATACTTTGAGGCGGTTTGGTCGACGCGGGTGTTTGAAGTTTATTTCTATTCATGGACAAGGTCATCGCAGACTCCATTCTGATCGAGGCGATTCCACCTTCGTATCTTAATTCCAAGTAAGGTTGTAAGGATAGCGCCGTAAGAAGAATGTTGCCCAAAGCCGCTGGCAATCGTTATGATCCGTTCCGCAGGCAGTCCTATCTCAGGTTCCGGAGTACATTGCGATTATTTCGAAAAAAAGGTCGGCTTCGCCGGCTTACCATTGCAGTATTGATCGGGCTTGTCGTGGCGTATTTCGTCACGCCGGGGCTGCTTCGGCACCTGGTGAAGTCGCGGCTCCAGTCGATGATCGCGGCTCAACTTGATGCGGATCTGGAGTTTGAGAAGCTTACTTATCATTTCCCCTATGCCATTGATGTAACCAATGCTTCGCTGACGGCTCGGGGCACCGCTGATACAAAGCCATTCCAGCTCATTCATGTCTCACACCTTGCCATCGAACTGGCAAAATCTCCATTGCGATCCGGGCCGTTGGTCATTGAATCGGTGTTGATCGAAGAGCCTTCGATCCATGTGATCAAGGACCACCACGGTCTCATCGGACGGAGGGCCGCAGGGGCTGGACCGGCCGGCGGTCCTGATAAACCAAAGCCCAAAGACTGGAAGCTTTCGCAGATGTTCCAGCTTCGCCGGCTTTCCCTTCGCGGCGGCAAGGCGGTTTATGAGGATCAGTCGATCGACAATACGGTTCCGCTAGTCTGGGAGAACCTTAACTTTGATGTCGACACGGTGCCGCTTTCGAGCTCGGCTTATGCATTTCATCTGGTGACCGACAACGCGCCGCAGGCATCATTCGATGCCGTGGGTTCGGCTGACGTTGATGCGTTAACGATCAATATTGAAAAAGGCACTTTGAATCTCGATGCCGACTCGGCGCGCGAGCGGAGCGCTTTGCCGCCGGAAGTTCAACAACTGGTTCGGCGGATGAACCTGCACGGTGCGCTTTCGATCAACACCAAAGCCAATGTTCTGCTCACCGATCTTCGCAAGAGCACTTACGACACCACGCTGGAATTGAGCAAGGCGTCTGCCGCTCCTCCACAGATCGGCAATCCGATTGATAAGGTCACCGCGAAGCTGCGGATTCATGGAGATGGCGGAAAGCCTTCGTTGACGCTGGCGTACGTGAACGCCGCGTCGGGGGGTGTCGATCTCCGCCTCGAGGGCGGGTCGGTCGACTTTGATTCGACGTCACTGGAATGGAAACTCGCCGGCCTGACGGGCCACCTGAACGCAGCGGCCATTCCGGGGGGACGGCTGGCGGGAGATATGGATTTTGCGGTGGATGGCGCTGCACCGCTGTTTGCGAAAAATATTCGCGAGTTTCGGGGGCAGGTTAAAGTCACGCCCCATCAGTTGCGCACCATTCCGCACCTGTTTCCCGATCCGATCGATCAATTCACCGAGGCGACGTTCACGCTCGCCAATGGAACCGTATCCGCCCGCCAGCTTCGTGCGGGATACCGCGATGATGTGTGGTTCATCAAGAGCGCAGAGATCGATTTGGGCAATCTCCCGCGCGAGGTGGTCGTTAATCATTTCGAGGGCTGCCTGACGTTTTCAGCCAACCGTGGAAAGTATCCGGCGGCGATTGAAGAAATCTTCGCGCAGACCAATCCGGTGGGGCCGTGGTTTATCGATGCGAGCATGGTAAAGGTGCCGCTTGCGGCGCCGGAAAAGGCGGATTACCACGCGGTTGTGCGAACGCCCAACGGGCAGCTTTCGCTCAACAACCGACGGATCGCGGTCTTTAATATCAACACGGCGATCACGGTCGTCCCGGGGATTGTGCGGGTTGACCACTTTGACGCGGCTTCACTTCAGGGAGAGTTGCACGCCACCGGATGGGCCCAGCCGGCGAAAGGCGGAGCGTACGATTTCAACGCCAAAATTGACGGCGTCGAAATGCACGACATTCTGATGTCGACGCAAAAGCCGGGCGCCAAGCCCGTGCCGCTAAGCGGACGCGCGGATGTTGTGGCGCATTTGTTTGGCGTAATTCCCGCGGGCAACCAGCCTTTCATCGACGCGTTACGCGGGGATGGATCGTTCAGCGTGGAGAACGGGAACTTCTGGCAGATTCCGCTGTTTCAAGATGTGGCTAAGAGCGCGAACGTGCAGAACGATTCCATGACCGTTGGCGACGCATTCGGGAAATACACGATCGCACATAGCACGCTTCACTTGGAACCGTTCGCGGTGAGCGCACCGATTCTGGGCGTCGATGGCTCGGGCGATGTGACTTTCAAGGGGTTTGTGGACCTGAATCTGGTCGCCATCCCGGGGCAAATCGGTAAGACCAACGGGAAGAATGCGATCGGGAATGTATTGGCGTCGGCTCAAAACATATTCGGTGTGCTGTCGAAGCAGGTGCTTTACAGAATAACGGTTAAGGGCCCAATCGATCCTCCACCTAAAATCGGCTCGACGTTGGTGGCCGCCGAAGAGATCACCAATCTGCTTGACAAGCTTAAGGGCCAGCAGAAAGACGCGAACGCGCCTGCCAAATAAGGAATAGTCATGCTTCGACCTGCCGTGCCGATTCAATTCGCAATGATCATCTTGAGCGCGGCCTTGGTGGGTTGCGGTGGCAAGGCGCCGGAGACACATGCATTGCTGGTGCCTGGGCATTATCCGCCGCCGTCTCAACCGACTCCACGTCTTAAAGTCGCGCTGCCTGATGTGGCGATCGGATATTCGCAGGGGACCGCGCCGGATGTCGATCTCATGGCGGTGGCGTCGGATCAGCTTTTGGGGCTTCTTCAATCGAGCAACCGATTCGATCTCACCGAACGGCAGCGGCTGCATCAAGTTCTCGTCGAGCAGAATCATGTCGATATGATTCAGCCGGGGCATCTGGTTCATCCGGGAACGATCCGGGGCATCGACTCGCTGATGCTCGGGCAGATCAATGATTTGTCGATCCGGAAACAAAGCGGCCCGGATACGCTGAGCGTCGACGGTCTTATGGAGAAGTCCCGCATTCAAAAGGTCATCCCGCGGCTTGAGATTGATGCGAATGTGAATTTGACGCTGGTCGACATCAAGACGGGCGCGGCGCAGGTTTCGTCCAGCAGCAAGTTTCACTTGATCGCGAGGCCTGACGAGCTGGGGCTGAAGTTAACGGCCGATCAGTTGAACGAACTGAGTGAGGTACGCCTTGGGCCTGAGGATACGCAGACGGTGCTTCGATACATTCTCGATGAACCGATTCGGCCAATGCTTCCTCGGATTGATCGGTGGGCACTGAATTTTACGCCGACTCCGGTCTCCCCGCTGGCGGCAAATAACTCAGGCCCGCAATCGCCGACGACGTCCACGGCGACTGGGGCCGTCAAATCCACCGCACCCAGGCTGCTCATCTGCCCCGAATGTGGCGCAAAGCTGACCGGCGATGAAGAGTTCTGCCCGACGTGTCACCACAAATTGAAATAGTGGCCTTCGAACGCGTGGCGCGGTTTACGAAGGTGGATTTACGCGCTTGTCCCATGCGTCGAGTCCATCCCAATCCGTTTCCAATGCCTGGTGTATGCAGTAGTCGAAGAGCCCGGCCCATTCGAGCTGCTGGAGTTTAACCGCCACTTCGTAGCGCGGGTCGGACGGCTTATCGTGCAACGCTTCCACGAAGTCGACAAGTCCGTCGGCGTTCCAGCCGCCTGAGATCACCTTCGTCGCAAGCCGATCGGATTTGATGGGTTCGACTATTGAGGATGCGACCGCGCCGAGCATTTTCATTACGTGGTGGGTGCTGCATCGGTGGTACCAGTATTTAGCGTTTGAAAAGTCGCCCTCGCGGCGGTGCATGATTGCGTGCCAGAAGCTGCCGGTGGATGTAACCAAGTCCTGAGCGATCTTGTGGCAGGCGTCCAAGTCGTCAATCCAGAGCCACATCCCTGCCAGTGCGGCCGCGGCATCATCGGGGTGTTTAACAGGTTCGATGAACAATTGATCAGGGGTCATTGCCTGAAGCGCCGTCGCGCATTGCGGTGTGGAGTTCCCGGCGTCCACGACCAGCTTCCGGTATGCCGAATCGCCGACTTCGCGCAAGATTGCCATGGCCTTTGGCGACAGAATGGCGTGACCCGCTTCGGAAATGGGGAGGTTAGACATGTATTTTGATCCTCGAAACAACGGCACGAGATTTACTGTTAAGCCTGCTTGAACCGTAACACTCAAGGAGCACGCTATGTGCCGATCAATTCTACTTATGTGTGCATTAGCCGCCACCGGCTGTGCAAGTTCCAATGATGACAGCGCCCGCATGTCGACGCAGGCACTCACGGGACCGGAGCTGGCCGCGTATGCCGCGTCGCACCCGTTTCCGTCGACCGCAAACACGAGCGACCAATTCAAGCTTGCGGCGATCGTCAATAAATCAGCCGCTACGATCAAAGTGTATAACTTTGATAACAAGCCGGTTCGCGATGCGGAGATCTGGGTGAACAAGGCGTACGTTCAACGGGTAAGCGGAATCGCGCCCAATTCCAGCGCGTTGATCCGTTTCGATCAACTGTACAACGGCCTGGGCCAAGCTTTTTCCGCCCCGAACGGCCCGGTCAGCACCGTCAATCTTCGCATGGACGGAACTGTTTACACGGTGCAAGGTCCGTCAGCCGAGTAAGACTGGCGGCGAAATTCATGCTGTGTCCTCGCGACGTCCGATAACAGGTCATAGGCCTGTGTATCGTACATGCACGGGCTATTTCAGACCCGAGGACTCAGTATGAAGTGCAATAAATCGATCGTATTGGCCGGCTTAATCGCGTGCGGTGTTCTGGCTGGCTGTGAAGGCCGGCCGACGCTGTTCCCCAATTCGGACGCGAATCTCCGCAAGACCTCCACGGAATTTGCCGCGGATGCCGCGAAGCGATTCCCCTATCCGGGCGAAGCGGCGACCAAGGCCGGCGAAATTTCGGGCCGGGCCGAAGTCGACGTGATGCTCGGCCAGCTTCAGATTCTCAATTCCAGCGATGACGATTGGAAAGAGATTGACGTGTGGGTCAACAAGTCCCACGTTTGCCACATCCCGATCATTCCCAAGGGCAAGGAAAAGGTTGAAACCGTAGCCTTTGCGATGATGTACAACGCCCAGGGCAAATACTTCAGCACCGAAAATGGCAAGAACCCGGTGAATCGCGTGGAGATTCTGCGCGATGGGAAGCTTTACACGATTCCAGTGCGCTTGGCCGATTGAGTGCCGCCGACAGTCGCAGTCGGCGGAGGCACCGCTCCGCCGCGCGGCTTGCGCTCGAGGCTGAAATACAGGATGGCCGCGGCCAGGAATTGGCCGGCGCCAAATGTCAGCGCCATCGTCCAGGCGGGGAAGAACGATTTGTCCTGCCCAAGGGCGATGCAGAGCAGGCCGGTGATCAGGTAGTGCGCGCCGACCAGGGTTGCGGCGGGTGGAAGCATCTTGCGTGATGCGAAGATGCCCATCGACAGCATCACCGCCCACAGTCCCGGTAGCAGCCAGAGCAGCTCGTGCGGCACGAATTGCCAGAACACGAACGTAAGCAAAGCGCCAGCGGCAAGGGTGGGAATAAACTGCTCAGCCGACCCGATCGTCATGTCGCGTTCGAGGGTGGATGAGGATCGCTTATATCGAATGAACATTTCCATTGCGACGATGGCGACACTGATCGCGGCGGCTGACACCCAGAGAATCAGGCACGCGGGAACATCGTCTTCGTCTCCGTCCAGCCAAATTCCCTGAACCGCGCACGCCACAAAAGCCATTAATCCGGAGAGGAATGTAGGCACGGCGCGATAACCGTGGAAAATCTGCGCCCGCACGATCCCGCGATGAATGATCGAGATGCGTTTGACTGCTTCCTCAAGTTCCATGACGCAATCTCCCGCGCGTTCCCAAAACGCACCCACCCTGCATCACTCCAGCGTAAG
Source organism: Tepidisphaeraceae bacterium (assembly GCA_036794395.1). Taxonomy (GTDB): domain Bacteria; phylum Planctomycetota; class Phycisphaerae; order Tepidisphaerales; family Tepidisphaeraceae; genus DASXMX01. The sequence continues at coordinate 17,769 of DAIRGS010000031.1, read as the reverse complement.
ATGGCAATCCCCACACTTCAAGCCGTTTTGTACTGCTTGAGTACGCAATATCTGGTGCCGACCCCATCCACATTAAGCAATAGTCGGAAATAAGATACGCTCAAGCCGGTACTGGCTTTGCAAGGGCGGAAGGGACCGGTCGTGCCGCAATTACGTTGCACACTGATAACCCCAAGAAGGAGCTAACCAATGAACCGTCAATCCAAATTCTTAGCCACGACGATAGCGGGAGCCGGAATGATCGCATTTCTGGCCAGTGCGCCTGTGGACGCCCAAATTCAACTTCGCGCACCGAATCCGCTGCAAGCCAACAGTCCCAAGTCGACAAAGGCGCAGCGAGTCACCCAGCTTCAGACCGCGTTGTCCAATGAAGATCAGTTGATTGACATCCTTGAGTCCGAAACTCCCTCGGCGAGCTCCAAGGCTCATCGGCAGACCACTGTCGAAACAGTTACCAAAGCCCGGGACGCAACCCAGCGGCTGATTAATGATGTTGAAGGCAAGGAAGTGGACACTGGCGTTGCCGAAGCGCATTCCCGCGACCGGATCGCGGCCAAAAAAGCACAGCCCGCAGCCGATCGGTATGCGGCGCTTGCCCAGGCCCGATCCCTCCTCGATCAGGCTTCGACGATTCTCACTCAGGATCCTGGAGCGAAAAATAATCATCGAACGAATGCATTGAAATTCCTTCAACAAGCCAACGCTCCTCTTCAGAGCGAAGTAGAGGCATACGCGGCGGCACATCCGGAAGTGCAGACCGCCCAGGCGCAAGCTCAAGCACAGGCCCAAGCGGCCCAAGCCCAGCCAGCCGCGGCTCCGATGCCGGCGCAGACAGCGAATCCATCCGCGGGCACGGTTCCTCTCACTTCACCCAAACGGCTGGAAGATCTGCGTAATGTCATTCCCCACATTGAACATTCAATCGATATGACCAACGCCCAGCCGGATGATGGACAGAATCACCGTCAGAAGACCCTTGACGCGTTGGTCCGCGCCCGTGACACCGTCCGGCAGATGATCTCACAAACCCAAAATGAGAGCCCTGCCGACCTCGCCAAGGAAGTGCAGAGCGATCACGCCCGCGATGCTTTGAAGCAGAATCTCAATAACCAGAACGGGTACCCGGCTCTTCAGCGCATTCAAGGGTATATGCACAATGATCGCGTCGTGATTGAACGGCAGGCGGACGATCCCGCTCGTCTTCGCACCAGCGCCTTGGACGCAATTGACCAGGCCAATGCCGCGGTTCTCCAGCAGGTGAATGACTATCAGCGCGCGCATCCGAACGAGAAGCACTGACCGCGAATTCCCAGCCATTTGCCGCCGGGCGGCTCCATTTCAGGAGCCGCCCGGTGGCGTTTCGTTACCTACCGCGCCATCAATCATTTTATGTAGGCTGTGTCGCAGTCGCGGCAGGGCACAGCATCCATTTATCGCCACGCTCCCCACAAGTCTTGGGATTGCGTTAAAACTTAAGGCCAGACCGACGCCGCCCGCGCCGAATTGGAACGTGCCGCGGCGATTGGACAGAGTGCCCTCGGGGCCGATCATTCAGACGTGGTCCGCAGCCCGGCATACCTGGGCGCCCCCCATTGCCAACAATCTGACTACCACCTGGCCCGTTACCATTTCCGGCGAGCGCTCGACATCGACGAACGCGCGCTGGACAATACGCATCTGCTCCTATGCGCCCGCTTGAATGATCTGGGCCGGTTTCTCAAAGACTTGGGGGATATGAACGGTTCCGACGCATGTTATGATCGCGAGGCTGAGATCCTTCGTGCCAATGCGTCGGACGCGGAGGTAAGGGAAACGGTTTCACAATCGGCTTAAAAAGGGGAAACTAAACATGTTCACGAATAGTCCGGTTTGGTCCAAACTAATTTTGGCTTTGTTGATCTGCGCGCCGCTTGCTGCCGGATCTGTAATCGCGACCGACGTAGCGACAGCGTTCAAACCAACCGTTGAAGAGCTCCGAGCGGTGATTGGTGAGCCGGCTGACTCGCCAGTTCTCTTGAAACTCCTCGCGAAGCTGCCGGTGGCGCCACAGAAATTGGAAATGCGATTTGGGTCGTACATCAATTGCCCCCAAGCGGGTGTCTCGTTTAGCTTCAAAAAATCCAATCATAAGATCGGTGCGGTATTTCTGTACGGCAAGGGATTGGCCGAATTCGAAGAATACCAGGGTGATCTTCCCGCCAGCATTAAAATGACTGATCGTAGAGTTGATGTGGAAAAGAGAATTGGCCCTCCGCAGATGTCCAACAGTTCTGGTCCGTATGAATCCGAATATCCATCGCTCGGGTTCATGATTACCTATGCGAGCAAGAATGCAAAAGACCCGGATAATACGATTAGTAATTTGACGATCATACCCAAACGAGACATTCCAAAGGCTTCCACCAAGCCCGGAGTTCGTCGTCTGGCTTTTCGGCTCATCGCAAAGGGCGTGTACGACCCGAATACTGTCGACCTTCTTACCGACCCAAGCCTGCCTCTGAACGCACCGAAGGTTCCCGTACTTCGTGACGTGCTTTTGGACGAAACAGCAATTGCTGAAGTGGGTCCATCGTACTCAGATCTTGAAATGGCCCATCCAAGTGTTTCGCTGACAGCCACTGACGCGGGTGCGGCTATGTTTGCGAAGCTTTCTGCTGCCCACACGGGTCGGCAGCTTGCCATCGTTCTTGACGGCCAGCTGCTGACGGCCCCGGTCATTCAAGGGGTAATCTCCAAGCATATTTCGATTCAGGCCGGCGCCGAGGGAACACCCACCAACGCCGGTGATCTAGCGGGGCGAATTGACACGGCCATTAACGCCCTGCCAAGCTCATCAGAAATCAAGCAATAGGTCCTTCGGACTCGAGCACATTTGACCGCTCAGTGTGAGCGGGGACTACTCCCCTACCCGCATATCCTCCGCAAACCGCAGCGCCTTGCCCCCTACGATTTGATCGCTGGTGATCGATGGACACCAATATTTCTCAATGTGAGCCGTCATCAAATCCGTCCCATCGAAATGGCTGACAAACGGCTTCATCCGCGGGTTGTACATCGTGTCGGTCAGATCTCGGACGAGGAGAACGTGCTGGCCCTGGCGGACCATCTGGCGGATGGAGAAGGGGCGGCCCAGGACGCACATGTTTTCGTGGACGCCGCAGACCAGGACGTTGGTGATGCCGCGCTGCTTCATGAGGTAAAACGCCTCGGCGTTATCGGTGATGGCGTCGCCGGGCTTGATCTCGATGGTGTCGATCTGGTGTGACCAGGCTTTGCCCTGCTTGCACTGGGGTTCGTCGGGGCAGCCGCCGTCGGAGTCATCGATGGGGAGTTTGGATTCGCGATCGGTTTGGAGGTTGCACCAGTTTTGGAGAGGGATTTGTGTTTCGACTTTCGGGGCGGCCTGGGCGAGTTTGCGGCCGGGGAAGTCTTTATAATAGCCCATCGTGTCGCTGGGGCAGTGAATGATGAGGACGCCGCGGGCACGGAGGGTGTTGGCCAGATCGTTGATGTGGGGAGCCATCTCAGCGACGCGCCGGGTGGCGGACTTGCACCAATGTTTATCCCACATGTCGCAGATCACCAGGGCCGTCTGTTGCGGGTCGAATGAAACCGACTCCGTCACCGGCGCATCCTGGGTCGAGGAGCGATGGCGTGCGCTCAGTTGTAGCGGCCCGGATGAATCGGGAGTGTTGGGGACAGCGGCAAATAAAACGGCCAAACAGCATCCCGCGAGCCCCACCATCACCGGCTTTAACATCGTGGCAAAAGAAGACCGCGGCATAGGACTCTCCTGATTTGAACTGGAGGCGATTGTACCGCCGACATCCCTATCCAGACTAACCGCCTGGATGAGCGGGCGTTGAAGAGCCGAAATGCCTTTGCCCAACTGCTAAATGACCGTGCGCGATTTCGCGCCTTTCGTGGCATGGGGCTTCCCCTTCGGGTCTGCCTTCGGCTCTGAGGCTCAGGCTCGAAGAGAGCCTCAGGGTCGAAGACAGCCCATGATCGAGGGAGGTGACGATCGGCGACGGGTCCGATCAGGGAAAACCAAGTTTCGACAGTTGGACAACCTTCTGAATTGGCCGCCAGAAAATGCCTGGTTCCGGTAAGTTGGTTTTCCCACATCTCACCCGGCGCCGGCCCCAAAGCGTCCTCGATCACGGCCTGGAAGGCCCGTGCCACTTAAATGCAATGGCGCGGAATCGCGCACGGTTGATTAGTTCAACGCGAGAAGTCGGCGCGCTTGAGCACGCGGTGATGAAAGGCCCGGAGCGTTTTAATCCGCAGTTAATGAGACGGATGATTGCGAACCCCAGCCGCGTGATTGGCATTGTCCCAAAGCGAACTGAGATCGGGGAGGGTGATATGCGAGCCGGGACGGAGTCGGCGGGGAAGCTGGGGGTTAAGTACGGCGAGTGAATCACTCACGCTTTTGAGCATTTTGTCGCGGAGGCTTGCGGTGCGTTCCAGTGGATAAAACGTGCCGCACGTGGCCAGGCGCAGGGCGAGCTCGCGCGGCGTATCGGCGTACGCGGCTATGAGATAATCATCCGAAGCGGTCTGAAATCGAGCGGGGAGGGCGCCGCGCAGGATGAAATCGTGATTGGAGTCGAAGGCAGCCTGCTGAACTTCGGAGTGAAAAACGATCCGAGTCAGTCGCGATGCGCGAATGATGACCGGAGCAGCGGGATCTTTCGTCCACTGCACCTCGTAGCGGGTGGTGGTTGTGGTTTGCTTGTTTTCGGAGCGTGCATCGGCCGAGCCCGGGCCCTCGCCGATCAGACGCCATTGGTTCGCGGGCGTGTGCAGCACGAATACGTGACGGGTCGAATCGATCGGCCCGGCTCCGGTCGAGTGATGCGATGTCCACTCCAGTAGATAGACCGCTCCGCGGTAGTGATCGGTCGCCAGAACCCGGCCGGGAGTGACCTCGCGGGTGTAATCGACAAATCCAGCCGCGACGTAGCCGGGATCGGCATCAAAAAGTGCCCACGATCCGTGCGCGTCGGCGGTGTCAAGTTGATAAGCGTGGTTAAGGGCAAAAAGTGGATGTCCTGACGTATCCCGATCGATCCACAACATGTCGGTGTCAGACCAGACCGCCGTTGGCTTCGAACGCGCGATAATCGAATGCAGCGAGGGGGTCCGTCGCCGCACGTGCAGCGAAGGATCAAGCGCAATCCCACCAACCGTGGGCTCAGTCTGTGCGGCAAGATTTGGAATCAGAAGCAGAAAAAGTACAAGCAGTTTCTTGCGGCGACGCGAACAAAGTCCCATGAGATGTCTATCGGGAAAACGAAGCATCGGAGGATAAAGTTCTGCCGGATGCCAAGGGTGAGACTCTTTCTGTGGTTATTCGAGCATCTTTTGGGCCCTGGAAGAAACCCCCTCCCTACCATGAGGTTCAGCTCTCAATTGGCTCGTCAGCGCTCGCGGGGAGAAACGTCTCGCGGATTTCGACCGGACCAAATGGCCAGGTTCGCTCGACGTAAGCCCATACGAGAAATGCGATCACCCCCAATCCGAGCCACGCTAGCGAAAGCAGGATCACCTGCCATCCGGACCAGTAGTATGCGAACACCCAGCCCAGCAGCGCGAGAATGGCGGGGAGCGGATACAGCGCCATTCGGTACGGCCGCCGCAGCGCGGGTTGCCGGCGGCGCAGTACGAAAAGCGCGACGATCTGCGCGACCCCTTGAATCAGCACCACCGCTGCGGTGAGCATCTTGATGACCTGATCCAGTGGAAAGAACGAAGCGATTGCCGTCAGCACGCCCATAACCAGCAGGGCGACATGGGGAAACTGGTGGCGAGAGTGCAGCCGGGCAAAGACTGAGAAAAAGAGGCGATCCTTGGCCGCGTTGTACGGCAGGCGCGACGCGCCGAGCAGCCCGGCCAGGATCGAAGCGAAGCCGGTCACGATCACGAACGCCGTGAACACCAACGCCGCGCCGCGGCCCCACGTGCGCTCCATGACCAGTGAACCGACCGATGTGGACGCCGCGACGTCTTTCCACGGAACCACGCCCAGGACTCCCACATTCATCACCAGGTAGATCGCCATGATTCCCAGAACGGAATAAATGATGGAGCGTGGGATGACAAACCCAGGATTACGGATCTCCTGGCCAATGGATGCGGTCGTATTGTAGCCCATGTAATCATAGATCGCGTAAATCAGGCCCTGTCCGAGCCCGAGCCAGAACGCGCCGCCCCATCGAAGCGCCCCGGGTGCAAATGTAAAAGCAAGCTTTGGATTGAAGTGGGTCAGGCAGGCGACGATCATCGCGCCAACCGTGACCAGCATCACCACAAAAAACAGATCCGCGAGTCTGCCGACGGCGGCAATCCCGCGGTAAAGCGTCGCGATGACGAGAATTACCACGGCTAGCGAAATGCCCGCGGTCTTGAGGGATGCCGCTGTGAACAGATCATGAAACACTGCTCCGGTATTCCCGCTCGTATCCGTTAAGCTCGGAAAGTAATACCCCATGTATTGCACGATGCCGATCACGCCCGTGGACATAATCAGGGGGATGGCCAGGATAATCGTCCAGACGAACAGGAACGGCATGAGCCGGCCCGTGCGATACTGAAATGCCTCGCGAAGGTAAAGATAGGTGCCGCCCGCTCCGGGCATCGCAGCGCCCAGTTCCGCCCACACAAGGCCATCGGCCATCGCCAGCGCGGCCCCGATGAGCCACGCGAAAATCGCCTGCGGCCCGCCCATCGCGCCGACCATCAATGGAATCGTCACGAACGGGCCGATCCCGCACATCTGGGTCATGTTGATGGCGACCGCCGAGCGAAGGCCAATGGCCCGCGCAAACTGTGGCGATGATTCCGGGGAAGGGCCCGTGTTCATTGCGATGCGCGGGCTGGATGCAGGAGCGAATCCTTTTCCGAACCATCGGTTTTAAGAATTGTCTGTGCGGCGGTTTCGTACTTGGGATCGTTCAGACCGCTGGCTGCCCGCCGGACGGGAATCAACAGACCCGAGGGCGAAAGCGTTCCGATCTCAGGATGCGACCACTTCTGCCGGCCGGTCGCAAACGGCAGGAGAAAATCCAGGGCGGCGGGGATGCTGCGATGATCGGCGGTTTGAAAATGCCAGAGGTCCACATCCACGCGTCGGCCCAGATCCGCCAGGGCGGTCAGGGCCTGCACATTATAAATGCTGTAATGAAATGAGTTGGCTCGACGTATTTCGAGGGGCATGGAGCCATCGGGCTCGATCTGCGGGGCAATGCGGCGATCCCTGGCCGCCTCGACCACGCGGCGGGCCGTGGTTGGGTCGTTCAGAAACAAAGCAAAGGTGACGACTTGCACGTCGTACCAGCAGCCGTGATTGTTGTGTGCGTTGCCCTCGCCTTTGCCGTTCTTGCTTTCGAGCATCCATCGCTGGTAATCGCGAAACCAGGACTCAACGCCCTTCTGATCATCGGCGGTCCAGGCTTTGGCGCCCTGCAACAGCCCCACGGCATCGATTACTGGGAGAAGCCGGAGGGATTCGATGATTCCCGTAGGGCGACCGTTGTCTTTGCCTTTAATGATCTGGGCATGATCGAGATTGGGGTTCATTCGCGTGGCGGGATCGATGAACCAGGTGCGAAGAATCAACGCGGCTCGGTCCGCGTATTTCTCATCGTTCGTGAAGTAGTAGCCCAGCGCGAGATGGTTGGAATGGCTGGACATGTCGCCAAACGGGGTGGCGTCGTACTCGCGAATCTCGGGATTGCGGCGGCCGTCGCGATTGATGTATGGTATGCCATCCGACTTGGCCGGGTCGGGCCAGAAGTATGGGGCGAGTGAGACATAGTCGTGCGGATCACCGCCGGGGAGCGGATGTTTCTTCTGCGTGACCGAGTAAGGCCCGCCGTTCAAGGCCTTGTCGGCATCCGCTCGTATCTGGGCAATCGCGGTCGACACTGACGCATCATTGGCCTTAGCCAATGATCGCGCCCGAACCAGTGCGGCCGGCTCGAATTGAAACACGCGCGGCGCCTCGACCGCGGGCGACGCCGCCTTCAGGTTGGCGACGAACAAGAGTGAGAGAACGGCGAACCAAAAACGGGTGATGCGATGGCGGATGGCTTCATCTCCTTGTCAGTGGGCGAGGAGGGTATTTTGATCGCTACGGGAGAATGCAGCAAGCTGCGTGGGACGATCATTGTCGTTTGAACACTGCGGCCCGTGCCTCCATCGCTAGACGGGCGGCGGCGCCGTGGTACAGGAGAATCTGATAACGAAATGACTTCTGCTCATGCGCCTGGAGATTCCAATCGGCCAGACCCGACACATTGGGGTTGATCAGGCCTTGTTCGTCAGCACGCCAGATCGAGGGGTAGCCGGGGTTAGACGGGTGGTCGAAGATCGCAACCCCGTAGATCTCATCGCCGAACGGTCGCTCAACCGTACACCACGACGCGCGTTTCTGTTCGCAGTCCCGTCCATGGATGCCCTCGGAGTTAAGGTGGGTCTGGCGCGGATTGGTTTTGTCCCAAGGCATGCGGACGGAAAGCCCGCCGACGAAATACTTGCCAAAGTGAACATCCTGCTCCCTGGCGCGAAGCAGGATGCCGAAATCAACCAGGCAGGCACCCGCGGATTCCGGGGCGTGGATGGTGATGGAGTCTTCTTCGTCGAGCACGATCTTGCCGCCGGGATCGACAAGGTTTACCAGTGCGCGCCATGAGATATGGTCGGGCGTCTCATCAACATCCAGAAGCCTCACGAAGTGCTGGCGGCCCTGATCTTCCTTCCAGTAGTTCTGGCCATTGACTTGATGGAACCCGGTGAAGATGCCGTGCTGCCAGGGATGGTCGGCGGGCTTGTCCTCGGTGAGAACGACGCTGCCAGTGGGATCGTGAAAGGGATGGAAATACGGGCGCAGATTTGGGTCGGTGATATACGTTGCCAGATCGGTCCAGTTTTCCTGGCCGGGCAGGCGCGACTTGATCGAAAGTTGAGCGTCGGTGCGCTCGAGCTTCAGGCGTGCGTTGGATTGCGCTGGCTGGGTGGCGGAGATTGCCGGCGCGCCGGAAATGGGTCGCGCGGTGTGATCCTGCGGAGGCTTGTCGAGCGAGAGAAACGCGAAGAGATCCGAAAGGTCCGTCCGGCTCAGCAGCGTCTCGATGCCCTCGGGCATCATGGAGAGCTTGCTGGGGCGCGTATATTTCACCTGGCTCCGCGCGACGGTTTCCTCGCTGCCGCCGGGAATGCGGATGACGACCCGCTGCTCGTTATCCTCGGCCAGCAGGCCGGTGAGGTTCCGCCCATCGGTGGTGACGACAGTAACGACCTGGTACCCGGGGCCGATCACCAGGCTGGGGTCAAAGACGTTGGAGAGAAGCTGGTCGAAGTTCGACCGGCCGTTGGCGGTAATGTCCGGGCCGATTTTGGCCCCCTGGCCATAGATCGTGTGACACTGCGCGCAGAGGTTGTTGAAGACGCGCTGGCCGGCCAGGGCGTTGCCGGGGTTTTTGCGGAGGAACTCGCCCATCTCGGCGACGACTTGCTCGCGCTGCGGGTTGCGCTGTTCGCGCACCTGGCCATAGGCCTTCTCCACCGCCCAGATGGCTTCGCGATCATCGCTGTCCATGATTTTGCGGAGGTCGTTGGCGTTCAGGACGGATTTGGGGAGCGTGCCCTTCAAAACGGCGCCCAGGAGTTTGGCGGCCCAGGGCTCGCGCTGCATGATCAGGTCGATAGCGAGCGGTTGGAGCTGCGGCGCGAGCTTCGGGTATTGCGCCAGGAGCACCTCACCGAGCCTAGGGGTTTCCACGCGTCCCAGAGCGGCGAATATTTTGGTCGTAAAGTCAGGGGAGGCCGAAGCCAGAACATCCGGCAAGACATCCAACAGTGGACGGTCATTAAATGCGATCAGCGCGTCGAGCGCCTGAAGTCGAGTGGATTCTGCCTCTGCCGGCGAAACAAATTTGCGGCGAACGTCAGCGGCGTCGAGGGTTCCGACATGAAGCCGTGCGGCCAAAAGCTGGACGCTTAATTCCAACGGCGTCGATTGCCTGCGACCGAGGATGGATTCGATCAATGGCGTGAGCCGCTGTTTGAGAGCACCCGCAGTATCGGCCCCGAGTCCGTCCACCTTTGCTGCGATGGCGGCGACACATTGCGGAGCGGCGGGCGAACCGGTCTTCAGCGCATATTCAAGAAGCGACGCAACAGATGCGACGTCGGGCGCGCGGGCGCTGAGAATGCGATCGGCAGCAAGGGAAAGAAGACCTGAAACGCCCGGCGGCGGAGGACTCGACGGATCTGCCTTCAAGAGCGCCACCAGGCGCGCAGAGTCGGTTTCCAGAAGCGGATGGAGGTTGGCCCAGACGATGGCCGGGATCAGCTTGTCATGCCCGCAATGCTGTAGGACACGCGCCAGGACCGGCAGCGCATCGAAACCTTTTATCTTTGTCGCGGCAATGGCGACTTGAAGCTGGACGTCGGGAGATGGATCTTGTGCCAGCGCGCTGATGGCCTGCGAGATCTCGGGCGTGACGGACCCGGCGTTGCCCGCCGCGCGGACAGCCCAGGCGCGAAACGCGGGGTCGGACTCTGCCAGAGCTTTCTTCAAAAATGCCGGGTCGAGAGGCCCGCTTCCGATCAGCGTCCAGTAAGCGTGCAGACGGGCCGCGCGCGGGGATGCAGCGCTTAGCGCAAGGTCTTGAAGCGGTTTCCGATCGGCGGCGCGATCTTGAGGGTCGGCCGCGAGCCGCTCGGTCAGCATGCGCTGGGCCGACTCGCGGAAGAAAATGTTCGGGCTGCCCAGGAGCGCGGTGAGCTGCGCATTGTTCTGGGCATTCAGGTCGAATCGGGTTTGTTTGGGGGCATCGCCGTAGTGGAGCCGGTAGATGCGGCCCTTGAGACGGTCCACGCCGGCGGGATCGCGGATCGCATCCTGCGAACAGTGATATCGATCGTACCAGTCGAGAATATAGAGGCAGCCGTCCGGGCCCACCTTGAGGCTTACGGGCATGAACCAGTCATCGTGTGATGTGAGTAGATCGGGCTCGGCTTTTGAAAGGTACGTTGAGCCGTCGCGTTGAAGGTTATCGACATTGATGCAGTCGCCGTGAAGATTTCCGACGCAGACGCGCTCCCGATAGGCCGGCGGGAATTGATCGGTGCTGAGCCGGGCGATGCCGCAGTATGCCGTTTTCTGGTGACCATGATCGGTGATGGAGCCGAGCTTGATGGTGAAGGGTGGATAGATGCCTGCCTGCTGGAGGTAGTACCCGGTCTCGACGAAGTGGAACAGGTGATCGGTCGCCCAGTGGCAGACTTCGACGATCGCGCTGCCCTCGGCGTCCCAGATGATTCCGAACGGATTGCTCGTGCCCTGCGCGAACACCTGAAACTCACGCGTGCGCGGATGGATTCGCCACATCGCGGCGGTGAAGTCGTGGCGTTTGCCATCTTTGTCAACGACATGGCTTTGATTGAAAACGCCATTGAGCCCGTAAAGCCAGCCGTCGGGGCCCCAGGTGAGGGAGCTTGGCAACTCGTGGAAATCCGTGCGGCCAAAGCCGCTGATCACGACCTCGCGACTGATCGGTTTGCCATCCTTTTCGCGGTAGAACAGCAAGTCCGGAGAATTCAGCACCCAGACACCGCCATACCCCACCGCAATGCCGGTTGGAATGTTCAGATCATTCACAAAAGTGGTAACCTTCGTGGCACGGCCCGCATCGTCCACACCATCAATGATCTTGATCATGTCGCGCCCGGGCCCGGCGGATTTGCGGGGATACTCGACGCTCTGCGTAACCCAGATCCGCCCGCGATCATCAAACGCCATCGCGATAGGGTTGATGATCTCGGGCTCGCTGGCGACCAGATCCACATGAAAGCCAGATGGAACCGTCATCTTCTGACGCGCTTCCTCGGGCGAATAGGGTTGGTTGGGCGCGTGGTCCATCCGGGCCGGCAAGACATCGTCGGCAGCGCAGGCCGGTATGGAGACACTCGCGAGCAGCAGGAACGCTGTCAGTCGAAATCGCATGGGTAGTCCATCAGTCAGCCGAAGCCGTTCGCCGAATGGTCATATCCTATCAGGAATTCGGGTTTCCCGCTGCGTCGCTCAAGAGGTGCGCCGACGGGGTTCGCATGTCTTAGTATTTCCTGACCGGGCACCGAGAGCCGGCCCGCGGCCGAGCAGGAGATGCGGGGCATGGCAGGAGGGTGTCAAATGGCAGATTGTTGAGTAAATGGTGGATGTCACCTTAACAGCCTTCACCTTAACAGCCTTCGGGAAGCTGGCTCTGACACCCGGAGCAATCGGGTACTACGCAGATCGTGGCCGGTTGTGCGTCAGCGCCTCCGGCCTTTTTGATGCAAGTTCGCCGGGCCAGGAAGTAGGAACCGACGACTAGAACACCTGCCGCGATTTGCGACGCGATGCCCTCCACGTTCGGAAACACGGCGAACCACGTGCCGACCCAGGCGGGAATGTTCAGCGATATCGTGGTCGCAGAGATCCATCCCGCCTGCTGCATCTCCTGCACCTGCTCGCCGACCATCACAAGAAGGACGGCACCGAGCATGACGCCCGTGAGGACGAGCATCTTCTTGTACGGCAGCCGACGGTGCGCAACGAACGTTAGAAACGCCACCACGCCGGTGAGAATGAGGCCGATCGTGACCCCCTGAAGGATGGTGCCGTTCCCGGCACGTAGTCGGATGGATTGCAGGAACAGGACGACCTCAAACCCTTCGCGGTAAACGGCCGTGAAGCCAAGGAGGACGAGGCCGCGGAACACCGTCCGCCCGGCGGCCGCCGCTTGCAGGAGATTTTGCTTTCGCCGGTTGTGGTGTTGTATCCATCCGGTCCAGTAAACCTTGTGGAAGAACCAGTTCATGATGACCAGCAGGACGATGATGGCGAGGAACCCTGTGACCGCCTGCACGTGAAGCGCCGGCGCGTCTATCGATGAAATGATGGCGACGACGACAAACCAGGTGGCGATGGAGGCTGCGAACGACAACGCCGCGCCTAGAGCGACCGGCTTCCAATGACTGGTCCCCGTCCGCGTTAGGCTCGCGGTCAGGGCCGCGAGAACCAACACCGCCTCCAAGCCCTCTCGGAAGACGAGGATGCCGGTGTTCATTACGACCGCGAGCGGGCTTAAACCTTCTACTGTTGGATCGGGTGCTCCGCGCCATGCTACAGCTTGCCAGACGATCACCGCCGCAATCAGAAGCGTACCGACCACCGCGAACTGGGGCATAAATCGCGTGACGTGTTGACGTAGGGATAATGGCTGCAAGATAGACTCCGTTGAGATCGAGTCTCAATAGCTTATCATTAGGCGGAAGCGTTTCAATCAGCGTGGGAGACGCAAGAATCTAGTACCGGCCCGGCACCAACATCGTGAGACGCCGCACGGTCCTGGTCGAGGATGGGCGCTGCGTCCGCGAGACGTGGCGTGGCCCTGTTCATCGACGCATACCCCTCCCGTCGGGTGAGGGGGCGGACAATCTCTTCGTGTTGGTGAGCAAAAGCCCGTAGTGATATGGCGGTAGATCAAGGATGCCAGAGATGGCACGCTCGAACCCGGCCTGCTCCGCCCATTCCCGGCACCGCTCGGGCTGCGGACGGATCGCCAGGCTCGGCCCTCGTGGTGTGGTAGGATCGGGCCGCCAATGGATGATCGCGAGTTGCCCGCCGACTTTGAGCACTCTGGACGCCTCCCGAATGAGAACGTCCGGCTGCTCACAGTGCAGGATGTTGAACAGCATCACGTAGTCAGCGCTTGAGGGAGGCAGGCCGGAACCGGCGGCGATGAAGTCGCGGAGCGTCGCGCGGACGTTGCTCAAGCCTTCGGCTCGGGCGTGTTCTCCCGTGACAGTAATCATTTCCGGATCGACATCCAACGCGTGTACCGTGGAACGGACAATTCTCGCGGCGGGAATCGCGAAGGTGCCGTAGCCGCAGCCAAAATCGACAACGTCGCCACTGTCGGGGCGGAGGCCAAGTTTTCGAAGCATCGTGTCGGGCGAGAAGAAACTCTCCCACAGACTCTCGTCAGGCATGCCGCTCTCGCGCGTCTTCATGATCAACACACTCCATCGGCCGCGGAATTGACCGGCCGATCACTCAGCACGGAGCCCGTGTCGGTACCGCGTTCAATAAATCAATTGAAGAACAGAAAATGAACGAAGTCAAGGCTTGACTCGATAATAATCAATAACTATATTGAATACTTGAGCATAGTCATGTAGGGCGTGCGAGGATCATTGTGTTCGCCGTCGCCGATGTCTTCGGTTGGTTCGCAAGGAGTAGGTGCAATGATGCGAAAAACATTCGTTTTGTCGTTTTTGGTCATGTCGATGGCGGCCACTGGCTTGGCGCAGACGCGTCCGTCCGAGAATAGTGGCACGGGCAATGCGGTCGGCGCTGACGTTGGTGCGCAGGTCAGCGGAGAAGCGGAGAAGCGGGAGTTTCAGACCTATTCCCCTTCCGACATCGTCTGGAAGGACGGACCTGCGTCGCTGGGCAAAGGCGCGCAGATCGCGGTGCTTGAAGGCGATCCCGGCAAAGCGGGACCGTTTGTGTTTCGCGTGAAGGTCCCCGACGGCTTCATTGTCAAGCCACACACACACCCGCGGGCCGAGCGCGTCACCGTAATCCAGGGCACATTCAACATCGCCATGCATGAGACGGTCGCCGAAGCGCAAAAGCCCGGAAACTTCAAGACACTCCCGGCAGGGTCGTTCGGCTACTGGCCGGCCGGCATGGTTCATGTGGCTTGGGCAACCGGTGAAACCGTCGTCCAGTTCCACGGCTTCGGCCCCTGGGTCATCAATTATGTGAACCCGCAAGACGACCCGCGGAACGCCGCAAAGGCGGACGCCGTTCAGCCTTCGGACCCTTGGACAGTTGCGCAGGTCATAACGCCCGAGGAGTTGGCGAAGGCGCTGTCGGAACGGGACGAGGTTCGTCCGCTAGTGTTGTCGGTCAGCCCGGCGGCCGTCTTCAAAAAGGGGCATGTTCAGGGCGCGCAGTTCATCGGCCCTGACTCGACGCCCGAAGGCGTTCAGGCCCTCAAGGCTGCGGTGGAAAAGGTGCCCCACGATCGGGCCATTGTTGTGTACTGCGGCTGCTGCCCTTGGAAGGACTGCCCCAACGTTCGGCCGGGATTTAGCACCCTTAAAGAGCTTGGCTTCACGAACGTTCGCGCCCTGTATCTGCCCCACAACCTTCAAAAGGATTGGATCGCTGCGGGATACCCGTCGGAAAAAGGGTCTGTGAGCCGGTAGTGCAATGGATCGACAACTCGTGGCCCGACGGGGAATGTCCGTGTTATGGAAAGCGTGGTGAAGAATGAACAAAGCGGAATTCAAATCGGCGCTGTTCGGCGAATTTGCTCGGATCGGCAAAGCCCTGGGAAACCCTCACCGTCTGCAGCTAATCGAACTGCTGGCGCAGGGCGAGCGTTCGGTCGAGGAACTGTCCGAGGAACTCGGCCAGCCGATGGCGAACGTGTCGCAACACCTGCAGGTACTGCGTGGCGCGCAGCTCGTATCGGTTCGCCGCAGCGGCACATTTTCATATTACTGCCTTGCAGACGAGCAGGTGTTTGCAGTGTGGCGCAACATCCGCGATCTGGGAACTTCGCGTCTGGCGGAGGTGGATCGTCTCGTCGCCGACTATTTGGGGCGGCGTGACGAACTCGAAGTGGTTTCCGTCGCCGAACTGCGGCGCCGGCTCGGTGACCCCGCAACGCTAGTGCTCGACGTTCGGCCCCGGCGGGAATACGACGCCGGTCACATTCGCGGGGCGCGGAACATCCCGATCCCTGAGTTGAAGAAACGCCTCAGCGACGTCCCGAAGGGTTCGGAGATTGTGGCCTATTGCCGGGGACCTTACTGCGTCTTTGCGCACGAGGCGGTGGCGGCCTTGCGGTCCGCCGGCTTCCGGGCGGCGCGCCTTGAGAGTGGATTTCCGGACTGGAAGGCGCGCGGGCTTCCCGCCGAGGTCGGGGCGGCGCAGTGAACGACATTGGTGATGAGTGCGAGGATCGAATGCGAAAGATCGATGTAGACACCTTACGACAGTGGCTTGAAGAGGGACATACAAAGGTGGACATACAAAGGTGACATCCACCTATTCGATCCTTTGACCTCCCCAAGAACCCGCCCCCGAACGCCCCGGCGCCCCGCTCCACCGGGGTGAAAATGAGAAGGACGCGAGGGCGGGAAGAGCGCCTGTCTCGGCCCTGCGACTCAGCTCGGCGTTCGGCGGACGTACTACTGGTATCATGTTGATCTGCTGCGGCGCTCTAGGCCGTTTTCCTTGGGCCGATTTCCCCCGCCGGTTTCCCGTGTGACCAACTCCCTTTCCCGCTTCGATATTGCCATTCAATTCTGCCGACCGCGGGCAAAGACTAAAGCTATAATGCAACATATGAGCGATCAAGCGATGGATGCAACGTCAGCGGCTCTCGATGCCGTGCCAAAGACCTACGAGCGCGCGGTACGCGCCTTAGCGGTCGCGCACGCCTCGGGGCCTGATCCGGTGGAGATCTACCATCTGCCCGACCCCCAGCAGCGTGTCGTTCGGCTGATCGAGGTCAGTGACGCTTTTCCCGAAGGCGGTGTTGAGCGGCCCGCGCCGGCGGGCGGCATAGAGCGCGTCGTGCCGGTCTTCCCAATGGGACCTGCGAAGAACTTCCCTTTTCACTCGGAAATCGTCCAAGTCACTCCCGCTGAATGGGTGGAACTTCGCCAGGGAAACTTGAAGCTCAACCGGAGTTGGGGCGACCTGAACTTGGCGCAGAAGGTTCACTATGGCAACTAAGGCCCGCGCTTATGCGGAACAGGCGCGGGCCGATTATGATACTGATGACGCGTCTTGGATCGCGCCGGTCTCACACCCATTCCCAATCGTGAAGGCCCTTCGCTATGACCGGCGCTCGTATATAGCGGTTCGTCTCCTCGACCGGCTGATCCGGGCCGCAGACGCCGTGCTGCCACCGCCGTGACCATCACAGTGCCGGTCAGCATCACGCGTTCGGCAATCATTGGCCTATCGCCGGTTGCGCGGCGGTGAAGATTCCATTAAATAACAGCTTGAAAGTGCCGTGTGGCTGGCCACGGAAGAGGATCTCGGGGCCGTAAAGGATTAGCGAGCCTTTGCCGACTCGGGCCTCAGCGATCGCGACGCCGCCTTCGAGGTGTTCCTGGCCCCAGGCCCAACCACTGTGGAGGGGTTGCTTGCGATCGTACCAGGCAACCCGGCGGATGGTTTTGGCATCATCATTAGTCGGGAGATCGAAGACCGGGCTGTTGGCGGCGAACATGACGTCGACGTTCCCACCTTCGCCCCAGGTGAGAGGTTCGGCGGGATCGAGTTTGACGGTGAGGATCGAGCCGGGCACGTAGAATTTATCGCGGGAGAGCGTGTGGGTTTTGCCGTCGGTGCCTTTGTCGATCAGGTGGTTGGTGAGGGGGAGGCCAAGCTGGTAAGCGAGGCTGGTTGAACTTCCGATGGTCAGGACTGTACCGCCCTGCTCGATGAATTTTCGAATCTGCGGAATCGTGCGTGCGGGGGTGATCGAGCCGCGCCGATTGCGGAATTCCTCGGGAATATTTCGATCGGCGGCGGGAAGATCGGCCGCGGTGGGAAGTTGGCGATCGGGATTGGAATCGCTGCCGGCGGAATTCTCGTTTCCGCGCGTGCCCTCAGCGCCGGCGCCTCGCCCGCCACCTGCCCGGCCGCCTCCGCCCCCCCTGCCGCCGCGTCCCCCGCCCCCG
>DAIRGS010000030.1:0-38289 GCA_036794395.1 Tepidisphaeraceae bacterium | reverse complement strand
ACACCAACCAACCCCCACGCCGGGGCACAGCTTCGATGTACTCATCGAAGCACCGCCCCGGCTTCTCGACGCGCCGCCATTGCATCGAATCCAATTCCACTCCACTCACTCGCGCATTTGAGCACGCCGTTGATAGCCGCGGGCGGAAGCCCAGGTCTTCTTTAGTTTTGTGGCACCGCTCCGGTATCGATGGCCGTGCCACATTCAGGGCAGACTCCACTAATGTTGCCGCTGAGGTCATAACCGCACCGTGAACAACGGCGGGTCGCAACGAACGCGAAAACCGGAACGCGAAAACCGGGACAACCCTGAATTCCCTTGGGAGGACTAAAACGGGACAACCCTGAATTTCCGCGAGCTTCACTTAAGTAATTGAATACGCTACAGTCACAATACAAAACGCGTCCTCCACATCCCGCTTTCGTCACCACTCAAAGAGAGCGGCATCCTTCCAGCTCCCGACTCGCTTCCCCATTTAAATGTAATCACTGGACTCGCAATGCACGTCCCCAAAAGACCACGGAGTCACCGCGGGTGCGGCCTCTCTCGTTTCGTTATTCTGTCATTCGATTTTCGGATTTGATTCGTCATTCGAATTTCGTCATTCGAATTTCAAACGTAAGTCCTTGTTTTTGACTTCCACCCTGGCGCGCTCATCATTTCCGGCACTCCCCATAACCCCCGGCCATCACACCCATTAGCCGCACGCCCAAAAACCACGCGCGCGCCAGCATGTCCAAAACTCACCCGCTCCACCCCAACCCCCTCCACCACCCCTTGTGTTCTCCCCCACGCCCACACTTCCCGCCGCGCAGCGCCCCCCCCACCTGCCCTGAGCTCAGTCGAAGGGTTCGTGCCACAGTGCCTTCGTGCCTCTCCCTCAAAGAGCAAGATAATGACAATGCGGACCCGAAAAACTGTTCGGAACTGTTCGGAACTGTTCGGCGCGCCCGTGCCGGGTAAACTAATCCGTTATGTAGTGTCGGCTGGCCGTGCTGTCCAAACGATTTGCGGTGATCGCCTGCATTGTCTGGGCCATTCTTTGGGCGCGGAGTTACACCGCGCCTCAAATCATCACCTATGCGTACGGCAATCACGCGATCAAGCTCGTGAGCACCGAAGGCCGGCTGGTGATCGGGTACATGAAACTCAATTACTTAACCACCGACCACTTTCAGGTCCGCGCCTTCAGTGACGTTCCGCGCTTCGGTCCATACGACAACATCGACGTGTTTCTATCCGAGCCGACCGGCAATTCATTGCGACGGATACGAACCGCTCGTTCCCATTTCGGCCCCGTCGCGTATCAATCCTATGGATGGGCCAGCGCATCGCGACGCGGACCCGCTGATACGTGGTATGGGTCATCTCACTTCTGGCTGATCTTCGCTCTCCTGTTTCTCCCCCTCACGATCGACGCCATTCGCCGTATTCGCCAGGCGATGCCCGTTGACCCCAACCTCTGTCCTCACTGCGGCTACGACCTCCGCGCCACCCCAACCCGCTGCCCCGAATGCGGCAGCCACATCACCCCTCCACTCAAATCCGCTCCCAGCGCCAACCCCGTCTAAACTCATTCAGCACTCAGCATTCAGCACTCAGCACTCAGCACTCGACATTTCCTCACCCATTCAGCATTCCACCACAATCCGCTATACTCCCGACGCACGCCTTTCAGGAGTATTGCTCATGGCTGATTCGTCGGGCGGCATCGAATCTTCGATGCAGGAAAATCGACTCTTCTCGCCACCGGCGGAGTTTTCGCGGCGCGCCAACATCAAGTCGCGCGAGGAATACGACCGTCTCTATCGCGAATCGATCGACCACCCCGAACAGTTCTGGGCAAAAATGGCCGAGAACCTCCACTGGTTCAAAAAGTGGGACAAGGTTCTCGAATGGAATTCGCCCCACGCCAAATGGTTTACCGGCGGAAAACTTAACGCGTCCTACGTCTGCCTTGATGCCCAAATTGAGCGCGGCCTGGGCGATAAAGCCGCCATCCTCTGGGAGGGCGAACCCGAGTCCGGTCGCCCTGGTTCCGGCGGGTCGATCCACCGCATGAGCTACCGCCAGCTTCGCGATGAAGTCTGCCGGCTTGCCAACGCCCTTAAAAAGCTGGGCGTCAAAAAAGGCGACCGAGTAACGATTTACATGCCCATGGTCCCCGAGGCCGCTGTCGCCATGCTGGCCTGTGCCCGTTTGGGAGCCACCCACTCCGTGATTTTCGGCGGCTTCAGCAGCCAGGCCATCGCCGATCGCGTTGAAGACGCCCAATCCGATCTGATCATTACCGCCGATGGCGGATTCCGCAGAGGTGCCGTTGTCCCGCTCAAGAACAATGTCGACGAGGCCCTGAAGAAAACCGACCGCGTCAAGACGGTTGTCGTTCTTCAGCGCGTTGGAACGCCCGCCGGCAATCTTCCCCGCGCTCCAATGAGCTGGGTCGAAGGCCGCGACGTGTGGTGGCATGAGATCGTTCGCGATCAAAGCACCGAATGCCCCGCCGAGGAGATGGATTCGGAGGATACCCTTTTCATCCTCTACACCAGCGGCTCCACCGGCAAGCCCAAGGGCATCATGCACACCACCGCCGGCTATCTGCTTGGGGTGCAGATCACCAGCAAATACGTTTTCGATCTCAAACCCGATGATGTCTACTGGTGCTCGGCGGATGTGGGCTGGATCACCGGCCACAGTTACGTTCTATACGGCCCCCTCGCCAACGGCACCACCACGCTCATGTACGAGGGAGCGCCCAACTTTCCCGATTTCAGCCGGTTCTGGTCCATTATCGAACGTCACCATGTCAGCGTCTTCTACACCGCGCCAACGGCTATCCGCGCCTTTATGCGAGCGGGCCGTGAACTGCCCGATCGCCACGATCTTCGCTCCTTGCGGCTGCTTGGCACGGTTGGGGAGCCGATTAACCCCGAAGCCTGGATGTGGTATCACGAAGTCATCGGTCGCGAACGCTGCCCGATCGTCGATACCTGGTGGCAAACCGAAACCGGCGCGATCATGATCACGCCGCTGCCCGGCGTCACGCCTACCAAGCCGGGGACTGCAACGCTCCCGTTCTTCGGGGTGGATGCCGCGATTGTCGATCGGTCCGGTACAGAACTCGGCCCAAATCAGGGCGGACTGCTCGTCATCCGCAAGCCGTGGCCCTCCATGCTCCGAGGCATCTTTAATGACCCCGAAAGATACGCCAAGCAATATTGGTCCGACGTTCCTGGCTTCTACTTCACCGGCGATGGCGCTCGACGCGATGCCGACGGGTATTTCTGGATCATGGGTCGCGTCGATGACGTCATAAACGTCTCGGGCCACCGCCTGGGCACCATGGAGATCGAATCGGCGCTCGCGGCCCATGATGCGGTGGCTGAAGCTGCGTGCGTCGGAATGCCGCACGAAATGAAAGGCCAGGGCATTGCCGCGTTTGTCACCCTTGCAAACGGCTTCAAAGCCAGCCCCCAGCTCAAGAAAGAGCTGACCGACTGGGTCGGCAAGCAAATCGGCTCGATCGCCAAACCCGACCAAATCCGTTTCACCGAGGCCTTGCCAAAAACCCGCAGTGGAAAGATCATGCGTCGCCTGCTCAAAGAGCTCGCCACCAATGGCGAAGTAAAGGGTGATGTAACCACGCTCGAAGATTTCGGCGTGATCGCGAAACTTAAAGAACAGGATGAGGGCTAAAGCTGCCAGTTGTTCGTTGTCAGTTGTCAGTCGTCAGTTGCAAAGATGCGACTGCCCTGTGTGATTGATAACCAACCACTGACCACCGACCACGAACAACTGACAACTGACAACTGACCACAAACCACTGACCACTAATCGAATGCGCTATCGCTCCATCCTACTTTTCGGCGCCCCCGGCAGCGGCAAAGGCACCCAGGGCAAGATCATCGGAAATATCCCCGGGTTCCACCACAGCTCGACCGGCGACATCTTCCGCTCCGTCGACCTCCAAAGCCCCATGGGCCGCAAATTCTGGGAATTTGCGGGTAAGGGCGAGCTCGTCCCCGATGAATTCACCATCAGCCTCTGGAAGCAGTACATCAAAGGCATGGAAATGGTGAACCAGTTTCACCCCGAAACCGAATTCCTCGTCCTCGACGGCATCCCCCGCAACCTCGGCCAGGCCCGCCTGCTGGAAGACACCCTGGAAGTCGTCCAGATCATCTATCTCCGCGCCGATCTGAACAAAATGGTCGAACGCCTGCGTCGCCGAGCGCTGAAAGAAAACCGTATCGACGACGCCAGCGATGTCGTCATCAAGCGACGCCTCGAAGTCTACGAGCGCGAAACCCGCCCGGTCCTCGACTTCTATCCCCCCGAAAAAATCTACCGCGTCGACGCCACCTGGTCCCAGATCCGCGTCCTCAACGAAATCGTCAAAGTCTTCGTCCCCTTGAAAGAAACGCTCGACAAAACCGCCGACGGTTGATCCGACCCGCGCTTTACGATTTCCAAAAAAAATGTAATCACCACGGAGGCACGGAGGACACGGAGAAGACAAAGACCAATTGCAAAGAGAACGATCCACAGATTTCACTGATTCAATTCAGCGCTTTCATCTCTAACAATCTGCGAAATCTGTAGATGACCCTCTCCACATTTTCTTCTCTTTCTCCGTGTCCTCCGTGCCTCCGTGGTGCCAATCTTCCGTCAGTAAGGAATAGATTCTATGACTTGGCTCCACTGGGCGCTCGACGTTTTTCTTCATCTCGACAAGCACCTCGATGACGCCGCCCACAATCTCGGCCCGCGCCTCTATCTGCTCATTTTCGCCATCGTTTTCTGCGAAACCGGCCTTGTTGTGACTCCCTTTCTCCCCGGCGATACCCTCCTCTTCGTTCTTGGCGCTCTGGCCGCCACCAGCACCGCCATCAAGCTCCCCCTGGCCGCGGTCGTCCTCTGCCTGGCCGCTAACTGTGGCGACCTGGTCAACTACACGCTGGGATACCGACTCGGGCCCAAGGTCTTCAGCCGCGAGTCTTCCTGGCTGCTCAATAAAAAGCACCTTGCCGAAGCGCAGAATTTCTACGATCGCTACGGTGCGATGACCATCATCCTTGCACGCTTCGTGCCCATCATCCGAACCTTCGCCCCATTCGTTGCCGGCATCGGGAAAATGCGGTTCGCGCGCTTTGCCCTCTTCAGCATCACTGGAGGCATCTTCTGGGTCGTCTCCGTCCTCTCCGCCGGCTACTTCTTCGGCAACATCCCGATCGTCAAAAACAACTTCGAAATCGTCGTCCTCGCCATCGTCTTCATCTCCGTCCTTCCCCCCATCCTCCACTGGCTCAAGGCAAGATCCAAAAAGGAAATTGCATTAGACCCCATCCCCAAAGAAACGACAGTCGACTCCAATCCGCCCACGCAGTAGGGTGCGGACGGCGGGGAGCGTGTGCCCGAGGTTTGTGCTCACGGAGCCGCGTGTGCCCGCACTTTTCGTGTGCCCGGACTTTTCGGGTGCCCGGTGTGTCCGAGGTGGGGTAGGACGTCCGGCCATTTAGCTCATCGCCGGCCCGTTGAGATCACCTCCGCCGTCCCGACATGGCACCATACGTTGCCATTTTGTACGCGCCACTGGAATTCCTGAACTCCTTCGCGGTACCCTTTACATGACAAATCCGTCTTCGGGTCAACAAGTGGGGCCATGCCAGTCGGGAGGCGGTCATGATTTTTCTCCGAACAGCCCTGTTCTTCCTCCTGCTTACCTCCTCCCTCGCAATCGCAGCGGACCCACCCGACCTCCCCGCACTCCTCGCCCAATACCGTCAACTCGGCCTGCCTCTTCCTCCACAGGGTGCAGTGCTTGTGAAAGGACACGGCCCAATCTCCCGCGGACCCAACGGCGTGAATCCCCGCTCCCAGGAGATGTACTACCTCGCGTTCCGCGTCCCATCACCACAAGGCGGCCCATCCCGCTTGTTCTGGGGGACCGAGACTTTCCCCGAAGACTTTCAACCCAACATCACCTGGGAACCCACAACTCCGGATCAGGTCCGCGCAAATGACGTTTATGCACTCTCTCATCAAGTGTTCTCCATCGACGAGCCATTAGCCCTCGCACTCCAATTGGAATCCCAAGGTTGGCACGACCTGGCAATCTCGATCGTTAAGAGACGACCTGTCAACCTGCCCAGCCGGCGTGAACCCATCACGCTCACTTTCCTGTCCGCCGACATGTCTCCCGAGCAGCGACTGAACCATTTGGCGTGGGGGCACTGGTGCAACGTCTTTCGCGATCGTGATTCCAACCGCCAGGCCATTAAAGAGCACCTGGACGCGCTCTTCAAGGTCGAGCCTCCCCTCCGTGACGACCCGCCAAAGGCGGAATTCATCGAGGCCCTCGCCCTGGCCCTGCAACCCGCTACCTCCGCTCCCGGCAGCGTCGAATCTGAAATCGGTGGCCTCTGCGAAGTGTCCGGGCATCCCTATTACTGGAACCAACCGGGACCACAGGGAGTCTGGACCGACCCCCATTTCATCGCCCTCGCCGAAAAAGGCTTCGCCGCCGTCCCCGCGCTGCTCAAGCACATGGACGACCGACGCCTCACCCGCAGCGTCCAGTTTGGCTCGATGATGACCCCGCGATATCTGTCCGTCGGCGACCTGGCGCGCCTTATCATCGTCAACATTGCCGGGATGCCCCTTGACCGAGATCCCGGCGACCGCCGCGCCCTCCAGCAGTGGTGGGACGCCGCTCAAAAAGAGGATGAGGCGTCCTACATGTCAGCGCACGTCTTCCCCGATCAGCCCGAAGGCCATTGGCGATTCGCCTGCCGCCTCATGCTCACCATCCTCGCCAAGCGCCACCCCGAAACCTTGCCCGGCCTTTTCAAGACGATGATCAAGGCCGCCGAATCCAACTCCCAGCAAAGACCCGCCGCCAGCCACGTAATGATCGCAACCTACAGCTTGGTTCCCCAAATCCTCACGAGTGAACTCTCCTTACAAGACACAAAAATCGAGCTCCTCCTCCAGGCAACGAGAGACCCGGCCTCGCAGTTGTCTGCACCGGCGAGGGAAGAGTTGACGCGTTTCACTCCATCCGACATTGCACGAATCGAGGCAAAGGTGGTCGGTGGGAAATGAACTCATCGGGTCGCCGTTCCGCTCGAACAGCCGAGGCAGCCAAGATACCACGGTGAACAGCAGCCTCTGTACTCAGGGGGAAAGCGGCACATAGACTAATCTCAGCGCCGGTCCTAACTCCCCAACTCTGGACTTGGCCATCGCCATTCCCAAATCAGCTCCCAACCCTCAGGCCAACTCACCCCTCAATCGAAGCAACCTCCAAACCAAAAATTCCCCCACCCTTTCTTGAACCCTGCCGTCACTTCCCAATAATTCCTCACAACAACATGACTTCAGCTCAAATCCGCCGCCAGTTCATCGATTTCTTTGTTCAGAAGCACGGACACACATTCGTGCCCAGTTCGCCCGTGGTTCCGCTGGACGATCCCACGCTCCTGTTCACCAATGCGGGGATGAACCAGTTTAAGCCGATCTTCCTTGGGCAGGAGAAGCGCGGGTACAGCCGGGCCGCCAACACGCAGAAATGCATTCGGGCTGGGGGGAAGCATAACGATCTGGACGACGTCGGGCGGTCTCGGCGGCACCACACGTTCTTTGAGATGCTCGGCAACTGGAGCTTTGGGGACTATTTCAAGCAGGGGGCCATCGAGATGGCCTGGGAACTGCTTACGCAGGTTTGGAAGCTTGATCCCACGCGTTTGCATGTGACGTGCTATGAAGGCAATGCCGCGGCCGGCATTCCGCGCGACACCGAGGCGGCGGACATCTGGAAAAAAGTCGCCAAACTGCCCGACGATCACATTCACTATTTCGGCAAGGACAACTTCTGGGAAATGGGCGACACCGGCCCGTGTGGGCCGTGCACCGAAATCTACGTCGACCGAACCCCCGACAAAACCGGCGGGCCGGAAGTGAACGGCACCGATCCGCGCGTGATGGAAATCTGGAACCTGGTGTTCATCCAGTACAACCGCGACGCCGCCGGCAAGCTCACCACGCTCCCCTCTCAACACGTCGATACAGGCATGGGCCTCGAACGTATCTGCCAGGTTCTCCAGGGCAAAGACGACAACTACGCCATCGATCTCTTCACCCCCATTTTCGACGCCCTCACCAAACTCACCGGC
Organism: Tepidisphaeraceae bacterium; assembly: GCA_036794395.1. GTDB lineage: Bacteria > Planctomycetota > Phycisphaerae > Tepidisphaerales > Tepidisphaeraceae > DASXMX01. The sequence continues at coordinate 30,115 of DAIRGS010000030.1, read as the reverse complement.
ATCCAATACACCGGCCAATTTCCGCCCACGAATGCCGCCGACCCCGTCGCCGAGGCGGCCAATCCCCAGCTTCGCCACGACATCGCCTTTCGTGTGATTGCCGATCACATTCGCTGCCTCACTTTCGCACTTACGGACGGTGCGGTCCCCAGCAACGAAGGCCGCGGGTACGTTCTCAGACGCATTCTCCGCCGGGCCGTGCGGTTTGGCCGCCAGCAACTCCAACTCCGCGACCCGTTTCTCCACACGCTCGTCCCAGTCGTCGTTAGCGCAATGTCCGATGCGTTTCCAGAATTAAAAACTAATCCCGCCCACGTCATCGAGATCATTCGCGACGAGGAAATCTCCTTCAGCAAAACCATCGATCGCGGCATCGATCTCTTTGAAGAAGCCGCCAACCGCGCTAAAGCCAACGATGAAAAGCAACTTGTCCTCCAGGGCGAAGACGCTTTTCGACTTCACGATACCTACGGCTTCCCCATCGACCTTACCCGAATCATGGCCGAAGAACGTGGGATGATCGTGGACATCGCCGAATACGAACGCCTGATGGAACAGGCACGCGAGCTTGCTCGGGCAGGTGGAAAGGCCGCCGATTCGGCCGTTTACCAATTAACGCCCCATGCGCTGTCGGAGCTTGCTGCCCGGCAAATCGCGCCTACGGACGACCGGCCAAAATATGACTTCCGGCCCAATTACGACGGACACTTCACCGCAACGATAAAGGCAATTTGGGATGGGGCGGGACTTGTCGAGGCAATGCCCCGTAGCGCACAGCAGTGTCAATTTGCGATCATTCTAGACCGCACGAACTTTTATTCAGAGATGGGAGGGCAAGTTGGTGATCGAGGTGAAATACATGGTGGAGGTGCGAATTTCGTCGTTACCACCACACGTTCGGTAGGAGGCTACACTCTCCACATTGGCTTCAATGTAACTAGCGAACCAGTGGTAGTTGGCTCAACGGTTGAGCCTTGGGTTTCCTCCTTGCGATATAGTGTTGAGCAAAACCACACTTCAACCCATCTGGCCAACTGGGCCTTACGCGAAGTCCTTGGCGATGGCGTCCAGCAAAAAGGCTCCCTGGTCGATCCCGAAAAACTTCGCTTCGATTTCTCGCACGGCAAAGCGATGACCGAGCAAGAGGTTGAACGCGTCGAGAGCCTCGTCGCTCAGCGCGTCACGCAAAATCTCCGCGTTTTCGCGATGGAAGCACCGCAGGAGCAAGCCCTCAAAATCAACGGTCTCCGCGCCGCCTTCGGCGAAAAGTATCCGCCGCTCGTTCGCGTGGTGTCGATCGGCCCGCCTGTAACCGATCTGCTCGAAAATCCCGCCGATCCGGATTGGCGGAATTTCTCCGTCGAATTCTGCGGCGGCACGCACCTGCGAAACACCGGCGAAATAGGCGACTTTGTCGTCACCGCCGAAGAATCCGTCAGCAAAGGCATCCGCCGCATCGTGGCCCTGACCGGCGACGCTGCCCAAGCCGTCATCGCGCGAGGCAAGTCCGTCGATTCCCTCATCCAGGAAGCCAACGCGAAATCCGATGACCAACTCGCAGAAGTCTTGGCCGCACTTCAGAAATCCATCAGTTCCGGCGAACTCGCCCTCCTTGGCAAGCGCCGTGCCCAGGCCGCGGTTGCTTCGGTCCAGGACCGCTACCGCAAATGGGAGAAGGCCAACAAAGCCCAATCCACCGCTAAGTTCGACGTCGGCGATCTCGCCACGCGGCTGCTCGAATCCGCCCCAACCCTTGGCCCCGGGAAACTCGTCGTCGCCGACATCCCCGACAGCGCTCCAGACCAACTCCTGTCCCTCCTCGACTCTCTAAAGAAGAAGGCCGGCAGCTACGCTATCCTCCTCGGCTCCGCCAACGATGGAAAAGTGAATTTCGTTGCCGCGGTCAGCGACGATCTCATCGCCAAAGGCCTTAAAGCCGGCGACTGGATCCGCCATGCCGCCCAGGCAACCGGAGGCGGTGGCGGAGGCCGTCCCCAAATGGCCCAGGCCGGCGGCAAAGACCCGACGAAACTACACGATGCCCTCGCTATCGCGAAAACCTTCGCCCAGACGACGGTCCCAACCTGACCGCACCACTTTTCTCAGCTTGTGCCCCAAGCGCACAATGTATCGCTAAGGAATCCGCTGTCCCGAAATGCTGTCATCCTGGAGCGCAGCGAAGGATCTGATGCCGGAGAATCATTCGACCATCAGATCCTTCGCTGCGCTCCAGGATGACAAGGTGATTATGACTCTCTGTGTGAGTGCCGCGCCTACCTGTCGTCCCCTCTAACCGCCACCCAAATCTCCACGCCGGCATCGCGAAAAGTTTCCGCGATCCGCCTCGATTGCTTCCCGATCTCGATTCCAGTTCGCACGACGCCGCGCGCTACATGTTCCATCACGTGTCATTCATGCTCGACCGGATCATCCGCGCGCCGGTCTACGGCCGGTTCTGAAGCCGGTGCGGCTGCCATATTCAAAAACATCATCATCCCCGCCGCCCCGAGATACGCCCGTTTGCGAATCGTCATGTCTTAACTCCAAAACGCGCCTCCCCGACGAGCCATACGGTCGGCCTCCCCAATCCTTACAGCGTTCATTTCGATATACTCAAGGCGTGGCAATTCTTGAACTTGCACGAGATGTCATCGATTTCTGCTATCCGGGCATTTGCGCTGCGTGTCGTGCCTCAGCCGACCCGCGCAAAACACTCTGCTCACATTGCCTGGACGCGCTGGCGACGCTCGAATCCGCTGCTGCCTGCCCTCAATGCGCGATGCCCGTCGCGGAACTGGGCGCGCCGTGCCCGTTCTGCGAGGGCAAAGGCATCGCCAATTACGAAAGCGTTTTTCGATTGGGAATCTTCGAAGATCCCCTCAAACAGCTCATCCACTTACTGAAATATCAGCGCCGCTGGGCCGCCGGCGAGCTTCTCGCCGAACGGCTTCTCGCCCAAGCCCCCATCCGTGCGCTAATCCAAGCGGCCGATGTGCTCGTTCCCGTTCCCCTTCATCCACTTCGCCACTTCACGCGCGGGTACAACCAGGCGGCCATCGTGGCCCGTGTGATTGCCCGCCGTCATCGCAAACCCATCGCCCGCCCCTTGTCGCGAATCCGCCACACCGAATCCCAAACCAACCTGCGCTCCCGCCAGAAGCGCATCGAAAACCTTCGAGGCGCGTTTCATCTTCGCTCGCCAAAAGCCATCGAAGGAAAACGCATTTTGGTTATCGACGATGTGATGACCACCGGCGCAACCCTCCAGGCGATCGCCCGCGCTCTCAAGCCTGCTCATCCCCAATGCCTGGATGCACTGCTGCTAGCGGTCGCCGATCCGAAGGGACGGAGTTTTGAAGTGATCTGAATGATGTCGTGGTCAGGTCCGGGGACGGGTGAGATGTGGGAAAACCAACGTGCCGAGCTGGGCATTTTCTTCCGCCAAATACAGACGGTTGTCGACCTGTCGAAACTTGGTTTTCCCAGATCGGGCCCGGCGTTGATGGTCAGCCCCCTCGATCATGGGCTGGAAGCCCCATGTTACGAAGGGCGGGAATCATGCACGGCGATTTAAATCTCCAGCATCAAACGCGTCGGATCTTCCAGCGCATCCTTCACCCGCACCAAAAAGCTCACCGACTCTCTGCCATCCACAACCCTGTGATCGTATGACAGGGCGACATACATCATTGGCCGGATTTCGACCTTGCCGGCTACCGCAATGGGCCGGTCCTTGATCGCATGCATCCCCAGAATGCCGCTCTCCGGCGGGCTGATGATCGGCGTCGAAAGTAACGAACCAAACACCCCGCCATTTGTGATGGTAAACGTCGCGCCGCTGAGTTCCTGAAGCGCCAGCTTGCCATCCCGTGCGGCTGTCGCCAGCCGTTTGATCTCGGTCTCAATCTTCGCGAACGACATCGACTCAATATGCTGAAGCACCGGCACGGTCAGCCCGCGCTCCGTGCTCACCGCGATCCCAAGGTTCACGTAATTGTGATAGATGACATCATCCCCATCGACAAATGCGTTGACCCTGGGAAATTCGCGCAGCGCCATCACAACTGCCCGGGCGAAGAAGCTCATGAACCCAAGCGAGACGCCGTACACTTCCTGAAAGCGCTCTTTGTATTTTGCCCGCAGTGCCATGACGGCCGACATATCGACTTCATTGAATGTCGTGAGAATCGCCGCCGTCTGCTGCGCCGCTACCAGCCGCTCGGCGATGCGTTTGCGAATCTTGGTCATCGCAACGCGTTTCACGCCTTTGGCGTCGAAATCACCATCCCCGGTGGGTGCAATTGCTCGCGCGGCAACAGGAGGCGGGAGCGCTGTCTTAACCGGCGGGGGGGCGGCAGGGGCGGCCGCTTTGCCATTGCCGCCGCTGTCTGTGCCCTTATCGAGTTGCTTCAGCACGTCTTCTTTAATGATCCGCCCGCCCGGCCCGGTTGCCGGGATCGAAGACGCATCGAGCTTGTTTTCCTCGACCAATCTTCGAACCGATGGACGAAGATCTTCTGTTTTCTGAGTTTGCGCTTTTGGGGGAGTACTGGCGGATGCCGTCACCGATGTCGAAGCCGCCGGGGTCTTTGCCGCGGCCATTGCGCCCGCCGGGGCATCTTCAATTCGCGCGATCGTCTCTCCGACCTTGACGGTGTCCCCGGGCTTTTTACCCTGTCGCAAAATACCCGCCACAGGCGCGCCGACCGGCACGTTCGCCTTATCGGTTTCAAGCTCGTAGATCGGGTCATCTACCGCGACGTACTCCCCATCGCCCTTGAGCCATTCAAGCAGCACGGCGGTTGTAATCGAGTCCCCAAGCGACGGAACATCAATATTCGTAGCCATCTGAATCCAACTCTATCTTGAAATCCGCCGCTGGATGCGCTGAATTTCAAATCAATTTTCAGCCGTCAAATCTCAAATCTAAAATTCCAAATTTGAAATCTCAAATCTCAGATTTGAAATCCCACTTATTTAATCCGAAACCGGCGTCGGGCTCGAAGCCGTGGCCGGTTGTTGCGACGCCACCTGCACTGCGGTCTTTGCGCCCTTTAATTCCAACGCCAGACTGATCAATTCCGCCTCTTCATGCTCGTGAGCTCTGTAAGATCCCGTCGCCGGGCTGGCTGCCTCATCGCGGCCAAAATAGCTCAACACCGCCGGGTCCGGCAGCATATCCCGCAACTTGTCTTCCATAAACCGCCACGCGCCGCGATTCCGCGGCTCTTCCTGCACCCAGCAAATTTCCCGCGCCTTGCGGTAGCGGGCGAGGATCGCCTGCACTTCCTTCTTCGGAAACGGATACAACTGCTCCACCCGCACGATCGCCACGTTCTTCAGACTCGCCTTGTCCCGCGCCGCGGCCAGGCTGTAAAACACCTTGCCCGAGCAGAACAAAATGCGAGTAACCGCATCGCGCTCGGGATTGCCCGGATCATCCAGAACCAGTTGGAACCCGCCTTCGGTCAGTTCCGAAAGTTTCGACCAGCTTGGCCCGTATCGCAGAAGGCTCTTAGGCATCATCATGACCAGCGGCTTACGGAACGGCCGCTGAATCTGCCTTCGCAGCGCGTGAAAGACCTGGCTGGGCCGGGTCGGCACGCACACCTGAAGATTATCCTCGGCACACATTGCCAGGAATCGACCAAGGAATGCGTAGGAATGTTCCGGGCCGTGTCCCTCAAACCCGTGCGGCAGCAACATCACGATGCCGTTCATCAACTGCCATTTCGACTCGGCACCCGAAATAAACTGGTCGATGATTGGCTGCGCCATATTCACGAAATCGCCGAACTGCGCTTCCCAGATCACCAGGTTCCGTGGATCCCCTGAACTGAAACCATACTCAAAACCCACGACGGCCAATTCCGACAGCATCGTGTTCAGGATGGTCAGCTTGGCCTGCTTCTCCGCCAGATGATTCAGCGGGATGTGCTGTTTGCCGGTCTTGTAATCGTTTAGCACCGCATGGCGATGGCTGAATGTGCCGCGTTGGACATCCTGCCCGGTAAACCGAACTGGCGTGCCTTCGAGCAGCAGACTGCCAATCGCGAGCATTTCCGCATTACCCCAGTCGATCCCATCGCCGCTGCGAACCGCTTCCAACCGCTGGGCCATCAACCGGCCCAGCTTCATGTGCGGGGTGAAACCGTCCGGGAGGTTCGCCGTTGATTCGGCAATCTTCAGTAGCGTCTCGGCGGGGGCAGCCGTCTTGGCGCTCCAGTCGACGGGGGTCCGCGTGAATCCACGCCACAGGTTGTTGCACGGCGCGGTTCGCGACCTTGGCCGTGTTTCCTTGGCGGCTTCACCCGCCTTGTCGAGCCGTTCGCGCGCAATGCGTTTCATTTCATCAAGCTGCGGCTGGGTGACAATCCCATCGGCTACAAGCCCCTCGCTGAAAAGCTGCCGCACTGATTTGTGCTGGGCGATCTGCTGGTACATCAGCGGCTGCGTATAGGCCGGCTCATCCACTTCGTTATGCCCGTGGCGCCGGTAGCACCACAGGTCGATCATCACATCGCACTTGAACTGGTTGCGAAATTCCACCGCCAGCTTCGCCGCGTGAACGCACGCCTCGGGGTCGTCGCCATTCACATGGAAAATCGGCGCCTGAATCGCTTTGGCCACGTCGGTGGGATAAGGCGTGAATCGACCCTCTTCCGGAGTCGTCGTGAAACCAATCTGGTTGTTCACGATCACGTGGATCGTTCCACCCGTGCGCCACCCCGGCAGTTCCGACAGCCCCAGCGTCTCAAGCACGATGCCCTGACCGGTGAAAGAGGCATCCCCATGGATCAGAACGGGAACCGTCTTGGTGCGCTCGTTGTCCGAGCGCGCTTCCTGCTTCGATCGCACGATCCCTTCAACCACGGGATCGATCAATTCAAGGTGGCTGGGGTTAGGGCTTAATCCGATGTGGATTGTGTGTCCCTGAGCGGTGGGGCGGTCATTTGCGAAACCAAGGTGATATTTAACATCACCATCGCCCTGCGAATCCTGATGAACGTACGTCCCCTCGAATTCGCTGAGCAGCACTTCGTAAGGCTTATTGAGCACATGGGCCAGCACATTCAGCCGGCCTCGGTGCGGCATACCGACGCAGATCTCCTGCACCCCGATTTGTGCCCCATCGTCCACAATCATATTCAGCATCGGGATCAGGGCTTCAGACCCTTCGAGCGAGAACCGCTTGGTCGTGGGCCATTTGCGAGAAAGCCACTGCTCAAACTCCTCAGCCGCGATGAGCTGATACAGAATCGCCCGGCGTTCCTCAGTGGTAAACGCCGGGCGATTCAGGATCGGCTCCATTCGCTCGCAAAGCCATTGGCGTTGCTGCTGATCCGAAATATTTACGAACTCGACACCCAGCGTGCCGCAATAAGTCTTCTGGAGCCGCGTATGCAGGTCGCGCAGCGTTCCGTTGGTTTCGCCGCAGAAGTCGGCCTTGCCCACCACGCGGTCCATGTCCGCCTCGGACATGTTGAACTGTGACAGGTCCAGTAATGGCTGCTCCGACCGCGTCCGCCCTAATGGGTCCAGATCTGCAACAAAGTGGCCCAGGTCGCGAAACGCATGGACCATCTTGTGAATGCCCATGGTTGAGGGCATTGCACCGGCGGAGAAGGATTTTCCCCCGGCCGCCTCAAATCCAGAGAAAAACGCACGCCAGGTTTCATCGACCGACTCAGGGTCCTGTTGGTACTGCTCGTAGAGTTGGTCGATGTACTCGGCGTTGGCCCTGCGAAAGATATCGAAGCGCTGCATCAGTTTCCGCTCCACGCAAATCCCTGACCGTTAACGGTCCATTCATATCATTTTAGGCCTCAGCGGCCAAAACTGCACGCGCGCTACCCGGATATGTCGTCGGATTTGACACGCCATCGCGACCAGTTGGCGGGGTCGCCGTCGGCGAGATAAATGGGTCTAAGCAGGTCGTGCAACATTTGTACCGTTGGCCGATCCGTCCATTCCCGGGACGTTCATAAGAGATGATCGGCATTGACCTACCGTGAGTCTTCACCCTTTCAGCCAGATGTCAACCAGCCCTCATAATTCCATCAAGGAGGCAGTTCCTTACCCAATCCTTAGTGTCGTCTGGTACCAGTGTTGCAACACCATTGCGAAGTCAGCAGGACGAAGGTTTGACGCGAAGGCGTTTCTGGGCTTCTCAGAGCGGTTCGCGAACCGGGCGCACGGTCAGTGCCGAGCCGCTATTCTGTGAACTGAATCAGAACTGAACGGAGTAAAGAATGCAGACTGGAACACGAAATCGGGGCTTCGCATCCATGGACCGCGAGCGGCAACGCGAAATTGCCCGTAAGGGTGGTCGGGCCGCCCATGAAAAGGGTACCGCCCATGAATTTACCTCCGATGAGGCCCGAGCCGCCGGCCGCAAGGGCGGGGAGAGGGTCAGTACCAATCGTGACCATATGTCGCGCATTGGTCGCCTTGGCGGTAAACATTCTGCCGGCCGTCGCCAAGCTGCTCGCCCCTCCGAGCAGGACACGGCCGATGGTGGTTCCCCTAAAGAAGTCCAGACCCCGTCCGCGCAGGCCACGTCAATGGAAGGCGATTCCGCCGTTGCTGATGACGGCCCAAGCGAGGCATAAATCGGCCACGGCACAGACGGTTCACAGGAAGCCATTGCCCCGCCCCCTTGCGGAGGTATAGTCGACCCGATTCGCGGGATTGCTTGTGATCCCGCATGGAAAGGATCGGGGCGTGACTCGACGGAATTTCCTTAAGACATCAGCAGCCATGGGTTTAAGCTTGGGGGGTGCTCCAGCAGTACATGCCCAAGGTAAGGCCCCGCGCTTCGGTACTGCCCTCATTGGTGCGGGTTGGTGGGGGATGAACATCGCCCGCGAGGCGATGGCATCCGGCCGGTGTCAGATGGTGGGCGTTTGCGATGTCGACCAGACCGCCCTTACCGCCGCCACGGATGAGATTGAGAAGAGTTCGAGCGATAAGCCGAGAAAATACAATGATTTTCGTGAAATGCTGGCGTGGGAGCGGCCGGCGATCTGTATTGTCGCGACGCCCGACCATTGGCACGCTTTGGGCATGATCGAGGCGGTGAAGCAGGGGGCGCATGTATTTGTCGAAAAACCCATAAGTCATACCGTTTTGGAAGGCCGTGCCATGGTCGCGGCGGCGCGGGCCGCCGATCGAGTCGTGCAAGTCGGAACACATCGACGCGTGTCTCCGCATTGCCAGTGGGCGCGAGAATTCATCAGATCGGGCAAGCTCGGCAAAGTGGGGTCCGTCCGCTGCTTCGTTAACTATGCCGGTGGTCCGGAGGCGCCGGGCGCCAACGCCCCTATCCCCAAAGGTCTCGACTGGGATTTCTGGTGCGGCCCCGCACCCAAGCGCCCTTTCAACCCGCGGATCCATCCCAAGGGATTCCGCATGTTCCTGGATTACGCCAATGGCCAGTTGGGCGACTGGGGCGTTCATTGGCTGGACCAGGCCCGCTGGGTGCTGGGCCTCAAATCTCCAAAAAAAATATTTTCCACCGGCGGCCGCCCCATTAAGGGTACGCCCGTGAGTGACGCGCACCAGCAAACCACCGATGCCCCGGATAATCAATCCGTCCTGTATCAGTTCGACGAAGGCCTGACCGTCGGATGGGAGCACAGGTATTTTGGCGCGAACAACGCCGAGAAGACCGATCCGCGCCAGCCGGTCGGCTGCTACTTTTACGGAACCGAAGGAACGATGCACGTCGGCTGGCTCGACGGCGCGACCTTCTACCCCGTTAATGCCGAACAACCCCCGTTGCACGAGGATGCAAAACTGCACTCCCCCGATCAGCAAAACATCCGTGAGCTGTTCGCCGATTTTCTTATGGCGATCGACCTGCACAAAAAACCCGTGGCCGACATCGAGGAAGGCCACCAAAGCACCAACATGGCCCTGCTGGGCATGCTGTCCCTCAAACTCGGCCGGAGCATCGAATGGGATGGCGACCGATATGAATGCCTCGGCGATCCTCAAGCCACGGCCCTGCTAAAACGACCGTATCGCAAGCCTTGGGTTTATCCGACGTAAAGACCGGCTCGATCGACGCGTGCTTTTCGCATGCGTGACAGGATGGGCGACGAGGATTCCGAGCATTTTCGTGACACGGTGCTTCCAGCCCGTGGGCTGTGGTATGCCGCAGCCATCGGCCAAAGGCCGATCCAGCAATCGCGCCAGCGATCGGTATCAGTACATTTTCGCAGGAACACCGGATATCCCGGAATACCTCGGACGTGCGTGCCTACACGCATCATGGGCAAGATGCTGCAAGATGCCCATGTCACGAAAACGGCCGGCCGAAATCTTCACGCAACCGTGTTTTTCGCGTGGCCCTTGTGGTGCCCGCGATCCCAAGTTATTTCCGAGTCAGCGAGGACGCAGACTCCGGGTCGAGATAAAGCGTGGCGTCGGGGTGCTGCTGAAGAATCGACGCCGGTACGTTTGGCGTTACGGCGCCCTCAACAGCGCCCTTGACCGCATGCGCTTTTCGCCGATCCGGCACGCTGCACACGATGTGCGATGATTTCATGATCTGCCGGCATGACATTGAAATCGCGCGTTTTGGAACATCCTCGAACGTGGGGAACCATCCTTCGCCGAGCTGTTGATGGCGGCAGGCTTCGTCCAGGTCAACCACCAGGTAGGGCCGCTCGGTGGCGAAGTCGGCGGGGGGGTCGTTGAATGCGAGGTGACCGTTTTCGCCGATCCCGACAAAGGCCACGTCAACTGGATTGGCCTGAATCAGTTTCGAAAGGCGGTCGCATTCAGCCGCGGGATCCGATTCGGCATCAACGTAATTGAAAGCCCGGAGCGGTACCGGCAGCAGTTTGTGGAAGCGTTCCCAGAGGTATTTACGAAACGACGCCGGGTGAGTGACCGGCAATCCAACATACTCATCCAGATGAAATACGCTGACGCGGTGCCAGGCGATATCGGGCTCAAGCAGCAAGCCTGACAATGTCGCAAACTGCGATGCGCCGGTGGCGAGGATGATGTTGGCCAGACCTTTGTATGCAATCGCCCTGCGAAGCAGCGCAGCGCCGTCGCGGGCGGCGTTCTGGCCCAGTGTCTGTTTGTCTGATGCGGTGACGATTCTCATGGCTCACCAGATTACTCCCAGTTGAGAAATCCACGAAGTCCAAGCGCCCATCCCCGGCTCTCTCATCTCGATATAGCAGGTTGACGCTCCAGAACGGCAGGACTAACCTTGAATTCGTTAGTTTGATCTATGGGGAAACACGTTCGGAAAGAAGGAGCGACATCGTGCCAGTACAACTTCCACCATTACCATTTCCATCAGATGCCCTTGAGCCGTTCATCGATAAGCAGACGATGGAGATTCATCACGGCAAGCATCACGCGGCCTACGTCACCAACTTGAACAAGGCGCTGGAACAGGCCCCCGATCTTCAGGGCAAGCCGGTCCATGAGCTGCTGAAGCACAATCTCCAGATTGTGCCGGAGGCGATCAAAACTGCCGTCCGAAACAACGGCGGCGGGCATCACAATCACGCCTTGTTCTGGCAAATTCTCGATCCCAAAAAGCCCAATGGAAAGCCGACCGGCAATTCGGCCAAGGCGATGGATTCCACCTTCGGATCTTTTGATAAGGTCAAGGAGCTGTTTAACGCCACGGCCACGACCCGCTTCGGTTCGGGATGGGCATGGCTGGTGAAGAATGGTGACAAGCTCGAAATCTATTCGACCGCCAATCAGGACAGCCCCCTGATGGAAAACAAGTATCCGCTCATGGGTCTGGACGTGTGGGAACACGCCTATTACCTCAAGTACCAAAACCGCCGCCCTGAATACATCACGGCATGGTGGAATCTGGTCAATTGGGCCGAGGTCGAGAACCGTTTTAATCGTGGCAATGAAAAGGATTAAACACGAAGGCACGAAGACACGAAGTTAAGAGCAAGGCAGAGACGTAAAACGTATCCGACCACTGTCGGCCTTACGTTTTACGTCTTTGAGTTTTGAATTCTTCGTGGCTTCGTGCCTTCGTGTTTAATCTTTGTATTAACCGGGCGACGGATCGATGCCGAAGGGCGCGCAACCGACTTTTTGTTGCCCATCCATCGCCTTTTGCGTACAAGCGAGCATCATGGGACGGCTATATTTGCGGGAGTGTTCGCCCGGCGACGTGGTGGAAGATGTGTTTGTCATTTCGGGCAAGCAATTCTCGGCGGCGTCCAACGGCACTCATTTCATCAAGGCGATGGTTTCGGATCGAACGATCCAGGTGAATGCGCGCATGTGGAAAGCCACGCGCGACATTTTCAATGCCATGCCCGATTCAGGCTTCATCCGCATACGCGGAAAACTCGAGAACTATCAGAACAATATTCAGCTCATCATCGAACAGTGCTGGGCCGCCAAGGACGGGACTTTTGATGTCGCCGATCTGCTGCCCCACACAGCCAAAGACATTCCGGATATGTGCCGGAAGCTCCACGAAATTCTGGGCTCGATCCAGAATCGCCACCTGGCCGCTCTCGTGCAGGCGTATCTCGACGATGAGCCGCTCATGGCCAACCTGTGCAAAGCCCCCGCGGCGATGAGCATGCACCACGCCTTTGTCGGCGGGCTGCTCGAGCACACACTCAATGCCATTGAAGTGGCCGACGCCATTGTGCGATTTTATCCCGGCCTGAATCGCGATCTGGTCATCACGGGCATCTTCCTGCACGACATCGCCAAGACCTGGGAACTGAGCTACGACAGCGCTTTTGGATATACCGATGCCGGTCAGCTCGTGGGTCATATTGTGAAGTCGGCGATGTGGGTGGAGGACAAGGCGCGGGAAGCGGAGCGGATGCTGGGCGAAAAGTTCCCGCGAGACCTGCTCGATGTCATTCAGCACATCATCATCAGCCATCATGGCGTGCCGGAGTTTGGCGCGGTGAAGACTCCCGCCACGCCGGAGGCCATCGCGGTTCATCACATTGAGAACATGGACGCAAAGCTCACATCGTCACTGGCGGTGACTCGCGTCGATCGGCCTGAGGGCGAGGGCAAATGGACGGAATACCTTAAGGCGTTCAATGGCCGGTTGTACCGGCCCGATACTGCGCCGGCCGACGCGGCCGCGGGGGAAGAACTCGAGCCTTCGGAATCGGAAATTCCGAAAAACACCGCTGGCGCTGGACGGCTAAAGATTAACAATCCACTGTTTGAATCGGTATCAAACAAGCAGCGATAGCGGGCGGCGCGCGATGGGTCGCGCAAATCCGCCTTTGTCATTTAGGGAAAAACATTTGGGAGAATTGTCATGGCAGCTTCAAAGTGGTTGGTCGGAATCGGCGCGGTTGTTCTGGGCGCGGCTTTGGTGACCGGGCAGCAGCAACAGCAACAGCAACAGCAAAACACCACGACGCCGCAACGGCAGACGCGCGCCCGCCTGACGTCCCCGTGGACTCAGATCAAAGATCTGAGCGACGACACGAAATCCAAAATCATCGAGTTGCGTCGTAAGTCTGTCGAAGAGCGGGCGGTCATTTCCGCCAAGGAGCGCTCCGACATCATGGCGCTCCTGAGCGACGCACAAAAGAAGGAAGTCACCGACTACGAAGCCCAAAACCCCCGCCGCGGCGGCCGTCGGGGTGCGGCGACGACTCGGCCCGCGGGTACTGGGACGGGTCAGTAGTCGGCCGCCTGAAAAGCAACGATAACTTAACGGTTGGACCGAAGGTCCACCTCTTCTGTCCGGATAGGCAAGAGGTGTCCCTACGGTCCAACCGTTAAACTTTGGGAATTCGGCCGACAACGATTATCGGTCGCGCCACAAACGCACTCAACCCGCCGGAGGGAATGGCCGGCGGGCTGAAGCTGGGATAGGGAAGGACACGTAAATCGAATCAGAAATGGAGTCGTCGACGCACAGGCCGAAGCATCGCGGCAAATCCCAGGGTGAACACGATCATCCAGGCCGTGGAGGGCAGCGGAACGGAGGACACATTCGTGCTAATCGTCGGCCCGCCGGCCAGGATTGCTGTTTCAAGCGGCAACAAACCGCCTTCGGAGACCGGATCAAATTGCGATGCAAACAACTGTCCGACCGGCCCGCTCTGCACGCCCCCAGAGTGGTCCGCGTGGTGATGCTGTAGCTTTTTGAAGCTTGCGACGATTTCCTCGCCACGTTTGCCGGGCGTCAGAAAATCGGCCACGATGAAGGTACTCGCGTTTGACCCTGTAACGTCGAAAGTAAGAACGCGCGATCCACCGGCCGCAATGCCGTGAGCGGCTTGCTTGCCGTTTGACCACGTTTCGCCGGTTGTCGCGCCGCCATGGTATTTGCCCAAGGGGCCCGCTTTTACGACGCCCTTTTTATTTCGCGCGTCGGAGAATCCGGTGGGGCTATTTTCCAGGGAAAGCGTCGGTCCCGAGGCCGAAAGCGCGATGCCGGTCAGAAATCCGCCATGACCCGAAGCAGTTGTATTGTTAATCGCGATGTTCAGCTTGCCCGTGTCCGAATCGTACGTGGCAACGCCGTCGAATTGGGCCAGGTGATGCTGGCTGTAATTGCTCTGAAAGTTCACGGTGGTCAGCCCGGCCCGCGCGTTTGAAACGCATATAGCGAGCAAGCCGATCACCGCCATGACACCTAATTTCACAAATCACTCCTGCGGCACTTCGTTTTCCAACAAGTTATTAGCCCGTGTTGGCGGCGCTTCGCCCGAAGTTCCGAGTTTCCCCGTCAAGTAACCCGACAACTGAACTATACCCCCGCATTTGAGAGGGGCAAATCGACGCTGTAACTCGCGCCATTACAGTCCGATATGACTTTGCACGTCCGAATAAAACAGCGAATTCTCGCTTGAAAACCCTAAGTTTTAACGCTTGGCAGATAAACCAATCCCGGCTACATGTTTCGCTCATGCAAATCGGCATTTGCTCGTTTAGTTTCCATCGCCTGCTGGCTTCGGGTGAATCTGATGTGTTCGGGTATATCGACTTATGCAAGCAGCTCGGCTGCACACAGCTCGATCCGTGGAGCGCGCACCTTTCACCGCCGGATTCTGCAAACGACGTTCTGAAGGCCGGCAAGAATCCCCGGCAATCGCATCAATTGCTCGGCGGAATCGACGATGCGTTTATCGATCGGATCGCGGATTACGCCCGCCGCGCGGGAATGCCGTTCGGAACGATCGCGGTGGATGGCGCGCACATTTACGAAGCCTCGGAAGAAGCCCGCCGCGAACATCGCGCCCGTGCGTATCGATGGCTCGATGCTGCTTCGAAGTTGGGCGCAAAGCAAGTTCGAATCGATGCCGGCGGGCCACCGGAGATGCCGCCGGATGTGTTTGCGATCATTGTTGAAGGTTACCGCGATCTGATCTCACGCGGCAAAAAGCTCGGCCTTGAGATTCTCATTGAAAATCATTGGGGCCCATCGGTCATCCCCGATCAATTGATTCGAATTCTTGACGCCTGCGAAGGTTTGGGTTTGCTTTACGACACGCGCAATTTTGACAGCGAAAAAAAGGAAGAAGGCCGCCGGCGTTGCGCGCCATATGCCCGTGCCACGCACATAAAGACAAAGCGATGGGATACCCAGGGCAACGAGGTGGACGAGGATATTCCCGGCGCGGTTCGCATCCTGAAGGAAGCCGGCTACCACGGCGTGTGGGGGATCGAAAGCGTGCCGGAGGACGGCAATGAAGTGGACGGCGCACGCCGCACAATCGAACTGCTGCGCCGGGTCGTTTATTAATTCAGGTTCGGGGTTTTGAAGTTCAATCTCTTGCCGCGGCCTGCACGTCCTGCTCCGGATGCCGCTTGTAAAGATTGTCGCTGTAGCCGACCAGGACAGATGTGATTTGCGGCGGAGGCAGCGGCAGGTCCGGGGATGAGGGCACCTGTAGATAGGTGAGCGCGCGTTCCACAAGGCGCTTGGTAGCGGGGCCGGAAACATCACCGCCGTAGTGGGCGATGGTTTTGTCCGGCTCATGAACGATCATCGCCACCACGAGCCGGGGATTCTCCGCAGGGGCGCCGCAGAGGAACGAGGCGTTGTATTTCGTCCGGCTGTAAACACCGTGATCGACGATGTACGCAGTGCCGGTCTTGGCGAAGATATTCCAGGTGTTGCTCCGCGCCCGCGGGGCGGTGCCGCGAATCACCACGTCGCACATTATACGCTTCATCTCCGCGGCGGTGATCGGGTCGATCACCTCCGGCAGCATGCGCAACGGCGATGGTTTCTCACGGGGAATGACCTTGCCATCGGTATCGAGCACGCCCTGGATGATCGTCGGCCTCACCAGCCGCCCGCCATTGGCATACGCGGAAAATCCGCGGGCCAGTTGAAGCGGGGTGACCATCATTTCGTATCCCTGCGGGATGGACACGGTCGTCGCGGTGTTCCAACGCTTCAGGGAATAGAGCAATCCGCCTTCTTCGCCGGGCAGTTCAATCCCGGTAGGGCGGCCAAATCCCCAGCTTGTCAGCGTGCGATGAAGTTTGGCGTTGCCGAGGCGTTGCCCGAGAAGGGCCATGCCGATGTTGCTCGACTTCACGAGCACGTCCCATGAACTGAGCGGGCCGTAGTAGTGCGTGTCCTCAACGGTGCGGCTGGCGTTTTCCGGTACGTGCATTCTGAGCGACGTGATCGGCCACACTTCGTTCACGCGCGTGTCGCGTCGCTGAAGCGCCGGGCCCATGATGAAGGGCTTGAGCGTCGAACCGGGCTCGTAAGGCATGACCAATGTGCTGTTACGGCGGACTTCCGGCGGGGAATCTTGAAAATTCTGAGGGCTGAAGGTCGGCCAGTTGCCAAGGGCAAGAACCTCCCCCGTTTTCGGATCCATCACGACCACTTCGCCACGTTTGGCGTGGAACTCGGTGCAGGCGGCGTTGAGTTCCTGCTCGGCAATCATCTGGATGTTTGCGTCGATCGTCAGGATCAGATGCTGCCCATGCTGTGGCGGCAGATAGTCCTCAGCAGCCACCGAGAGCGCCCGGTGGCTCGCATCTTTGAGCATGCGAGCATAACCATCTTTGCCCGAGAGAAGCTTATCGAAGCCCATCTCCAGGCCTTCGAGGCCGTGCCCGTCTTTCATCGTTGCGCCCAAAATATGGGCGGCCAACGATCCCATCGGATAATACCGATCGCTGGTGGGCTGGAGACCGACACCGGGTAATTTCAGCTTTTGGATGTCCTGGCAGGTGGAGTCGTCGAGGTTCTCGGCCACTTTCACAAATCGATTGGCCGAGCGATCGGACAGCAGCCGGGCCAGGTCGATGGGCTTGCGATCGAGTATTTTCGAAAGCTGCACGATCGCCTCGTCCATCTCGACAAGACTGCGGCCATCCTGTTGGTAAACCTCATACATGAACTTGGGGTCTACAAACAAAGTCTGGGTCTGAATGGTGCCGGCTAGGAGGAAGCCATTGCGATCGAAGATGCTGCCCCGGCGTGCCTGGAGAAGGAGGGTCTGGTGCTGCTGACGCTCAGCCTTGCGAAGCGTCTGCTGCCGTCCATATGTTTCGAGGTAGGCAACCCGGCCAATCAGTGCAACCAAAGCGATGCACAGAAAGACGAAAACACCCACGGCTCGACCTGGAGAGAACCTGTTCATGCGTCCGATAAATCATCGGACTCCGAGGTTCTAGCTCTTGAACGAAATTGAATCCGCAGTCTCGCCGCCGTGAGGCACTGCCGTCTGCGGCGCTTGCAACCCGATGGCAACCGATGACGGGGTCGGTCGGAGGGGGTTGGATCAATAGTCTGTAGGTCTGTGAGTGTTCCTACTTGCTAAGTTGAGGCTGCATTAGCGCTTTGGTAGTATTCCGGCGCTAACGGCGGGAAGTGATTGGCCGCCCACATCTTTATCTTTCGGGTTGACCTATGGCGAACGCAAACCAACGCATTGGCGAGTACGTATTGGGCGAGAAGGTCGGTAGCGGCACATTTGGCGAGGTGTGGCGCGCACATCACCACGTTTGGACCGATCAACTCGTGGCGGTGAAGCTGCCAACTGATTTGCGATACGTCCGTAATCTTCAGAAGCAGGGGATTGCGGTCCACAACATCATTCATCCAAATGTCGTTCGCGCCATCGGATGCGATCCGTATGCCGACCCACCGTACCTGACGATGGAGTACGTTCCAGGTACGAGTCTCAGGCCACTCATCAGCGATAAAACGCTGACGATTTCAGAAGCCGTAGCGGTAATGGGACATGTTCTCTCAGGGTTGAAATGCGCACACGAGCGCGGACTTCTTCACCTTGACATCAAGCCCGAGAATATCCTTATCCATGAGCGCGCGTTCAACGACGGCTTTGGACTTGATGGGATCGTCAAAATCACCGATTTCGGCGTGGGTGCGGCTGCCGCCACGACGGCCGCCGAATCGATCGTGTTTTCGGATTCCCTGAAAAGCAGCGACGGCAGGAATTTGGTCGGTACGCTGGCGTACATCGCCCCGGAACAGCGCGACGGTGGATCGCCAGACCAGACGGCGGATCTCTATGCGTGCGGGGTCGTCTTATATGAGATGCTTACGGGGGAGCGCCCCGCCGGAACCGATTTGCCGAGCGACGTTAATCCCGCGGTGCCAAAGTACCTCGACGAAATTTTTCGCCGTGCATATTCACGTCGCGACAAGCGTTTCACGTGTGCGGATGATTTCCTAAAAACCCTATCCGCGGGCGAGAGCACGGTTCCCAAGCGGAGTCCGATGCCTCGGCCACCAATAGAGGTGCCGCATTGCCCCGACCCGTCGGCATCGTCGGCCGCCGCGCCACCACCGGTGGGCGGTCCAGCACCCGCCCCAGCCTCCAAGGCTACCGATGTCATAGACATCCCGGCGGATCCAAACCTGATTGCGTACGACGAGATCAACAAGAAGCCGATCAATGACTCCGATGAGCTGAAGGCGGCGTTCCGCCATCTGTATCACCTTCGGCAGCTTTCCGGCGAGGAAATCGACAGAATTCGCAAGCGGCTGACCGCTTGGGCCGATTCGATTCGTCATCACAAGATCACGGAATTCGGACAGCGCATCAAGATCACCCAGGCCACAATTGCCCCGTACTACCGGTTCAAGCTTCGGACGCAATACGAATCCAGGGAAGCGGAACGCAAGGAAGAACCATACCGTGGTTCTCGCCTTCCGGCGCTTGTCACGAATGAAGGAAATATTCGGATTTGGGCCTACCCCTTCGCTTTGATCGAGGACTTTACAGCGGTGAAGAATGAATATCGGGTAGAGGATTCGCAGGAGGTTAAAGGCTGTCATCCATGCAAGACTACGGGGAAAGTGACATGCGAACCCTGCGCGGGTAAGGGCCGTGTGGACTGCCCGACGTGTGACGCCACCGGCAATGTCCCTTGCCCAGTGTGCGGCGGTGGTGGCATGGTGACGAAGTATCGGCAAGAAGTTCGATTCCGGGATAAGACAAAGTACCGCACAGTTACGAAGTATCGCGACGAATATAATTGCGATCTAAAAAGGCAGGTTCAAAAGGCATACACGACAGAGGAACCGTACAGTGTTCAAGAGCAGTATACGGTTAATGTTCCGTACCAGGAGCCATGTCCTGGGTGCGCGGGTAGGGGCACTGTCACCTGCCAGACTTGCAACGGATCGCGCGAAGTCAGATGCGAAACCTGCACCGGCACGGGCCAGGTGACGTGTCAGAATTGCGATGGGCAGGGCAAGGTAGTCAGCTTCTTGCTGATACATGATGCGTTCGAGCCGGCAGAGGACATCCGACCTCTTCCTAATCCAAATGTCAGGCACAACTGCACAACTCTGCTGGACGTGACAAGAGACTATCGCGCCCTGCTTTGCATTTCGCGGCCGGCGTTTTTCGCGACGATCGCTGATTCGCTCAGTAATGCACCGTTAAAGGACATGATCGCGGATGCAATTGAAGCCTCTAAAATCACATGCGGCCCTGCGAAACGCATCATCAAGCAATCCATCGACGTTCATCGCGCCGATGTGGTTTTCGTAAAATACACGTATGACGACAAAGATCACGAACTGTGCCTTTGCGGAGTCCAACTTCAGGTACATGCACCGCATAGTCCAATCAGCAAAGTGACCGAGGGCATATTCGTCCGCGCCGCAAAACTCCTCGACACAGATGAAATTACGGCAGGGTTGGAGGAATTGTGGAAAACCTTTGACATGGGCCAGCGAGATGAAAAGGCGCGATCGCTTCTGGATGCGTTGCGGGCGAAGCTCTCCGCCGCTTACATGGTGGAGGCCACCCTTCTTTCTAAGGATGGATTGTGGCCGGAGAGTCTCTTTTATTCGGATCGCGCGAAGGTTTTACTTCCGCAAAGCCCCTCCGTCGTCAAACATGAAGCGACGATCAGGACGCGGGTGGCCCTCCTGCATCTTGGTCCGCCATTCGGGATTGGCGTCGCTGCGATCGTGCTGGCGGTGCTGCTGGAGCAACCATTGATGCTGTTAGCAGCCGCCGCTGCGGGGGGCGCTGGCGTAGCTTCCCATCTTCAGCTGGGAATTAAGATTCGCGGTAATTGAATAGCGCTCAAAACAGCGGAATTCTTGCTGTTTTCGAGTCTCCGAGCCGAAAACCGGCGTCAGAATTCGCTCGGAGTCACAAAAAACCCCGGAAAACAGTGCCTTTCGAGCGCTATTCAATTACGATTCGCGGAACGATGCATGCTCTAGTCCATTCTTTAATACTGGCCACAGTTTCAGCCATGTGTGTCGGCGCGGCTGTTTTGCACCCTGGCGGTGCTGTGTTTGCGATTTTGGCGCTTGCACTGATTCTGATTGCTGACGTTCTTCTCTTCAAACAGCGAGTACTCCTACGATCCGAATCCTCTGAGGCAATCAGCGATGAGCCGCGCGACGCAATCAAGCGGATCAGCAAACTCATTGCTGAAGATTGGCACAATGTCGGTCCCAATTATCTCGCATTACCCTCCCTCTCCTCGCACGCCGGCCATGTCAGAGCGATTAATGAAAAGGCGGCCGAAACCGAGGCTCATCGACAAATGCGCGCCACTGAGATTGCAGACCAATATAAGGCCCGTGTCAGTCAACTCGGCCAAAATCTGGCGGATGGTTTCAACAAGTTGGCGTCCTTGATTGGGACCTGCGCCGAAGCTCTGAATCACCAGAATGCGCGGAAGTTCCAGTCCGTTGGTCCCGAGTTGCAGAATCTCGGGCAAACGTTTTGTGAGCAGATCGCGGAATTCGAGCGACTGTGTAAGTCGCCGCCCGATAGTTTTATGTTCGAGCATGACGATGGGCGCAAGGAGCGCGTCGGGCTCCAGATAGATATCGTAGAGGATGGTTCGATGGTTTATATCGAAGCTATTAAGCCGATCGCGATAAACGCGGCAAACATCCTGAAGGACCCAGCTAAGTCATTGATTGAGATTTCCAAGCATCTGCCCGGTGTCCAAGCCGCGATGGGTCAGCTTCGACAGAAAGCACCCGCTTCAGCGGCGGCTGACCAACCAGCCGATGAGCAGCCTAATCCGGTCGCGACTTGATGGATCAACATCCCGGCCGCAACTCAATCGCTGGATGCCGGCCCTCGAATCTCTCGCGCTCAGGGTTAGATTCGGGATTAGCGCACTCTACCGACTTGGTAGAGACGCCACAATCAGCACGATCTGCCTTGCGATTTTAATCGCCAACTTCGCATCGTCTTCGTGCGCGATTTGTCCTTCATGAATAATTCTGTTCCGCAAGCCGTAGCTGGCGGAGAGATCCTGCCAGAAACCATCTGGTTCCGTGTAGAGCGAGCGGCCCGCGACGAACCGCAAGCCCGTCGTCATTTTGTGACGCAGGCCAAAGTCAATTCCTTTGAGGAAATCGCGGCCATCTGGCCATTCATCTTTTAGGGAGTTATCGACCAGACTCTTGAATTTGCGGACGAACGTGGAATCGATCGCGCCCCAGCAAAGCAAGACGGCCTCCCGGAAACGCCCCACGCTCAGGGCGTATTCGGCATCCAGCAGGTTCAACGTGGCGACATCGGGATCGGTTTTGCCGCTCAGCCCCTGGCGCACCAATTCGCCGAATGCCGCGCGACTACCTGCCGCCGGTGACAACGGAGGTTGGGCTTCATATTCCAACGGCGGTTCACCGCCCCATGCCGCGCCCGTCCCCTCGAGCGTGAATCGGAACGGACTGGCCTGAGAGCGGGTCAACTCGACGATGGTGGCGTGTCCCGTCGTTACCCGATACCAGCGCAGCAAGTGATTGACACGGCGTAAAAGACGATCCGCTTCGGAGCCGCGCCGGCGCTGCCGCGGTTCGTTGTCGGACGCATCAAAGACTCCCGATGCCTGGGTTTGGCGCACGTCTGTTCCATTACTTACTGGAACCGACACTTCAAACAAATGAACTATGCCGCCCTCACCTGGCGTGGGATATTCGCCTGGCGGCAGTATGAGCAGGTAAGGCAGATCGATCGTGACGCGGACAATCGGCATGATGCTTCGGCGTTATTCGGCGTAGATGACCCGCAGCTTGTTCTCGAAGCCGTGTTCCTTCGCATACTGGTGTAACTCGGTCCAATAGGCATCGACCACGTCTTCGGGCTTGACTTCGGGCGGGAATGAGACGTGTGCAACCAAGCGATCGTTCTGCTCAAAAAGCTGTGCAATCACCTGGCCGGTCTGGCTGCGAAATGTCGAGTGATATTTCCCGTAACTTTCGCCGACCTCGTCAGCGAAGGCAACGTCCTGCTGAAACGGCATACGAACCTCCAATTACATCGGCCCGGCTGATTCCAAGCGCCTCATCAAGTGCATCGTCCGGTGCTAACATAACGCTAACATTATCGTCGGCAGTGTCTTAAGA
Source organism: Tepidisphaeraceae bacterium (assembly GCA_036794395.1). Taxonomy (GTDB): domain Bacteria; phylum Planctomycetota; class Phycisphaerae; order Tepidisphaerales; family Tepidisphaeraceae; genus DASXMX01. The sequence continues at coordinate 7,287 of DAIRGS010000030.1, read as the reverse complement.
GTCAAATGAAACCGCCAATGCTGCAAGTTTCAAATCTCCGGTCGCAACGGTGTGGGGCGCCCGAACAACTCAGCCGGGCACGTTCAGATATCACAATTCGATAACCCGACCGATTGCATCAGCCGCGGGTTCAACCACATCCGCTTCCGGCGCCAAATGCAGGGAAGCACCCGCGTAAGTCTTCCGATGTTCCTCTGGCGCTTCGATAATCTCCAACTCGTCCCCGACCTCATTCTGCTCAACCAGAATCTTTTTCTCGCGAATCAGTTCCAACAGGGCCAGAAATACCCCGATCATTTCACTCCGGCTTTTGCGGCCGGCGATCAACTGGCGGAGTGTTAGTTTGTGTTCGCGCTTGAGGCGGTCCTCGATGTCAGCCGCGTGCAGGTCGATGGGGGTGTCGTCGTAAAGAACTTCGTGATAACGCGGCTTGCGGATGCCGACTTCTTTCATCAACCGATCAAACGCCGTCAGCAAGTCCCAGATCTGCACCTCGTCCAGATCCACCGGCGGCGGCTCATTCGATTCGGCTTCGCGAGACGCGGGGATGCGCGGATACCGGCTTTCATGCTCGTGCTGCTTTCGCTCTAAAAGAGTCGCGGAGTCCTTCAATTTTTTATATTCAAGAAGTTGTTGAATCAGTTCGTAGCGAGGATCGGTCAATTCCTGGGCGGCAGTGGGGCCGTCTTTCTGTTGTGCGGCGGGGGCCTTGGGCAGCAACATCGCCGACTTAATCTCCATCAGCGTGGCGGCCATCACCAGAAAATCGCCGGCCACGTTGATATCCAGCCCATCGTGGTCCTTAATCCCACGCAGCATATTGACGTAACCCAGATAGGAATCGGTGATCTGGGCGATGGGGATATCGTAGATATCGAGCTCATCCCGCTTGATCAGATATAGGAGCAGATCAAGCGGGCCATTGTAGACTTCCAGTTCAACTCGATATTCCACGAACCATCCTTGGTTGAGGCCGCGGTTGATTTTAATGGCAGTCCTTCGATAATCCAGCATCACGCCGCGCCTTTGTGACACGGGCTTCCAGCCCGTGCATGAGGCGCGCGTGAGTCGAGACGCCGACATTGCCAATCCTTTCGGACTTAAATTGGGCGCCATCACGGGCTGGAAGCCCGTGTCACAATGACCGTTAATGACCTTTCCAATCATTCCATTTGCGCAGCAGGTGCTTCAGACCGAATCCGATGCCGTTCGCGGCATGATTCCGCTGCTGGACGAACAATTTGAGCGGCTGGTCCGTTTGATCGTCGATTGCCCCGGCGCGGTGCTGACCAGCGGTATTGGCAAAGCCGGGCACGTGGCTCGAAAGCTTTCGGCATCGTTTAGCAGCACAGGGACGCCAAGCCATTTTCTCAATCCAGCAGAGGCCCTGCATGGCGATCTGGGATCGGTGCGGCGCGGGGATGTTGTGCTGATTCTGTCGTACAGCGGGGAAAGTGATGAAATCCTGCGCATGCTGAGTGTGGTGAAGAAGTTAGGAAATCCCGTCGCGGCTATTACCTCCTCCGGATCGAGCGGGCTGGCGCGTTATGCGGATGTCGTGTTGAAGATGGGCAAGATAGAGGAGGCGTGTCCTCTCGGGTTGGCGCCGAGTGCGACGACGACCGCGATGGCGGCATTGGGTGACGCGGTCTTTCTGGCGGTAATGAAGTGCCGGCAGTTCTCTGCTGAAGAGTTCGCTTTGTATCATCCGGGCGGGCAACTGGGGCGTAAGCTCATTAAAGTGAAAGAGGCCATGACTTTCCGGGTGGGAGAGAATCTACCGATTGCCTCGGATCGGCTTACGATTGGCCAGGTTTTGCACGAAGTCAGTTCGATCAAACGTCGCAGCGGCGCCGTCGTACTGGTTGATGATCGGGGTCAGATCAGCGGCATTTTCTCCGATGGCGACTTACGGCGAGCGATCACGGATGATGATGGTTCGGTCCTTCGCCGCCCCATCAGCGATCTGATGACCCGCAACCCCAAACGCATTCGCGGCGATCAATTGGCCAGCGAAGCGATCGGCATCATGCGGCCGCACCGGATTGATGAGTTGCCTGTCGTGGACGACGAAGATCGCCCGATAGGTTTAATCGACATTCAGGACCTGGTCGTTCTTCGAATGCTCGATGTGGAAGACTGATGCGATCGGCAATACTGGTCATCTTCTCGGCAATCGGCCTCGCGGGGCTGTTTGTCGGCTATTGGGTTTTTCAACCCGCAACCCCTGTTGTTGCCCAACAGAGTCGGGGTGGGGCTGTGCCGCCTCCACCCAAACGCAACGAAGTATCAACAGGCGGCGGCATTCGGGCCGGCGAAAGTCCGTGGATGCGCAAGTTCGACGACAAGGGCGAACTTTCAACTCTTTTCAAGGGCGATGAATATCACCCGCGTCCGAATGGAACGATCGACGTTATTAAGCCAGTTGCAAAGTTCTATCTGGCGAATCATCAGCGAATCGAGATCGAGGGCGTGAAGGGGAACGTGGTTGTGAAGGAGATGTCCGGCGCGGGCAAGTCGGGGTTTGCCGGTGCGGGCACTTTCTCTCCGCCAAGCCGGGGCCGGCTGGATGATGTGACGGTCAATCTATACGACGACTCGCACGGTCCCGATCCGAAGCCCGCGCTGACTATGAAGACCAACAACGCGGTCTTCGATAATGAGACATTCATTGTCTTCACGGAAGGGTACCGGGAGGCGGACGGAACTGAAATCGCGGGCGATCAGGTGCCGGTCACGATGACTGGCAGAATTGAATTGAAGGGCCGGGGTCTGAAGATTCGGTGGAACGATAACGACGGCCGCCTTGAACTGCTGGAAATTGCGCACGGGCAGTTGCTGATTGTTAAGCCGGATGCGATGTCGAAGGAGAAGAAAGCCAAGCCGAATCGCCAGACGGTTCGGAGGTGGCCCGAGGGGCCGCTGCCCTTCATGCTTGCCGCCCGAGATCAGAAATCAGCCGGCGAGGTGATCACGTCGTATCGACCGCCGGCTTCGCAGCCTAAAGCCGCTAAAGCGCGCACCGGGTCTGGCGCTGCTGGGCCAGTCACGTACCGCGCAAATTTCCTTGACAATATTCGAATTAATCAGCTCGATCCTTCAGGAACATTCGATCAGCTTGTGATCGACAACGTCGATCGGATGAATATCGACTTCCAGATGAAGCAGTCGGCGCCGGAGGGCGCGGCGGCGCACGCATCGGATCCGGCCTCGAGCCAGACGCCAACTGCCGGCCCGCCGAATCCCACGACGAACGAGGCCGCGACAAAACCTTCCGCCGCTGGGGCAAATCCCTCGACCGGCAAAGCGCCCGATACGAAGCCTGCCGACGACGATTCCGGACAGCAGCCGGTTTATATTCGCTGGACGGGAATGCTGCGGATCACTCCGATCGAAAGTGCGCCGTACGTGCCGCTGAAACCGGGCGATTCGGCTGTGAAGATGATCGGCCAGCCGGTGCGGATTCGTCGGGTCGAGGCGAAGCAGCAAGGGGCCCAGGACATTCGCAGTTCGACCGTGCTGTATGGCAGCGCGGGCGACAATGTCTGGCTGGATAGTTCGCCGGCATTCCCACAGATATTGATCGACCGCACGCCCGACCCTTCGGCGGCCGACCAGCGTGTGACGCATCTGGTGTCGATGGGACAGGTTCAATACTCCGGTGGAGCACATTTGGCTCGGATGACCGGGCCGGGCAACGCGGATATTCCACTTGAAGGTGAAGCCGGGAATCAGCCGGCGCTTCACGCGGCATGGAGCAAGCTGGCGGAATTTGATTTCTCCGGGATCGACGCTCAAGGGCAGCCGGTGATTCGCACCGGGCAATTCCGGGGCGATGTCGATATCGAACATCCGCGGCTGAATTTGCGGAGCCAGTTGCTCGATCTGCACTTTGCCACATCGATCAAGCCCCCGGTCCCGGGGGCAAAGCTGACCCGGCAACAGCAGCAGGCGAAGCCGCAATCGCAGACGAACCTCGAATCGGTGATCGCGACGACGGGCGTGAATTGCGAGTTGATGGATGCCGACGGCAAGAAGAGCACGATCGACGCCGACCGCCTGGTTCTTGAAACCGCGATGGCGAGTGATCGCCTTTATCCGCGCCATATTCTTGGCACCGGCTCAGTCCATGCGCGAACAACCGACGACGATCTGAAAGCGGATATGCTGGATGTGTTGCTGCGCCCCTCCATCCCGGTGGCAAAGGGTGCGAAAGCGGCAAAGGTGAAGAACGCGACCGAGTCGCAGAATGCACAAGTCGATCTTGAGGAGATGGTTTCCACGGGTCATGTGATCGCCAGGTCGAAAGACGGGAGCACGGCGATGGGTGATCGGCTGGTCGTGAACGGCGCTCCCGGGAAGACCCACGCGATTCTTACAAGTGCGGTGCGTTCGAAAGTGATTGGACCCAAGGGCGATTTTGTGGTGGGGCCGCAAATTGAATTCAATACGGGAGAAGGCCGGGCGTATATCGTTGGCCCCGGGGAGCTTTATGCGATGCGGCAGGAAAGCACGACCCAGCCCGCCGAGCCCATTCGAGTGAATTGGGCGACGGGGGCGCAATTCGATGGTGCTTTGAACCGGATCGACGCGGATGGAAGCATTAACGCCGAATCCACCGACCGCCGGGGATTTGTGAATACGGCGACGGGCGATCACATCCGGATCGATCTGAAGAACAAGCCGCCAGTGGTGACCACGCGACCCGTTCTGGCCAGCGCGCCTCAGAAGAAAGCGTCACCGGCAAAGAACGATTCGCTGACGGGCGGCGTGAAGATGGATCTGTTCAAGGATAAGGACGTCGTTGCGATGACCCTCGATCGCAACGCGGATATGAAATCCACCCTCTCGTCTGATGGAAAGATTCTTCAGCAGATGGTGCTTGAGGGGCCGCGGATAATCGTTCAGGTTCTTGCGCCCGATGGCACCAAATCGATGATGGTAACCGTGCCGGCGGCGGGGAAGATGCTGGTTCGCGATTACAGGCCGGTTCAGAGCGCTCCCGGGGCGAAGTCTGCGTCGTCCGCCGATCTGGGTGGACAGGGCACCACCGCGTTCGCATGGCAAAAGAGCATGATCTACAGCGACGCGGCGCACCGAGCCGACATGGACGGGACCGTGCGGATCGTGCACATGGATGAGGATACGGGTAAGGGCGAAGCAATTGCCCCAGTGGTGATGACGGCGGAGCACGTGACGGCGTTGTTCGAGCCCTCGCCAGAGAAAAAACCCGCCTCCGCGGCAAATCCGAAAACGGCCGTGGCAACCAGCGCCCCGGCGCCCGCTGAAGATTCGCACATTCAACTCAAGTATGTCACCGCTTTGGCCAGCGACACGGAGTTTGTTGTGGTGAAACGTGGGGACGATTTGATGCAGGCCCGCGAAATTGATTATGACCCGGCCCGAAAGGCGCTGATTGCAATTGGCACACAACGCAATCCCGTGAACTTCATGAATCTGGGTACGATCAAAACGCTGGCGGACCGGATGGAATGGGATACGGTGACGTGGAAGACCACCGTCACCAATGCCAACGTCGATTTCCGGCCTGTACAGCCTGTTGTTCAACCGCCTAAGGTGAATAAGCCCAAGCCTCAGCCCATCAGGCCGGGCGACCGGAGTATCCGATGAGACTCGATCACGTAGCCGTTCCAGCAACTGATATTGAAAAGAGCGTCAAGTGGTATACCGACCAGTTTGGCGCGACCGTGATTTATCAGGACAAGACCTGGGCATTCTTGCAGGTGGGGGGCAATAAGATCGCGCTGGTCACGCCCGGCCAGCATCCGCCGCACATGGCATTCAGCGTCACTGAAGAGCAACTGGCCGAAGCATCCCGTGTAACGGCCATCGCGATCGACAAACACCGCGACGGGACCCAGGGGATCTACATGACCGATTCGTCCGGCAATGCCGTCGAATTGATCTGCTACCCGCCAGGTGAGACGGTCTACGCACAGAAGAAGTGATGCCGCAGATCGAGAAACTGACCGCCCTGGAGATACTGGACAGCCGCGGCCGGCCGACGGTCCTGGCTGAGTGCCGCTTAAAAGGTGGGGCGGTGGCACGCGCATCAGTCCCATCGGGCGCTTCCACGGGCGGGGCGGAGGCCGTCGAACTGCGGGATGGAGACAAGGCGCGCTACGGCGGGCTTGGCTGCCGTCGGGCAGTGGGTCATGTTAACCACGAAATTAATGATGCGTTATCGCGGTGTCCGTTCGAAGGCCAGCGCGAGCTGGACGAGGCCCTGATCCACCTGGACGGCACAGTAAATAAGTCTCGTCTGGGCGCAAATGCAATTCTGGCGACGTCGATCGCGTTCGCGCGAGCAGTTGCCGCCATGCGCGAAATCCCGTTATATCGCCACATGGCTGAAATGATTGGCGTAGAGCCACGAATGCCGCGGCTGACGGTGAACCTGTTCAGCGGTGGAAAGCACGCCGGTGGCCAGGTGCCAATTCAAGACGTGCTGCTGGTTCCTGTCGGCGCAGCGTCGGTCGATGAGTCGCTGTCGATGGTTTACGCCGCGTACCAGTGCGCGCTTCGTAACTCGCTGGACAAATATGGAGCTCGCCCGCTGGTAGCAGATGAGGGAGGACTTGCGCCTCCGTTTCCAAATGTCGAGGCGATGTTCGGCGATGCAGTGGATGCGATTACCGGCGCGGGGTTTGTGCCCGGCAAGGACATGTCACTGGCGATTGACGTCGCGTCGTCCCATTTTTATGCCGATGGGCGGTATCAGCTTGGCGCTGAGGCGTTGTCCTCCAAGCACATGATCGTGCGACTGGCGCATTGGGTGAGCAAATATCCAATCATCAGCGTCGAAGATGGGTTAGCCGAAGAGGATTGGGCGAATTGGACGACATTGCGGGGCGCGTTTTCCGGCCGTGCGATCGCCATGGGTGATGACCTGTTATGCACGAATCCGGCGCGGATAAAAAAGGCCATCGACTCGCGCGCCGCCGACGCGCTGCTGCTGAAGGTCAATCAGATTGGCACACTCACCGAAGCTGCTGAGGCCTATCGGCTGGCGCGATCGGCCGGATGGTCGATTACCGTCAGCGCGCGAAGCGGCGAGACGGAAGATGATTGGCTGGCGGATTTGGCCTTTGGCTGGCGCGGCGATTACATCAAAGTCGGTTCGATTACCCGATCCGAGCGGCTGGCAAAATACAATCGACTGCTCGCCATCGAAGCTTCCCAAGCCTAATCACAAGAACGTTGCATTATGATAATCCGCTTCGGCCCACCGTTTGTAAAATAGGAATGTGGGCTGTCACAGGGGAA
>DAIRGS010000232.1:0-11561 GCA_036794395.1 Tepidisphaeraceae bacterium | reverse complement strand
GGCAGCCGCGGGTCCGGCGCCGGGTGAGATGTGGGAAAACCAACTCGCCGAATTGAGCATTTCCTGTGGGCAATTTCAGAAGGTTATCCAATTGTCGAAACTTGGTTTTCCCACATCTAACCCGTCGCCCGTGGTCAACTCCCTCGATCATGGGCTGGAAGCCCCATGCCACTAAGCGATGAATCGCGCACGGCCATTTAGATCGGTGGCGGAATTTTGTGCACGTCGGGTATTTTTTGTGAAATCGCGGCACCGCACTCGGGGCAGACTCCGCTTGTGTTCCCGACCAGATTGTAACCACACTTGATACAACGAAAAGTATTAACACGAAATCGCCGCTCGTCTCGGACCCATGACCAGCGGGCGGCAATACCAGCAGTGGACAAACTGATCGCGACAAATAGAAGTACTACCGCGACCGGAAGACCGTAGAAGGGCAGGCCAAGCAAGTTAACGATGAGGGCAATGGCTGCCATCGCTCCGAAATATCCCAAAATCCCATGAAGAATTGCACGAAATATCTGTTTTAGATGCCGTCTCATCCAATCGTGATCTTACCAGTGACAAAGTTAAAGCGCCGCCATTTGTCCCGACCCCGATAAATCTAGTTTCAGTACTCAGTCCGCAATCCGCGATCCCTCCCCCATTTTCCATTCTCCATTTTCCATTCTCAATTCCCCCCTCATTTCTTCGCCATATAAATCCCAAAAAACAAAACGCTAATCCCCCCGCACACCATCCCCGCAATCGCCATCCCCTTCCCCCCGCCCTCGCCGCCGTTCTTCGTCACCTGGTTATACCCCACCAGCCCAAACACAATCGCCAGCGCCGCCGGGATCGGCAGGCAGAACGTCACCAGCGAAATAATCCCCAGCACCAGCGACGCCACGCAATATCCGTTGCTCGTCCCCGCCGCCTCAACGGTGGTCCCTTCCATCGTGAACGGCATCCCGCAACTCTTGCAGTTATTGGCCGTGATCGGGCTTATCGCCGAGCACCGCGGGCACCGGATCGAATGCTTCCCATCCGGCGTGCGAAATATCCCCGGCGCCCGCTCCCCCGCCGCCGCGTACGCATGCACCGGATGCGGATCCTGCTTGATGATCTGCCGCGTCTTCGGATCGATCAACCGGCCATATCGATCCAATATCGGAATGGTGATCGTGTTCCCACACGTCGGGCATTGCCCTTCCTGCGCCCCCATCGATTCCGTCGCCTCGAGCCGGCTCGAACAATACCCGCAATTAAACCCGTAACGCTTTCCCCCCGCCCGCCCGCTCCCCATCGTCTGCAAACCCGTCCGCGGCAACGACGCACCCCCACCGCCCGCCACGGCCGCCTGTGCCTGGCTCGCCGGAACCCTCAGCGTCGTCAGACACTTCGGACACCGAACCAGCTGGCCCGCCTGCGCATCCTCGGTGGACAAGCTCGTCCGGCAGACGTCACAGACGAATACAATCATGCCTAATAAAGATGGTAGCCCCCCCCAATCATTTTGCCAATTCACAGACCCAACCGAGAAACGCCCACATCCATCACCCCGCCCATGCCCTGTCTCCAAACCACCACCTGAGTGGGTTGCTTGCTTTATCTTGTCTTCTCCGTGCCCTCCGTGTCTCCGTGGTGCATCCTCTTCGTCTGCCCCCTCTTAATACTCATCTCGTCCCTTGGCCCAATTCCTCTAATTCCGTAAACTGCCTTTCGCCGCGACGGTTGCCTTGGGAACGCAACTGTTCGGTCAGGTCTTAACGAGGTGAACATTGGCCAAACTCAAGGCGTCCACAGTCGTCAAAAGTGCCCTCTCCCGCGCCGTGCATCCCGGCCATCTCTGGCGCGCCGCCCAGCTCCAGCGCCACCGCAAACGCGACAGCCGGTCGCATGACGACGTGCAGCTCAAGCTGTACTCCGAAATGCTCCCCAGCGATTTCCTCCACTACGGCTATTTCGACGACGTCAATCGCGCCCCCGAAGACATGTCCCTCAACGAAATCGTCGTCGCCCAGAACCGCTACGCCGATCTGATCCTCGATCAGGTCCACGACAAAGATTCCGAAATTCTCGACGTCGGCTGCGGCATGGGAGGCCTCTGCCGCATGATGCTCGCACGCGGCCTCAAACCCGTCGAGCTCACCCCCGACCGCCTCCAGGTCAGCCACGTTACGCAAAAATTTCCCGGTATCGAAGTCATTAAAAGTAAATTCGAAAAGCTCCCCGCCGCCGATTACGCCCACCGATTCGGCACCGTCATCACCGCCGAATCCCTCCAATACCTGAAGCTCGACCAGGCCCTCCCCCACCTCGATCAAATCCTAAAGCCCGGCGGCCGCTGGATCGCCTGCGACTACTTCTACCGCCAGCCCACCCAGGAAAAATCCTGCCACGTCTGGGACCTCTTCAACGAAAAAATCACCGCCACCGGCTGGCGCATCACCCACCAGCAGGAAATCACCCCAAACGTCACCCCCACCCTCCGCTACATCCACATGTGGGCCACGCGCTTCGGCATCCCCCTCATGCAGTTCGCCTTCGTCAAATTCCGCAAAAAACAACCCGCCCTCCACTACGTCTTCCAAAACGTCCTCACCATGCTCCAGGGCCTCGCCGACACCAACCTCCCCACCATCGACCCAGTAGCCTTCGCCGAAAAACACCGCTATATGCTCCTGGTCATGGAGCGCTAATCCCCCGCTCCGCCTCGTGCTACTGCCCCCTCTCTTAATCCTAATCCCAATCTCAATCCTAATCCCAACGGCGTCTTCAAAACCCAATTCAGATTAGGATTAGGATTAGGATTAGGATTAGGATTAGGATTAGGATTAGGATTGAGATTGAGATTGAGATTTGGATTAGGAATAGTGCCGTCGTGCCTCTCTTCCTTCGTGCCTTCGTGCCTTCGTGTTTAAAAGAATTGTTACAATCACCCCGTGCCGCGCCGCTCCACCACCCTCGCCGCAAGAATCTCCCTCATCCTCTGCCTCCTCACCGCGATCCTCTGGCTCCCCAGCTACTGGCGTCACCTCACCATAAACCGCACCCACGCCGATCACCTGCACGGCTTCTCCATCCGCAGCGGCGACCTTGTCCTCATCCACGACACCAACCCCTACCGCACCGACCCCCAAACCCGCTACGAATTCCGCGCCGAACCCCCCGACCCCCTCCACCTCGAAACCCGCAGCCGCGGCATCGTCCGCACCTCCGACAAACGCCTCGGCATCTCCGCCACCCTCATCTACATCCCCCTCTGGCTCCCATTCCTCGCCCTCATCCTCCTCCCCTTCTACGTCTTCGTCACCACCCGCTTAACCCTCTGGCGCCTCGCCCACCACCGCTGCCCCACCTGCTCCTACAACCTCACCGCCAATCAAAGTGGAATCTGCCCCGAATGCGGAACCGCCGTTCCCGCAACCCAATGAAACGCCTCCATCCGCGCCGCCATTTTCTTTTCACCCTCGCCTCAGCCACGTCGCTGCTGTTGTTTCTGGCACTGCTGGTGATTTGGGAACGCAGTTACGAAGCCACCGATCATCTGTATCGCAGCGCGTATTTCGTCGAAGGCGGATCCTCCTGTATGCGCCTGAGCCAATTCCATTCCCAGTCCGGCTCAATCAGCTTCGATCTGGTCGACGCCGAAAGTCCCGTTTCATCCTCCCCCTTCGTGAACGTGACGTGGAATTGGTTCTTATCGCCCCATACTTCCACCCCAACCTGGCGCTCAAGCGGCTTCGTCCGCTCCTGGCACAAAGCCGGCTTCGGCTTGGCAATCCACCCCCGCCGCCGTTCCGGTGGCTACTCCGCGGGCCAAATTGAGGGCATCTTCCCCATTGCCGTCCCAACCCTCCTTGCCGCAATCCTCCCAACCGCCTGGTTCATCGCCCGCCACCGCCGTCTCCGCCACCAACCCAACATTCCTCTCTGCCCCCAGTGCGACTACAACCTCACCGGCAACACCAGCGGCATCTGCCCCGAATGTGGAACAGCAATTCCCCCGTTCCGCCCCCAACACAGACCCCAGCTTTAAACCCACCCAACCGGCTTTGCACAAAAAGGACGTTCTGACGCGGCCAAGGGAGCACTTTTTGTGCAGGTCGAGGACTTTTTGTGCAGCCGTCATCCCTCAAGATCGACCCCGACCATTGCGGAAGTGGCTCCCGTTAGGCAAAGCCTGCGTTTGCAGAAGAATGGGATGCGATACCGACTAGTTCCCCGTCCGCCGTCGCGGAGGGTAAGATATGGAAATGAGCTGGCGTCGCGTTCTTCTGGCGGTCGTGGTGGTGATCCAGCTCGCCGCTTGGCGAAGGTGGGGCGACCCCGCGTTGTATCCGCTTTGGGCCATTGGGTGTCTGTGGTTGCTCTGGATTGGCGGCGGCAACAAGATCCGCTTAGCGTTTCGGTGGATGCGACGCGGAGCATTGCTCCGTTGCGTAGACGGCCGGTTTCGTCGCGGGGAGTGCGAGAACTGTGGCCACAATCTCGCCGGACAAACCAGCGGAAACTGTCCGGCGTGCGGGGAGAACGTCAAGCAGATCACGCCGACTTCCGCCTAGACTTTTTGTGCAGCCGCTCGACTTATTGTGCAGACTGACGAAGTGTCGCGGTTTTTGTGCAAAGCCCACCCAACCCCAAACAACCCCCCACGCCGGGGTATAGCGCAGCGGTACTCCGCGCAGCGCCACCCCGGCTTCTCCGAGCGCCGATCGGGAAGCGTTAGCTGAAGCGCGACAAAGTTACTTGAAACTCATCCCCTCGCACTCCAATAAGAGCCTCTAAATCACTCCCCATATTTCCCAATAACCAACTCTCATTGACCTCCCTCAACGCCCGCTAGACAATTGCCTTTCCCGTCCAGGAGAACATTGAATTCAATTGCGCACCACCGAGTTGTGCCGCTTGAGCAATCGCTCCTCGCCCTCGCCCTCGCCCTCGCCATCACCGCCCCTCATAACAATACAATTCCATGAAACCCCACCGCCCGCTTCGTCATCACCTCTTGACTCTCGCCTCAGCCACCTCGTTCCTCATTTTCCTGGCCATACTCCTGTTATGGCTCCGAAGCTATTTTGTCGCCGATCAGATCGCCCGCAACGCCTATCTCATTCAGACCGGCTCCTCATGGCGATGCATGAGAGAGTTCCGTTCTCAAGCCGGCTCAGTCGCCATCATCTGGACCGACAACTCCAGCCCGATCACCCCTTCTTCCTATTCCGGCGCCAATTGGACCTGGTACACACAGCCCGATCCGCCCGCCTTCGCCTGGGTGCCCAGTGGCCGGACCACATCCTGGTCCAAAGCCGGCTTCGGCCTGTCGATCGCCCCCAATCGCATCTCGGGCGGCTACTCTATGCGCCGCATCCAGGGCGTCATCCCAATCCCCGTCCTTGCCCTCCTCACAACTCTCCTTCCAATCAGGTGGCTAGTCGACCGCCGACGTCTACGCAACATTGCAAAAGGTCTCTGCCCCAAATGCCTCTACAACCTCACCGCCAACCAAAGCGGTATCTGCCCCGAATGCGGAATCCCCACCGCTACGCTTAGCGCACTTCTCCCCACAAAACCCGCCACCCCCACACTCAACCGCATCGCGCAGCGATTCACCTGACTCAAATAACGGGGCAGCTCTGGACTCAAATAACGGGACTCGTAACTGTTTACCGTGATGCACAGATTTTGCCAGGCGCGCGATTTTGTCTGGCGTGATATTTTGCACGGGTCATGGGACTCACATAACGGGACAGCTCTGGGACTCACATAACGGGACAGCTCTGGGACTCACATAACGGGACAGCTCTGAATTTCCTTGGACTCAAATAACGACTCAAATAACGGGACAGCTCTGACTTTCCTTGCGTCAATGACGCAACTCCCCTAACCTTCCCCAATGCCACGCACCGCCCGCGTCGCCCCCGGCGGCCTTATCTACCACGTCCTCAATCGCGGCGTCGGTAAACTCCAGCTCTTTCGCTCCACCAAAGACCACCAGGCCTTCCAACGCTGCCTCCGCCTCACACAGGACGCCGTGCCCATGCGCGTGCTGTCTTACTGCGTGATGCCCACCCACTGGCACCTGATCCTCTGGCCCGGGAACGACGGCGACCTCGCCCGCTTCATGCTCCGCCTTACCATCCGTCACGTCCGCCGCTGGCTCATCCACCGCCAACAGGTCGGCACCGGCCACGTCTACCAAGGCCGCTACAAAAGCTTCGCCATCCAGGACGACGCCCACCTCTCCACCGTCTGCCGGTATGTCGAGCGAAATCCCGTCCGTGCAAACCTCGTCAAAAGCGCACGCCAATGGCATTCGTCCAGTGCGGGCCAATCCCATCTCCCAGCCGATCAACAACTCGTCCTCAACGACCTGGCCCGCGCCCGCCGCCGCGACTGGAACGACTGGATCGATCAACCCCAAACCCCCGCCGAGGAAGCCGCCCTCCAAACCGCCATCGCCCAAAACCGCCCCTTCGGCTCCAACAACTGGCTCGACGCCCTGAAAAAAGACCTCGCCTGGCGCGAACCCCTCAAACGCGGCCGCCCCCGAAAAACTCCCAAATAAATTCAGAGCCGTCCCGTTTTATTATTTGTCCCGTTTTATTATTCCTCAGAGCTGTCCCGTTTTATTATTCCTGTCCGGTTTTATTATTCGTTTAATTATTCGACGCTGTGGATGGCATCAATGTCGATCGCGGGAGAAAGTGATAGAATCAAGAACGAAATGGCAAAATGAAAATACCGGCAATTACTGGCATCATCGACCGACGTATCCTCATCAACTACCGCATCGACCCGCTCGTCCTGAAGCGAGTGCTTCCCGCGCCCTTCCGTCCACAACTCGTCAACGGAATGGGAATCGCAGGCATCTGCCTCATTCGCCTGAGCGCTCTTCGCCCCAAATGGCTCCCATACCTGCCCGGATGGGCATCTGAGAATGCCGCACATCGGATCGCAGTGGAATGGGAACGCGAAGGCGAGCTGTTCCGAGGCGTGTACATCCCACGGCGGGACAGTAGTTCGCGAATGACAGTCTGGGTGGGCGGACGACTCTTTCCCGGCGTTCACCACCACGCGACCTTCCACGTCAAAGACCGACAGCACTCCATCGATTTGTCCGTTGAAAGCGATGACAAGCAGGTGCAACTCGCGGTAGTCGCTCGCATGGCCGACGATCTACCAGCCGATTCTTTGTTCACCTCGCTCAAGCAGGCGTCGGATTTCTTCGAGGCGGGGTCGATCGGTTATTCGGCGACAAGAGATGAAGGCCAATTTGACGGGCTGGAACTACGGACCCGCGAGTGGCAGGTTGTTCCGCTGCAAGTTCAGTCTCTGCATTCCAGTTTTTTTGATGACACCAACCGATTCCCCGCTGGTTCCGCACAACTGGATTGCGCCTTGCTGATGCGAGGCATCCGCCATGAATGGCACAGCCAGCCCCAGCTCTGCGGCTCGACTGACCGAAGGTCAGAGCAATCATTGGAACCCCAGCCTGCACAAGCCCGATGAGCGTCGTCCTGTCGATCTTCGTGGTGACGGGCGGGCGTTTGGAGATGTCAGCGGCGGAAGCGTGAGAGTAGCACGAAAAAACAATGAACCATGACGACCTCGGCAGGATGGTATACATTTGATTTTGGATCAGATGCAGTTGGAGGCTCTGACGCCGATGACGGTCACCATTAATGGCGACTGGCTGCCACTTCCAAATCGCGTTTGGCGGGGGCGAGCCACTGCCCCTGCCCCCTTCGTTACCATGATGTTCATCTCCTCTGGCGGCGTCATCCTGTGGACCAAGTCGCAACGGATGGAATGCGAAGGGGAAGTGCGCTTGTTGCTTGGCAATTACGATGCCGACCTTCTCGACGTGCAGGTCAATTTTGACATGGAGGGCAGCGCCACCGTCGGCAGGTGTGTCGTCTCGTCGCCGAACTATCTGCCAGAGGTTGTGCCTCGACAAGAGTTCCGTTGCGGCGGGATCGAGACGTTCACCAAGATCGACGGCGTTCCTGCCGTTGACGTGTCGATCCTGTTCATCGCAAAAATAGACGCGAAGTCCGCCCGGAATCGCTTATGGCACCTTCGCCCGGACCTTGCCTCCACAATTGGCAACCCGCAGTTTCGCCGCATGCTGACATACGGGAGGACGGGACAACTGCGGGAGTAAGGATCGTGTTCGAAAGGAAAGGAAGAATTCAAAGGGTCGAACGAAACTAAATAATAACGACACACGTTCTGCGATTTGTCGCGTTTCTCATGCTCCTGTTGCATTTCCATCTGCCATTTGAGAAATCGGGGAAATCGATAGATAAATGGCCGTTTTGGATACGGCTGCAATCACGTGAATGACTGCCAATGCAACATTTGCAACGCAATGCAACGGGCTATTCCCCTTCGGCCCACAGTAACGTCGGTATTTCGTCTGTTCCGCCCGTCAGCCCTTTCAACGAAAAAGAAAGGACGACTCAGGTAAGGATTTCCACCAAGCCGAGACGAATTCCTGGTCGCGACCCTGCATCCTTCTGCTAGGTGCACTTAATCAACAAACTTCGGAGCCCCCATGACCGCCCAAACCAAACCCATCGCGATTATCACCCAATCCCACGGCCTGCTCGTCCACATCGGCATAAAACTCCAATCCTTCGTCCTCCTCATCCTCCGCGTCACCTGGGGCTGGGAACTGCTTGAAGCCGGGCACGGCCACCTTACCCACATCGAAAAAACCGTCGAAGCCTTCAAAGGCTGGGGCATCCCTTTCCCCACCCTCAACGTCTACATCTCCGGCACAACCGAAATGATCGGCGGCTCACTCCTCATCCTCGGCCTCGCCACCCGCTTCATCTCCGTCCCGCTGATCTTCAACTTCATCGTCGCCTACGCCACTGCCAGCCGGGCCACTTTCCGCCAACTATTCCATGGCCCCAACAACTTCGAGGCCTACAACAAATTCATCGACGACAGCGCCTTCCCCATGCTCATTCTCGCCCTCATCATGCTCGCCTTTGGCCCCGGAAAATTTGCCGTGGATCATCTGATCAAGCGTCACTTCACCGCACGCGGCTCCAAAGATTAATCAGTCGCCCGGCAACAATTGATTGACCCTTCAAAACGCGCGGATACTCTTACATGCGTGTCCGGAGGACATCTCAGGTTGTGGCCGGTAGGATCAGGTCGGTCTCTGGCTCTGCGCCGACATCTCGTACTGCTGGTGGTCGGCGTCCTGCTCCCGCTCCTCGCCTTCTGCGTGATCGTCGTCTGGCAGCTCGCCGGATATCAAAGAGCCGCATCCGAGCGCCGTTTCGTCCAGGCCGCCCACGACATGGCCCTGGCCCTCGATCGCGAGATGTCCAGCACCACCCGCGCCCTCGAAGCCCTCGGCCAATCCCAGCGCCTCGAAACCGGCAACCTCAAAGCGTTCTACGACGAAGCGCTCCGCGTTCGTCAAACCCAGCCGGCCTGGACATCCATCGTTCTTTACAAACCCGACGGCGCTGCCGTCTTCAGCACGCTCATTCCTCTCGGCACGCAACTCCCCAGCGTCAACGACCGCGAAAGCCTCGATCGCGTCGTTCAAACACGCAGCCCCGTCGTCGGATCGCTCGTCGAACGCGGGCCTGGCACCATGAAGGCGTTCCCCGTCCGCATCCCCGTCATCTTCGATAACAAGCTTCAATACGTCCTGAGCGTCACCATCGAGCCACCCGCCCTGGCCGATATCGTTTCCACCCTTCATTCCGGCGGCGACGAACTCACTCGAACCATCATCGATTCCCGCGGTACCATCGTCGCCCGCACCCACGGCGCCGCAAAATACGTCGGCAAAGCCACCTCGACCGGCTTTTTGCAAAGGATTCGCAGCTTAGAGAGCGCGCTCTATCGCGACGCCACACTCGAAGGCAACCCCGCCTACGTCGCTTTCAGCCGGGCCCCCATCTGTGACTGGACCGCCGCGGTCGTCGTACCCAGCGAGATTATCGACGGCCCGGCTCGCCGATCCATGCTCGGCGTGATCTCCGCCGGCGGTACTTTGCTTATCTTCAGCGTCGTCGGCGCTTTTCTTTTCGCCCGCCGGCTCTCAAGCCAGATTTCCGCCGCCGCGGCCGCCGCCGACACCCTCGCCGCCGGCGGCTATCCCGATGTTCCCCCGTCCAATGTCACTGAGGTCGAGCGCCTCTCCCAGGCCCTCCGCCGCGCCGCCGATCTTCTCGCCCAGCGCGACACCGAACGCGGCGAAAGCCTCGCCCGCGCCCAGGCCGCCCGGGCCGACGCCGAAGGCGCCAACCGCACCAAGGACCAGTTCCTCGCCATGCTCGGCCACGAGCTGCGAAACCCATTGGGCCCCATCCGAAACGGCGCTCATCTCCTCTCCACCCTCCCTCACGATCACCCCGAGCTTCCCGGCGTCGTCGAATCCATCGAACGCCAGGTCATCCACATGACCCGCCTGATCGACGATCTCCTCGATACCTCCCGCGTTGCCCGCGGCAAGATCGTCCTCCAGGTCCAGCGACTCGATGTCTGTGCACTTCTCGCCCAGACCGCCGCGGACTTCAATCACGAATTCGAAAACGCCGCCGTCACGCTTTCGTTCCAAACCCCCGACCACCCCGTCTTCGTCGAGGCCGACCCCACCCGCCTCGCCCAATGCGTCGGGAACCTCCTTCACAACGCACTCAAATT
The DNA here is from genome assembly GCA_036794395.1 of Tepidisphaeraceae bacterium. Taxonomy (GTDB): domain Bacteria; phylum Planctomycetota; class Phycisphaerae; order Tepidisphaerales; family Tepidisphaeraceae; genus DASXMX01. Next base: position 899 of record DAIRGS010000232.1, on the reverse strand, counting down.
CACCCCCGCCGGCGGCCATGTTCGCCTCACCCTCATCGCCACGCTTCAGGAAGGGGTGCATATTTCCGTCGCGGATAATGGCGCCGGTATCGATCCCGTCCTGCTGCCACAACTTTTCGAACCCTTCGCACAGGGCCCTCAATCCCTCGACCGCTCGCAGGGCGGCCTCGGCCTTGGCCTGGCACTGGTCAAAGGCCTCATCGAAGCCCACGGCGGATACGTTCAAGCCTACAGCGACGGCGCCGCCAAAGGTTCAGTCTTCACCATTTCCCTCCCCGTCCTCGATTTTGAGCCGGTGCCCTCTTCACCTGCGCCATCCCCCGCACCGACGGAGCGCCGGCGGGTTCTCATTGTTGAAGACATGGGCGACGCGGCTCGAATGCTCAAGCTCATTCTTTCCGCCGCCGGTCATGATGTGAGAATTGCCCTCAACGCCGCAGAGGCCCTCGACATCGCCCCGGGTTTTGAGCCCGAAGTGATTGTCTGCGACATTGGCCTGCCCGACATGGACGGCTACGCCCTCTGCCGCCGCTTCCGCCAGATGCCCGAGCTCCAATCCGCCACCCTCATCGCCCTGACCGGCTACGGCCAAACCGAAGACGTCGCCCTCGCCAAAGAAGCCGGTTTCGACGTCCACCTCACCAAACCCGTGGACATCCCCACCCTGAAATCCGCCATCACTCCGCAAACCCCCGCGCTCACGCCGGTCGTGTCGTAAATCGATCGCGATGACTCTGATGAATTAGGATTAGGATTGAGATTACGACCAGGGCCATGATCCTACTCCTCACATTCCTAATCCTAATCTCAATCCCAATCTTAATCCAAACCCCCGCGCAACTCACAACTCACAACTCACAACTCACAACTCACAACTCACAACTCACAACTCACAACTC
>DAIRGS010000029.1:24122-38302 GCA_036794395.1 Tepidisphaeraceae bacterium | reverse complement strand
GTTGTCAGTTGTCAGTTGTCAGTTGTCAGTTGTCAGTTGTCAGTTGTCAGTTGTGGGGGTCTACCAGCCATAGAAATAGAACATTGCAGTGAAAAGAAGGTCTACCAGGATCAGGGCCACGATGGTGAGCACGACGGTTCGGGTAGTGGCCACGCCAACGCCCTGAGCGCCGCCGGTCACGCGCAGGCCCAAAAAGCACGCCAGGCCGCTGATGAGCGATCCGAAGACGGCTGCCTTGATCAGCCCTGTCGCAAAATCGTGTACATGGACGGCTTCAAACGTTCGATGGAAATACTGTAGCCAGCTTAATCCCAGGAAGAACCGGCCGACAACCGCCCCGCCGAACACGCCCGTCAAATCGCCCACCACCGCTACGCTGACCATCATGATGGTGGTTGCCAGAACGCGCGGCAGGACCAGGAAGCGGATGGGGCTGATCGCCTCAGCTTCCAGTGCCTCGATTTCTTCGGACACAACCATCGTCCCGATCTCGGCAGCGATGCTCGCGCCGGCAAATCCGCTGAGGACGATCGCGCTGACCAGGGGGCCAAGCTCGCGGAAGATGGCGACGGAGATGATGTTTGCCGTCTGTTCGACCGCGCCGTATTCCTTGAGGACCGGGGCCATCTGAAGGGAGAGAATCGAGCCGATGCAAAACAGCACGAGCATGACGATCGGCACGCTCAGCACGCCAACGCGGACCATCTGCATCCAGAGGTTTCGCCAAGCCAGGCGGCGGCCGCGTTTGGCAAGCAGGCCGCGGGGCAGTGCGATAACGGTATCGAGCAGCAGATATCCGACTCCCCCGAGAAATTCGAGGAAGGAGGCGAGGCGTGCGCCCAGGGCCGCGATGGGACGGAGTAAGGTCGTCATGGATCCGATGTCATGAACGTCGGCATCGCGCCATGCAAAACGTGAAGGGGACGCCGATAATGATAGGCAATTTGCCGTGCGCCAGACCAGACGCGCCTGCCATGTGCCGGACGGCGAATATTATTTGGCCATCGCTTCCGGCGTATCGCGGCAAATCACGAAGATCGACGACAAGCGGGCGATTTCCAGAAGCCCCTGCACCCTGGGCTGGAGGCCGACGAGGAAGACCTTGCCGCCGGTTTTCAGGACTTTCTTCAGAGCTTCGACAAAGACCGCCAGCGTGCTGCTATCGATGTAGGGGACGCGCGCCAGGTCTAAAATCAGCTTTTGGGGCTTGTGGCGCGCAAGCAAGTCGAGCATTTCGGTTCGCAATTCGGGGCTGTTGTGAAGGTCGATCTCCCCTCGGATGATTAGGATCAGGGCCTCGCCATCTTTGCTGGCACTGGGGATCAGTTCGCTGTGGGTGGTCAATTCTTCCATGTCGCCGCTCCGAATCGCTAATTGAGCTTCCGTTCCATCGTAAGCAGCATGCCATCAGCCTGTGGCGTGAAACGGATTTCGTCCATCAGCTCACGAAGGCACACCAATCCTACGCCGCCCGGCTGGAGCGGGTCGCGTGGCCGCGGGCGCAGGGGCGGCGTCGTTCCTGTCCCCCAGTCCCGGATTTGAATCTTTAAGGCGTTGGCGGAGAAATCCGCATCGAGCTGAACGGGCCCGTCGGTCGCCTTTTTGTATGCGTGTCGGGTGATGTTTGCCAAGGCTTCGTTGACGCACAATCCGATCTGCCCCTGTGCTTCCTCATCAAAATCACAATCGGCGCAAAATCCCTCAATCTTGCGTCGCACGGGCGCAAGGTTAGCCGGGTCACTGGTGATCCGCAACCGAAGCGGGGTTGGATCGATCATAGAAGGGTCCGTGACACTTTAGGCGGCCGTCTTCTCCCTCCACCGGTACGCCGGGGGAGGGTTGGGGAGGGGAGTTGTTCTCTAATTGCTCAACCCACTCTCGCATGGACAGCTAAGCCCCCTCCCTACCCTCCCCCGGCGTACCGGTGGAGGGAAAAAGAAAGGCAGCCGTCGAAGCTGTCACGCACCCATCATAAAAACTCTGCGGAGGTCGTCCGCACCATGATTATCCGTTCGATGCATCGAAGATGCACGTTTATTTCACGTTTCGCCTGGCCCACTCGTCCCATTTTTTCAGGGCCGGCTTGCGCGTCTCCACGTCGTCAAAATAATGATAACCAAAGGTCTCGCCGGTGAGATCTTTCAAAGCGGAACTGGCATAAAAACGCAGGGCCGGGTCATCGCTGTTGAGCTGCTGTACGAGGGCGGGAATTGCCCGGCGATCCTTGGTTCGCGCGGCCTCCTGGATGGCCGGGATGCTGTTGAGCGGGTCGATCGAACCAATGGACGGATCCTCGCGCGGCGTGCAGGCGCCGGCGATGAGACAGGACATGACCACGATTCCACGCACTCCGGGCATTGGCCGCAATCGATTGTTCCTGGTGAAAACACATGATACCAACGCACATCCGTCAAAATCGATATCGTCTCATTTCGATATCGTCGCGCTCGTCATGCTTTCTATAAATGAAGCCGCCGACGCACGAAACAACCTTGCGCGCCGGCGGCTTACCACACAATGACCGATAAAATCGTTACTTCCAGACTTCTTTTTCGGCGTCGTGGGTCTCCTTCAGGTGATCCTCGAACATTTTGACGTTGCGCCCGGCATATTCGCGCACATCAACATGCCCGGCCTGATCGCGCTCGCGCTTGAGTTGGGGAATGGCCGCGTCGTAGTCCCGCACCAGGTCTTTGGTGTAGTCGCGGTCGAAGGATTGGCCGGCCTGGCGGGTGAGTTGGTCGAAGCGGTATTTTTGCTTCACGTTCAAGGAATCCGGAATTTTGATGTCTTCGTTATGGTCCTGGGCGATTTTCTGGATGTCGCGCAGGTCCGTTCGGCGCTCCTCGATAATTGCCTTGCCGAGATGTTTGACGCGGTCGGTGGCGGCGTGCTCTGCGGCATATTCGCCGAGCTTCCACATCATGACATCATCCTGGGCACGCTCGTTGAGGAACGCGACCTCCTGGTGATCCAGCTTTTCGGGTTTATCCCGATCCGCACCGGGAGCCGTTTGATTGAGGGCCATGACGCTGGTCAGGCCAAGAATACCCCACGTTAGTCCGCGCTTCATGTTTACTCCTTGCCAGAGATTGACGGGTCGTTTCCGCTACCACAGGGGGTATTTGCAAGCGGAGTGCCGAGCCCGATAAAAATGGGCGGTCAATACATCAAGTTCCGCGATTTCAGACGCGAACCGTGGGGTTGTCGGTAAAGTATTAGGGGTATGGGTGCATTTAATTCCGTCGCGGGCTGCCCAACGTGGGCGTTTGAATTGAATGCGACGCGACATGCTGACGTAAACGTTACTTCGCAGGACAAACGGTGGCGTCGTTTAAATGCGTCGCGGTTGACCCCGGTTTGGGCTTGACCCCCTCCCCCGGCACTTCTACATTTAATCGTCACCTCAGGAGATGTCATCGATGTCCATTCAGATGGAATTACACAAGATCATCATCTCCGAGATGCAGCAAGAGCAGATCATCATGCTCAAGGAAGTGGATGGGGAGCGGAAATTCCCCATTGTAATCGGCAATAACGAGGCGTCGGCGATCGATCGCCGGCTCAAAGGGCATATCAGTCCGAGGCCCCTCACACATGATTTACTTGCGAACGTCATCGAACAATTGGGCGGAACAATCGATCGGATCGAGATCAATAACCTCCAGGATCACACCTTCTTTGCCCGCATTCACATCCGACGCAACGGCGACACCGTGAAGATCGACAGCCGTCCGAGCGACGCAATCGCCCTCGGCGTCGCGACAATGGTTCCGATTTATGTCGCGGAGCACGTGTTGGATGAGGTGTGTTGATTGAACTTGCTCCAGCGTGAAAGGTTTCAAATGGACGTTGCCCTGAGTACCGAAACCGAACAGCAACTGAGGGCCCGAATGAAGGGCGGCGGTTTTGCCATGCCGGAAGATGCGATCCGTGCGGGCCTTGAGCTTTTGAAGCAGCAGGAGTCGGTGAAGGATTTTGCAGAAGGCGAACTGGAACTGCTCATCGCTGAAGGCGAACGAAGCATCGCAGAAGAAGGCACGGTGGACGGGGACGAAGCCTTCGAGGCGCGTCAGCGCCAGCGTCAGGCGATGCGTTTTGCCCCCTCTCCCTCCGGGAGAGGGTTGGGGTGAGGGGGAATTCCAGGCACCGCTCCTCTCACGAATAGCTGTTTTTCAATGCTTGCCAGCGCAACAAAACACCATTTGGCGTGCAGATCAAAAACGACTCCTTTTCATCACCCCAGCCTCGCACTCCCGTTGAGCGAATATCGATTGCCTTCTGCCAATGGAGCGCTCAGAGTTAGTCGATTGACATCATTGCGATGTAAAGATTACGCTCGAATTGATTCGTTACCGTTCAATTCATTGCCCTTTAGTACACGGATGTGCAGTCTCATGATGTTCCGCAACCCAATGCGCGCCTTATCACGCCGACGGATGGTGATTACCGAGGCTCTCGAGCCCCGGCGGTTGCTCTCGTCTAACTTTGTTGTTGCGCCCAATGGGTCCAACGCCAACCCGGGCACATTGGCGCAGCCATTTGCAACCATTCAGCATGCGGCGGATGTGGCGCAGGCTGGGGATACCGTTTACATTCGCGGTGGGACTTACCGCGAGACGGTGACGCCGGCCCATTCGGGGACTGCCAGCGCGCCGATTATTTTTGAACCCTACAACGGGGAATCGGTGACGGTCAGCGGGGCAGACGTCGTGGGAAACTGGGCGGCGTCAGGGAATTCGATCTACAGCACAACGCCCGGCTGGAATCTGGGCGAGGGCAGTAATCAGGTATTTGTCGACGGAACGATGATGGGGGGCGCGCGTTCGCCGAACAATCCGAACGCGGCGGATTTCTTTCACTATCCAACTTACACCATCGATTCGGCCACGACCACTGCCTCCCCAAACGGCCCGTTTGGGAATACTGAAACCGCGACGATCCAGTCGAGTGCTTTGAATGATCCGCCCAATGCGTGGGTGGGGGCCACGGTGCATATTGCGCCGGGTGAGGGATGGGTTTGGCAGACCGGGACGGTGATCGCATCGCAGCCGGGATCGATCACGTATCAGTATACGCAGCTCAATTTGGTGCAGCAATTCCCATCCGTGGGCGATCCGTTTTATCTGACGGGAAAGCTGTATGCGCTGGATTCACCCGGAGAATGGGTTTTGGATCCGGCCAGCGGCGCGCTGTATGTGCGCACGCCGCAGAATGACAGCCCGGCTTCGCATACTGTTGAGATGAAGCACCGGCAGTTTACATTTGATCTGAGCGGGCGATCGAACGTGACGGTGCGCGGGATCAACCTTTTTGCGGCGACAATCAACACCTCTGCCGCGTCGAACAATCTGATGCTGGCGAATCTGAATGTTCGGTACGTATCGGAGCAGACGACCCGATCAAACCCGTTCAATTCAAAATCAACCGATCCGACAACCGGCATTCTGATCCGGGGTTCGAACAACACGCTGGTGGATAGCGTGATCGCGGTGAGTTCAGGCAATGGCGTTGCAATCACGGGGGCGAATAACACGGTACAAAATTGTTTCTTCTCGGATATCGATTACGCCGCGGGGGATGAGGCGGCGGTGCAGATTCTGGGAGGGGGGGCGACCGGAAATCGAATCATTCGCAATACGATTGCCAACGCGGGGCGGAACGGCATCACGGATTATTACGGTACCGGGGAGCAGATCCTGAATAACGTCGTTCATGATGTCGGACTTCTGACGACAGATGTCGGTGGGGTGTATTCGTGGCATACCGATGGCGGCGGGACGCGCATCGCCTACAACGTCGTTTACAACTCGCGGGGCGGCGGGTTTGGGAACGACGGGATCTTTCTCGACAACACCGATTCCCACTTCATCATCGATCACAACGTGGTCTGGAATACTGACTCGGCGGTCAAGATGAATGGGCCGGGCGCGTTTAATAATTCGATTTATAACAATACGTTGCTGGGCGTTTCAGAGAGCTTTGGCGGCTGGCCGACGGACATGATGGGGTCGATTCTTGAGAACAATATTCTGGTTGGATCGGCAAATTTCGGTTCAGACATTTTGCAGCAGCATAACCTGTTCCTTAGCGCGCCCGCTGGGTTTGTGGATGCCAGCCACAATACCTATCAGTTGGCCGGTGGATCGGCGGCAATCGACGCGGGAATGGTGATCGCGCCGTATACCAATGGATATGCCGGGGCTGCCCCGGATGAGGGGGCGTACGAATCAGGAACCGGAGCGTTTGCGGCGGGCGCCGCGGGTGTTACGACACCGGTCTATACGCGGCCAGCGGATCCGGCGCCACCGACAAATCCCACGCCACCGACAAATCCCACGCCACCGACAAATCCCACGCCGCCGACGAATCCGACGACGCCGACCACTCCGACAACCCCTACGACTCCCACAACGCCGACGACTCCGTCGAACCCGACGACACCCGTAACACCATCGAATCCGACCCCGCCGAGCTATCCCACGACGCCGACAATCCCAACGACTCCAACAACGCCATCATATCCAACCAATCCGACCACGCCGGTTGCGACACCGACGCCCGTGACCCCGATCACGCCCACCACGCCGGTGACGCCAACAACTCCGTCTACTCCAACGACGGGCGGACCGAATCCGGTTTTGACACCTCCGACCGACCCGGTGGCCGCGCCAGTGGTGGTACCGGTTGACGCCGCGGGGCAGATCGCTGCTTCGAGGTTCTCGGGGATGGCTGGCGCTACTACAGATGTAGGCGGCTTGGTGAAGTTGGGTGTCGGCGGATGGCTGAGTTTTGCATCAATCGATTTTGGTAATACGTCCGCCAGGGCAATGGTTATTCAGTTGACATCCGCGGCGGCAAAGGCCAAGGGGCTTAGGATTCGGATTCATTCCGATTCGATCGGCGGCGCGGTGCTTGCGACGATCACGCCTGCTTCGGGCCAGCGGGCGATTAAGCCGCGCGTGCAGACCCATCTGGGAAAAGCACTCAGTGGGATCCACGATATTTACCTGGAAGTGGTGGGGCGCGCGGGAAGCGTGGATGTGAGTTGGTTTAGCTTCAAATTGATTCCCGCCAAGAAAAAGTAGCGACCCTTTTTCCCTCCACCGGTAGGCCGGGGGAGGGTAAGGAGGGGGTTATTTCAGTCCCCAATCGATTTTCGCATGGAGTGCGTCGGGATACTTCGAAGGTCGTCATTGGATGATCCGCCGGTCAACCCGCGCCCCCTCCCCAACCCTCCCCCGGGCATACCGGTGGAGGGAGAAGAGGCGATGCGCTCAGGGATGACAGCCTTGGGGATTTCAGCAGCGCATTTTGAAATGGATCAAAAACATGGTCGCTGAAGCGACCACGCGAGTGTCTCTTTCATCCCATGCGGGCCCACCGGAGTTTGGCGGATCTTGAGCGCGGGTTGAGTTTCTGCTCGGCCAGGTCGGCAACTGCCGGGGTGTCACTTATCTGCATGTACATTCCTTCGCGCAGTCCAGTGCGGAATGCGTCTTTTACACGGCGGTCTTCTCCGCTGTGGAAGCTAATGATCGCAATTGTGCCGCGGGAGACGAGGCAGGACGGCGCGACGGTGAGAAGGCGTTCCAGATTCGCCATTTCGCGATTCACGAGAATGCGCAGGGCTTGGAAGGTGCGGGCGGCGGGATGCAACTTGGCCCCGGCGGCGCGCTTGAGGGTGAAGTCGCGGGCTTCGCAGATGATTTCGGTGAGGGCCTGGGCGGTGTCGATGGGCTGTGCTTTGCGGCGATTGACGATCAGCCGGGCGATTTGCGGGGCATCGGTTTCATCGCCAAGTTCGAGAAACGCGGTCGCGAGTTCCTTCTCGCTGAGCCGGTTGACTAGCACCGATGCGGGTTGCCCACGAGTGGGGTCCATGCGCATATCGAGCGGGCCGGGCTGGCGGTAGGAAAATCCGCGGTCGGGGTCGTCGATCTGCGGGCTGGCAACCCCGAGATCCGCAAGGATCGCATCGATGCGCTTCACATTGGCTTCGGTCAAAACGGTGGGCAGTGCGGCAAAGTTATTGTGAAACAGATCGAAGCGGCCGCCGGTGGATTGAAGTGTGGTTCGGGCCAGCGCGAGATTTCGCGGATCAAAGTCGATGCCGATGAGACGACCGTTCGGGGAGATGCGCTTGAGAAGTTCCGCGGAGTGCCCGCCCAATCCGACTGTGCAATCGACGATCACCATTCCAGGTCGAGGATTGATCGCAGCGAGCGTTTGTTCAAGAAGGACGGGGATGTGCCGGATATCGCGTTTCACAAGTTTAGTTTCGACGCAGCATATTCAACGCGAAGGCACATGGTGAAGCTATATGACCGTGAGTGATTCCGCATCATTGCTTTCAAGTGGCACGGCCTTCCAGGCCGTGGACGGGGACGCTTCGGGCTCGGCGACGGGTGAGATGTGGGAAAACCAACTCTCCTTGGGGGAGCATTTTCTTCCCGCAACTTCAGAAGGTTGTCTTTGTATCGAATCTTGGTTTTCCCTAATCAGACCCGTCGTCGGAGGTCATCTCCCTCGATCATGGGCTGGAAGCCCCATGCCACGAGAAGGCGCGGAATCGCGCACGGTCACTTAGGGCCTTTTTCCTGTTCTCCGTGGGTCGATAGTATGCCCAAATTAGGTCCGATCGTCTCTCTCCACGCGTCGTGAAAACGCGCGTCAAACGATGCCGCCGCGATCACCTGCCCGTGATCGCGGCGGTCATCAGCAACAGAAAAAGCTCGATTACAAATGCGACTGTGGCCAGCGCGAATCCTGCGAGTCCCGGACACGTCCCGTTTGAGCAGATCGCCAGCGCCACGGCTAAAGCTATGAGCCCATTGAGATGTACGCTCAATTGCCAGTGCCCCGAAAGAACGGCCAGCATCAGCAGCAGCGCGAATGCTCCTGGCGCCAATGATGCCCAGCCGCAGGTGCACTCCCGGAGTCGGCTTGCAGCCCGTCCAAAGTACGGCAGAATGTTCCGGTTCACTCCTGCCCCTTTCCCGAACAGTGCAGTAGGTTAGTACCGTTGTCGGGTCGAGTGCTTCCGCGAACCGGACGATTTGAGATTTGAAATTGTAAGATGATCGCCTCTTTCAACGACACTCGCCGTGGGAGACACATAATGGCACGTGCTTTTATATTGCTTACATTGGTTTTGTTCGTTTGCCCATCGGCTCGGGGCAGCGCCGAGCCATTTGATCAGAAGCTCGAGGCGACGAACGTCAGCTTCAAGATGGTGCCGATCCCGGCCGGGTCATTTTTGATGGGCAGCCCGGATGCCGAACCGGGGCGCGAACCGTCCGAAGGCCCGCGGCATTCGGTGAAGATCGAGGCTTTCTTCATGGAAGAACACGAGGTGACGTGGGCGGAGTACAACCTGTTCGTGAACAATTACAACCGCCTTTCCGGCCAGCACTACGCGCCGGTTCCGCGGGACAAGTGGGCCGACGCAGTGACCTTTCCGACGCCGATGTACGACCCCGACGCAGGGCCGGTGCTCCAACGCATGGGGGGCCGGGGTGGGAAGTTTCCGGCGGTGCTCATGTCGCAGTTCGCAGCGCGGCAGTACACCAAGTGGCTGAGCAAGAAAACGGGCCGGTTCTTCCGATTGCCCAGCGAGGCCGAATGGGAATACGCAGCCCGAGCCGGCACGACGACGGCGTATTTTTTTGGCGACGATCCGGCGAAGCTCGGGGAATATGCGTGGTTCAAAGACAACTCTAATGAGCCGGATGGATCTCCCGGGTATCACGCGATCATGTCGAAGAAGCCCAACCCGTGGGGTTTATACGACATGTATGGGAACGTGATGGAATGGTGTGTGGATCGGTACGACGCGAGCGGGTATGCGCGGTTTGCCGGGAAGGCGGTCGAGGGTGGCGAGGCGATCGACTGGGCGGATGGCGAGAGGACGCCGCACCCCCGCGTGCTTCGCGGCGGCGGGTATGAGTCGGATGCGGCCGCGTGCCGGTCGGCGGCGCGGGCGGGGTCGACCGAGGCGATGAACAACGATCCAAACCGGCCAAAGAGCCCTCATTGGCTTGGCGCCGCCTTCTACGTGGGCTTTCGCGTCGTCGCTCCGGTCAAAGAGCCTGACGAAGCCGAAAAGCGCAAATGGTGGGACGCCGACGACGCTACCACCCTCAAGACGATTGACCGTGATCGAGAGCGGAGAGAGATCACCGGGCCCGGCCCGATCTATCGATGAACCGATATGATCGCCTCTGGCGATGATTTGTCGTGACACGGGTTTTCAACCCGTGCGGGTTTCCCCGATTGATCACGCCCGTGTAATTGGCGTCAATTTTAAGCTGCTAGCCCGCAGGGGTTAAAAACCCGTGTCACGAGGGCACTAATGGTGCCGGCTTCACTCAAACGCGGGCCACCTTCCTTTTCACCGGCGTTTTGCCCGTTTTCAGTTTCTTGAGGATCGCGATGACCTTATCGGCGTCTGCCGCGGAATCGAGGCCGATATAGGCGACGAAGTTTTTGCCGGCCGACATCGATGAGACGCCGCGCATGTTGATGCCGGCATCGGCGATCGCGGCCGACATTCGTGAACAGGAGCCCTGGGTGTCGGGGCCTTCAACGCGAACGGTCGTCAGCCCCTCGGCCGGGAGCACGCCGGCAGCATGGGCGGCGGCCAGCACCTTTGTACCTTTAAGGGGAGTAATGAATGCGATGCCCGCCTGAAACTTATCGGCCTGGCGGCGGGCGATGATGCATTCGAGGTTTCCACCGGCGGCGGCGATCGGGGCGAGGATTTTGCCGAGCCCGCCGGGCTCATCGCGAAATTCAACGGCCCACACGTCCACCTTCGTGACCTTCAGTGCCATGGGAGCTCCGGGTTAAAGTATGGTGCGCGGGGAATATACCGCGCGGTGGCCGGGCAAGTGAATCGGAAAACGCAATACGTACTATTCGTCTATCGAACGATCTTCTTTAGCGCCGCCAGCACCAGCTCCACATTTCGCTTGGAGGAGGATTGGCCCATCAGGCCGATGCGCCAGGCCTTGCCTTTGAAGTCGCCCAGGCCGCCACCGATTTCGATGCCGTAGTCATCCAGCAGTTGCCGGCGGGTTTTGGCGTCGTCGACGCCCTGCGGGATCTTGACCGCATTGAGCATCGGCAGGTGGTGGCCTTCCTGGCTGACATAGTCGATTCCGATCTCCTTGAGCCCGGAGCGCAGCAGTTCGTGCATGGCCTTGTGGCGGGCGAAGCGGTGCTCCAGCCCTTCTTCGAGGACGATGGTCAGGGCTTCGTGCAGGCCGTACAGCATGTTGATGGGGGCGGTGTGGTGATAGAAGCGCTCCTGGCCCCAGTACTGGCGGAGCATGTTTAGATCGAGGTACCAGCTCTGGACCTTGCTCTTACGGGCGGCGAGCTTCTCCACGGCGCGGGCGGATAGCGTGACGGGCGAGAGGCCGGGGGGGCAGGAGAGGCACTTTTGGGTGCCGCTGTAGGCCGCATCGACACCCCATGTATCGATCTCGACGGGCACGCCGCCAAGGCTTGTGACGCAATCCAGCAGGAGCAGCGCGCCCGCCTCGTGGGCGGCTGCGCCAAGCCGATCGACCGGCTGATGAACGCCCGTTGAAGTCTCAGCGTGAACGATTGCAACGACCTTGGGCTTGAACGAGCGAATCGCCTCAATCATGCGATTCTGATCGATTGTCTGCCCCCAGGGCGCGTCAACGGTCTGGACCTCCGCGCCGCACCGCCCGGCCACGTCTTTCATGCGTCCGCCAAAGACGCCATTCACGCCGATCAGCACGCGATCGCCCGGCTCGACGGTGTTGACGAATGCCGTTTCCATCCCTGCCGATCCGGTCCCGCTGATCGCCATCGTCATTTCATTTTTCGTGCGGAAGACCTGCTGGAGTCCGCCGCGAATGTCGTCCATCAGCTGGAGAAAGACCGGATCGAGGTGACCAATGGTCGGCTGGGCCATCGCCAGAAGGACGCGGGAAGAAACATCGCTGGGGCCGGGGCCAAGCAGAACACGCTGGGGGACGCGGATGGAATTCATGGCGGGGATCGTAATTCAGTACGGCGAGGGAATGCAAACGGGGAAGGCCTTAGGCACCGAGGCAGCAGGGTCCTAGCGCTCGAATGTGACTTGTGGCACAGCCCACAAGTGCGCCCGTCAACGCTTCGCCGACGCCCACGCGGGCGGCGACGCATGACTTGGAGCCGGTGCTGGCGGAACGTTGGCAGTGACGTTCAAGGTTTCGGCCTGCGCGCCCGCAGCATATCTAGTGCCAGTTTCGGAAAGATTGCCTTGGGATCGCTCATGGACATCTCTTCCAGCATGGATTCGGCGTTGGGCACGCGGGCTATTCGAGCAATAGCCGCGTCGTCCACACCCATCCCTAAGGCCAGCATGTAGCTGAGCAGTCGTAGCCGCGTTCGATCAATCGCACGCAACGGGAGAATGATACGGATTAGCCCCAGAAGTCCGGTGACGAGGAATCCCGTACCCGCCAGAAGAATCACAACTGGAAGCGGCATTATGTTTAGCCCCTTTTTTACTGGCTTTAACTTCCCCCCCATTTCATGTACGCGACCGTAACGCAGTCGCGCCCAGAAAGCTCGCGTCGAAGCTGGTGCGGGAGATTTTCATCAAGAAGTAACTTCATGCCGGCAACGGTTGCGGCATTGCTTTGGCTTTAGACCGATCCAGAGCCTCGTCCAGCAGTTGCTCGACCTGCTCTTTTCTCACGGTCGGAAACTGCTCGAGAAAATAGTCGATGGTCCGGCCGCGTTTGAGGTAGTCAAAGAGTGATTGGACCGGCACGCGCGTTCCGGTGAATACCGGCGTACCGCCAAGAATCCCAGGGTTGACGTTAACGACGCAGGCCATTCAGACATTGTAGCCCCCAGTCGTCAAACCGGGAAGAGAACCTTCTCAAGCTGCTCTGTTGAAATCCTCTATTGGATCAGCTGCCCACTGTCATCCTAGAGCGAAGCGAAGGATCTGATAGCCGGTGAAGCGCTCGAATATCAGATCCTTCGCTTCGCTCCAGGATGACAAGATCGAGGATTTCACCAGAGCATTCTCAAGCGGATTGATCGGGCATTGACCGGAATTTGGGAATGACCCAGTGCCGGGAGGCGATCAGGGTTTGGATTGCTGATAGAGCTGATCGACGATGCGGAGTGCGGCCAGCGCGTCGGGGAGCGAGCCACTGGGCGGGGTTTTGGTTTCGATGCAGTGTTTGAGGTGGGCGAACTCAGCTTTCCAACTAGTGTCTTCGCCGGGGTATTCGTAGATGGTGGTTTCGGGTGGGCCCATCTGGGGGAGCATGCGGTAGTAGGTGAGGCGTTCGACGCCGTAGCTGCCGCCGAGGCCTTCGACGTGGAGTTTGCCGTGTTTGCCGTAGAGTTCGAAGGAGAAGAGGTTTTTCCATTCGGTGCAGGTGGCGTGGATCCAGGCGACTTGCCCGGCCTCGGTGCGGAGCATTGCAAAGCCATTGTCTTCGACGGTCCAGTTCCAGAAGTAGTTTTCGACCCGGCCCATGACTTGGGGGAAATCGCCGAGAAACCAGCGCGAGAGGTCGATGAGGTGAACGCCCTGATCGAGCATCTCGCCGCCCCCGGCAATCTCGGGGTTTCCGCGCCATTCTTTTTCCATGCCGAGGCGGCCACCATGGCCGTAACGGGCGCGGAGGAACATGAGCGGCCCAAGAACGCCGGTGTCGACGATCTCGCGCATCTTTAGAAACGCGGGATGGAAGCGGTGGTTGAATCCGACTTTCACGGTGACGCCGGCTTTTTCAGCGGCGCGGACGACAGGTTCGATCTCCGCGGCGCTGCGGGCGGCGGGCTTTTCCACCAGAACGTGCTTGCCGGCTTCAACGGCCGCGAGTGTGGCGGGGGCCAGCATGTCGTTGGTCGTGGCGACGATGACCAGGTCGATGTCCGAACGCTTCACCGCGGTACGCCAGTCGTCGGACGACTCACAGCCGGGAAACGGAGCGGCAAGGTGCTTTGCGCGCGCCAGGTTGGTATCGATGGCGATCTTTAATGGGCAATCGCCCAAGGCTTTGGCGCGTTTGTTGCCAATAAGCCCGCAGCCGATGATCGCCGTTCGCAGTTGCATGAAGCTGGAAAGACTTAAAGGGTGACACGGGCTTCCCTTTCGGTCTGAGCCTCAGGGTCGAAGACAGCCCGTGCTGGGG
>DAIRGS010000029.1:0-24112 GCA_036794395.1 Tepidisphaeraceae bacterium | reverse complement strand
GTTTACACGAGTGCGCGTTTCAAATACTGCGCGGTTTCCGGCACGGGCTGTCTTCGACCCTGAGGCTCAGACCGAAGGGGAAGCCCGTGTCACGGTGTCGGCCTCTCATCATCTACACGTTTTTCATGTCGCTGGCGGGCCGCGCTTCTCCGGGATTGCCATTGGCGGCGGGGTCGAGGATGAACACCGCGGCGGCGATGACGCTGGTCCACAGGCCGGTCTTGTCACCCTCGGCGGTCTGGACAACCGCGCGGGTTTTCACGATTTCGCCCGTGAGTTTGTATTGCTGCTCACGTTCGTCCCATGCCTGGTTGGGATCGAAGGGGATGCCCAGCGTCGTGGCAAGCATGGTGGCAGCGAGATCTTCGACAAGATCCTCGGTTTTCTTTTCGGACATTCCGTATCCGTGATGCTCGGCGATGTAGCCGTACGGATGGCTGCGTGGCAGCGCCAGGCCGATGCCGGCGCAGATGAGCCGGTTGGGCTCTTCGGTCGCGGCTTCGGCAAGCACCACAAAAGTGATCTGGCCCGGCTTGAGCTTGGGCTGACCTTCCTTGGTGGGAATGATCTTGCAGCTCGTCGGATAGATCGACGAGACGCGGACGAGGTTCTGTTTCTCAATCCCCGCATCACGAAGTGCAAGCTCAAAGCTTTGAAGCTTGTGGATGTGGCGGCCGACGCCCTTGGTGAAGAAAACTTCCCTGGGCACCATGTCATGTCCGTTCCCGACCATCGCGTTGGGTCTCCTGCAGCCCGCCGGTTCGGCGGGGAGTGGCGGGATTATATCGCTCGCAGCCCCGACGCAAAGGAGTTTTGAAAAAATGTCGATTTTGTTTGTGGTCAGTTGTTCGTGGTCAGTGGTCAGTTGTGGGTTGTCAGTTGTTCGTGGTGAGTTACGAGTTGTTAGTTGCCGTGCGCGAACTAAACCTTTGCACAATCCAAACAACCGACCACTGACCACTGACCACTGACCACTGACCACTGACCACTGACAATTCAGATCTGCTTATTGAATTCAGCCGGAAGAATTAGAACGGGGATTTTAGCGTTTTTGAGCAACTCCACCGGCACGTTGCCGGCCAAGAGCCTCGCGAAGACGTTTTTGCCGGTCAGACCGAGCATGATGAGGGTGCATTCTCGTTCATGGGCGATGTTGAGAATCGCGCGAGCGATGTCATCGCTGAAGGTGAGGAGGTCCTGAACGGGCACGCTTTTCTGCTGGAGCCGGTCGCGGAGCAGGCGGATCGCGGCTTCGCCATCGGCCTGCTCCTGTTCGCGGAGTTGGCCACCGCTGGGGCGCGAGACATGGACGACGAGCACTTCCGCGCCGAGCCGTTTGGCAAGGTCGGCGATGGGGTCGGCGGCTTTTTCCGCCGCCCAGGGGCTGCTGACTGCGACGAGGATTCGACTCATGAACGATTCTCTTTTTGGCTGATCATCGCCGAAGTATTAAAGCAATCCCACTTCCCGCATCAACTCTCGAAGCCGGCCCAGCGCTTTGCCACGGTGGCTGATCCGGTGTTTTTCGTCAGAAGACAACTCGGCGGTGGTTTGACCCAGCGCTTCGATCAGAAACAGCGGATCATACCCGAAACCATTGCTGCCGCGTGGGGCGCGGAGCAGGGTTCCTTCAACAGTATCGCGCGCAGTGAGAATAATCCGGCCCTTGGGATCGGCCAGCGCCAGCGCGCAGACGAACCGAGCTGAGCGCTGCTCGTCCGGAACATGGGCCATCTGGGCGAGCAGCGTTGTGTTGTTGTCTGCATCGCCACGGCCGGTTTGATTCATCTCGGCCCAGCGAGCGCTGTAAACGCCGGGCTTTTTGCCCAGGGCATCAACCTCAAGCCCGCTGTCGTCGGCAAGCGTCCAGATTTGATGCCGCAGCGCATATCCCGCCGCTTTAAGGCAGGCATTAGCACGAAATGTCCGCCCGGTTTCGGCGACTGCGCGCTCGCCGGTGAATTCAGACAGGTCTCGCCAGACAAATCGCTCAACGCCCAGCATCTCACGAAACTCGCGGGCTTTGCCCGGGTTTCCCGTGGCGATCAGCAATTCCACGGCTAGTGATCCCCGAGCGAACGCAAAACGCTGTCGCCGGCGGCGGTCGGGGCTTGGCGTTGAACAGGCGGTTGCTGCGGCTGGGCATCGGCGGGAGCAGATCCGCCCGTCAGCCGCCAATCGTCCTGGGTGGCAACCGACTGCTCATGAGGAATAACCACCAGCACCGATGGATCGGGCTGGCCATTGACTGTGCCGCGCCCTTCATAATTAACGAAGTGCTCTTTGTACTGAAGGGTCTTCTGCTTCAAGTCCGGATCGACGATCTCCAGGCGCTGCGCCATAACGGTCATGGCCTTTCCAGTTCCCGGCTCCCGAACGATGCTGGGCATGTTGGGAGGAAGCACATCGCCCAGCACCAGAAGGGGCGTATCCGCTGACTGTGTGTGAGCATCATCGCGCGTGGCCCCGGAACCACTAATGCCGGTGCCCTGCTCCGCCACGGCCGATCGTTTCCAGGCGCCAATGCAAACTGAGCTGGCTGTCGGGCCGTGATAGAAATATGCATTCTTCTCGCCGTGCTCCCGAAGATCGCGGACGAACTGAACCGCTGCGTCTTTCCGCTGGGCATTGTCGGCAAATGTGGCGATTTCGATCGTCCAGTACGCATCCGGCGGCGTGTTCAGGAGATTCCAGTCGGCAGGGGCCGTCGGGTCGGCGGTGGCCACGGGAACCAGAATGTTCCCGCGGATAATTGGATTGCCGCGCGCGTCGGCCAAAGCAGCCAGCCGTGCGCGGTCCAAATCGGCGCGACGCTTTTCGGTTGGAACGCCCAAATCACGGTAATAACCGTAGTAAATCGAGCTTTCCTTCTCGGTGTGGATGACGTACCAGTCGCTGAGGCCGGAGGTCTGCATGAGCCGCGATTTGATCAGCGTGGCCTGGGCGACATGGGCGGGGCCTTCAATTTTGTCGCACAGGATTGTCCATCGCGCATCAGCTGGCGCTATGGCGCTGGCGACCTGAGCGGGAGCTTGTCCTGTTTTCTGAGGTGCGGCTTGAGGCTGCGGGGTTAGGCCGGGCGTTTGAACCATCGCCGCCGCGCCAGGAGTGGTCGAAGCGCCCGGCTGGGCGTTTTCGCCACACGAAACCGCAACGAGCGCAATCAAAGACGAGCTGAACAGGAATCCGATTCTCATGGAGGCCTCCGCAACGAAGTGCCGGGGATTCTAACCGAAACCCCAATCAAAATCGCAAATTATGCCAGCGCCCGACGCTGAATCTTCATCAACTCCTGGCATCCGCTCACCGCCAGATCCAGCAGGGCATTCATTTGCGCGCGATCAAAACCCTCGCCATTTTCAGCCGCGGCCTGAATTTCAACCAGCTTACCGCCGGCCGTGCAGGCCACGTTCATATCGACGTTGGCCCGGCTGTCGTCGTAGTAATCCAGATCCAGGCGGAATTCTCCCTCCACAATGCCCACGCTCACCGCCGCCAACTGATCGACCAAAGCTTTGGAGGGATCGTAAAACCGTGGGTCATACCTGGGTGGTGGCGTTACACCCGTTGGAAGGGGCTTTTTGGGCGGCGGAAGCTCGGCCGGGAGCTTCGCAATAGCATCCACCAGCGCGACATACGCCGCGGAGATGGCGGCGGTGCGCGTGCCTCCATCGGCCTGAAGAACCTGGCAATCCACGGCAATCGTGTGTGGCCCGATCTTCTCCAAATCAATGATGGCGCGAAGCGCGCGTCCAATAAGCCGCTGAATTTCGGTGCCGCGTGAATCCGTATGCCCAATCTTGGGCCACGCCTTGCGCTGGGGAGCAGAGCCCGGCAGCATGACGTATTCAGCCGTGATCCACCCCCCGGCACGGTCGTCCTTCATCCAGGGCGGCAGGTCCTGCGCGATCGAAGCCGTGCAAAGAATAATCGTATCACCCTGTTTCCAAAGCACCGATCCGGCAGGGGTTTTGGTGAATTGGCGGGTGATCTCAATCGGTCGGAGCTGATCGTTGCGGCGGCCGTCGTTTCGCATAATTCCTCGTTAAACGGGGCCGCGTGTTATACTCTCAATACTGTGACCAGAGAAAACCTCGATCTTCCGCTCGACCAGATCACCGCCTTTTGTAAAAAATGGCGGGTCAATGAGTTCTCGCTGTTCGGTTCAGTATTGAGAGACGACTTTCGTTCAGACAGTGATGTCGACGTGTTGGTAGAGCTGGAACCGTCAGCGCCGTGGAGCCTGTTTGAATGGGTGGACATGATCCAGGAGCTCAAACAGATCTTCCATCGAAATGTTGATCTCGTGGAAAAGACCGCAATTCAGAACCCGTTCCGCCGCCAGGCAATTCTGGGCTCGCGAAGGGTGGTATATGCCGCCTGACAATGATGCGGCTCGACTTTGGGATATGCTCACCTACGCGCGAGAGATCGCTGATACGCTCTCCGGCGTTTCGTTCACACAGTACATGGCGGACAAGAATCTCCGCCTCGCCACTGAACGCCGGATAGAAATCATCGGCGAGGCCGCGCGCAACGTATCAGACGTTTTTCAGACGGCCCATCCGGAAATCCCATGGCAGAAGATCGTGGCCCAACGTCACGTCCTGGCACACGAGTATGGGGACATTCGCCAAGACATGATTCACCGCGTTGTCACAGTGCATATCCCGGATC
The DNA here is from genome assembly GCA_036794395.1 of Tepidisphaeraceae bacterium. Lineage (GTDB taxonomy): Bacteria > Planctomycetota > Phycisphaerae > Tepidisphaerales > Tepidisphaeraceae > DASXMX01. The sequence goes on along the minus strand of DAIRGS010000029.1, from coordinate 19,435 downwards.
TAATCACGAAACTCATCCCGCTTGTACCCACTCCACCATGAGCGAATGAGCTTAAAGCGAGCACGCAATAATCGGCTCGGCTTCCTCGGCCGAATGGGTCCATCGCCTTCCGTCGAGTTCGATCAAATCCATCGCTCGCTTGGGTCCCCACGTTCCCGGACCATATGACTCCGGCGGATTTTTCGACTGGGACCAGCCCTGCTCGATCGGGTCGATCACGGCCCACGCGGCTTCGGCTTCGTCGCCGCGGATGAACAGCGTTTGATCCCCGAGCATCGAGTCGAAGATGAGGCGCTCGTAAGCTTCTGGGGGTTCGACGTTAAACGCTTTTTCGTAGAAGAAATCGAGGGCGACGGGTTTGATGTTCATCTGCCCGCCGGGCACTTTGCCGTTGAGGCGCCAGGAAATGCCCTCGTCGGGCTGCACGCGAATGACCAGGTCGTTCGGATACACCGGCGAATCACATTGCTTCTGAAATAGCGTTAGCGGGGGCGACCGAAACCGCACCGCAATCTCACTCAGCTTCTCCGGCAGGAACTTCCCCGTCCGCAGATAGAACGGCATCCCGCTCCAGCGCCAATTATCAATAAACAGCTTCAGCGCCACGAACGTCTCCGTTCGCGAATCCGAGGGAACATCTTTTTCCTTCAGATACCCCGCTGTTTTTTGCCCGGCGGCTTCTCCCGCCGAATACTGCCCGCGAACACTAAACTGCCCCACATGCTCCGGTCGCAAGGGCCGCACCGACTTGTACACCTTCACCTTCTCATCCCGAATGCTCACCGCATCCAACGCGGCCGGCGGTTCGAGGGCTACCAGCGCCATCAATTGAAAGAGATGGTTCTGCACCATGTCGCGCAGCGCGCCGCTTTTATCGTAATAGCCGCCGCGTGTACCGACGCCGAGCGTCTCGCTCACGGTGATCTGAACGTGATCGATGTATTTATAATTCCAGATCGGTTCGAAGATCGAGTTGGCGAATCGCATCACCATCAGGTTCTGGACGGTTTCCTTACCCAGATAATGATCGATGCGGAAAACCTGCTCTTCGCTGAAATACTTGTGCAGCAGCGCGTTGAGGGACTTGGCGCTGGCCAGATCACGCCCGAAGGGTTTTTCGATGATGATCCGTTCGGATGCCTTGCTCGAAGCATCGCGCGCCTTGCCAAGGCAGGTGATGATCGGCTCAAAAGTGTTTGGGGGAGTCGATAGATAGAACAGGCGGTTACCGGCAGTGCCAAATTTCTGATCGAGCTGGCCGAGCTTATCACGGAGCCGGCCGAAATTTTCCTCCGATCCGTAGTCGCCGCGTACATAAAATGTGGCATTCTCAATTCGCTTGAGCACCGCCTCATCGACCGGCTTGGTCCGGGCGAATTTCTGGACCGCCTCACGGCACTCGGCGCGATATTGCTCATCGCTCAATTCCGACCGGGAATACCCAATCAGCACGAACTGCTCCGACAGCATCTTCTGCCGAGCCAGCTCGTAAAGAGCGGGAATAAGCTTGCGCTTGGCCAGATCGCCGCTGGCGCCGAAAATCACTACTGCACATGGAGGGGCGACGGGCATTTGAATTTACCTTTCATTCAGCGAGATTGACTGTGCTCAAATCGGCATACGAGTGGGGATCGCGAATCTAGAACCCTTCAATTGGCTCCGTATGTGGTTTGGAAACCGGACTCGGTGCCCGGGCCCTCCATCATTTGCTAATCTCGCGAAGGTTCTCAATGGCTTCAAAATCCAAGTCAATCGTGCCAGCCATTTCCTGAAGTAGGGAAAGGTCTCCGGTGGATTGCCGTATATCGGGTTCTTCAAGCACAATAATCTCAACGTTTTTTCCGATCATATCGCGGAGCTCCGGCAGGTATACCGTCTCCGAGTCAAGTCGCCGGAAAATCCGGATGGCGTTCACATGTACCTTCCTGGGCCGCATTATTGCGCAGCCTTTATTGCACGTCCATGATGGGCTTCGACGCATTGACTTTCAATACAGGCATGATTGAGCAGTCACGTTTTCACTTCCCCCGTCGGCGCAATCCGCTTCTCCCCCGTTCTTTTAATTTCATGCCCCCCAAACTGATTGCGAAGCGCTGCCGTGTATCTCGCCGCGAAGTTTTCCGGATCGCGTGAGGCATAGCGCCCAAACAGCGCCGCGGCGATCACTGGCGCCGGGACCGCCTCGTCCATCGCGGCTTGCACGGTCCATTGGCCTTCGCCGCTGTCGACCACGTAGGGGGCGATGTGACTGAGATCGCCTTCCTGTTTGAACACGCGCTCGGAGAGTTCCAGCAGCCAGGATCGAATTACGCTGCCGCGATTCCAGACCGTCGAGATATCCGCGAGGTTAAGCGGGAACGGTGCTTTGTGCAGCACCTCAAAACCTTCAGCGTACGCGGCCATGAGGCCATACTCGATGCCGTTATGGACCATCTTCACAAAATGCCCAGAGCCGGGCGGGCCGGTGTGCACCCAGCCATCGGCCGGAGCGAGCGTATCGAAGATGGGCTTGCATTGATGCACGAACGGCTGCTGCCCGCCGACCATCATGCAATACCCTTCCTGCCGGCCCCACACGCCGCCACTGGTGCCGACATCGAGAAAACCCAGTTGCCGATTCGTCAATCCCTGCTCGCGGCGAACCGAGTCCTTAAAGTAACTGTTGCCGCCATCAATGATCATGTCGCCCGGCTGAAGCAGCTTTGCCAGGTTGCTGATCACCGATTCGGTGGCGTCACCCGCCGGCACCATCACCCATACCACGCGCGGCGCCGCGAGTTTCTCCACCATCGCCTCAAGCGAGGATACGATGCTGATACCGCCCACGCCGACCAGATCGGGATTCGGATCCTTGGCGAATCCGACGACCTCATGACCTCCCTTGGCGCTGCCGTCGGGCGCTCCCTGAACGAGCCGGAGCGCCATGTTCCCGCCCATTTTCCCAAGACCCACAAATCCGATCTGCATCGCGTGCTCCTTCTGTGGCTGGTTGGCCTGCATATCCGATCGCTTTTGCGACCATCATTTGCGCTTACTCAGCTCGCAACAATACGCCTCTCACCTACACCGATGCTACGGCTTCACCCATTCTGAACGCGGCGCAATAAAGAAACCGCGGGGATCGCAGGTGGTCTACGATCCGCGCGGTTTTTAAAATTTAATGCTTCAGGTCGACTTCAGCGACGCACCACGCCCCGCCCGATCATATGGGGCACCGCTTCGCCAGTGGCGTCGCTTGTGACCACACGCTCACCACGCCCGCCGCCGGTGATATTGGCGCGTCCGCTGTCGCGGTTCAATGCACGATTGAGCGCCCGAGAGCCCGGCCCCGAGGGCGATCCGACTTGCCCACGGTCCTGTCCGCCATCATCGCCCGAGATCATCCCTCTGATAAGTTCATAAACTGCGTATCCAATCAATCCGCCCAAAACCAGTTTCAATAATCGAATCATGAAATCCTCCATTGGCGCCGGGGCTGTTCAATTCATTCCCACTGTGGTTAGCGAGCAAAGCGTGGGCCACACCACGATCGCCTTGAAAGCGTTAAAGGAGTCCCGTTATAAGGGATGCATGCGTGACCCAAGGCTCGAAAAACTCGCGGATGTTCTGGTTAATTACAGCGTAGGGGTGAAAAAAGGGCAGAGCGTGCGAATTACCGGCGCCACGGTCGCCCAGCCGCTCATAATAGAGCTGTATCAAAAGGTCCTCGCAGCCGGTGGACATCCGCTCGTTCGAGTCACGCCCGACGAATTGGCCGAGATTTTTTACAAAACCGCCAGCGACGAGCAGCTTGGCTATTTCAGTCCAATCGCCCTGTATGAAATCGAGCAGGTCGATTGCTCAATCGGCATCTGGGCGAATGAAAACACCAAGGCCCTGACCGGCTGCGATCCAAAAAAGATCGGCATCGCCCAGGCCGCCCGCAAGCCCTATATGGAGACGTTTCTCAATCGCGCCGCTGAGAAAAAGCTTCATTGGAGCGGCACCCAGTTCCCCACCCACGCCGCCGCTCAGGATGCGGAAATGAGCCTCGCGGAGTATGAGGATTTTGTCTTCAATGCCGGCCTGCTCAATCGCCCCGATCCGGTGGCCGCCTGGAAAGCCCTCAGCGAACGCCAACAGCGCCTGACCGATTTTCTGAACGGCAAGACCGATTACCACGTCGTCGCCGCCAATGGCACAGATGTGCGACTCAGCGTCGCTGGGCGCAGATGGATTAACTGCGATGGCCACGAAAATTTCCCTGATGGCGAAGTCTTCACCGGCCCCGTCCTCGACAGCGTGAACGGCACCATTCAGTTCAGCTTTCCGGCCGTTCATCATGGCCGCGAAGTCCAGGGTGCCCGGCTGGTTTTCAAGAATGGCAAAGTCATCGAAGCCTCCGCGACCAAAGGCGAAGACTTCCTCATTTCCATGCTCGACACCGACGCCGGCTCCCGCTTCCTCGGCGAATGCGCCATCGGCACGAACTATCAAATCAAGAACTACACCCGCAACACCCTCTTCGACGAAAAGATCGGCGGCACCGTCCACTTCGCCGTCGGAGCCGGCTACCCCGAAACCGGAAACACCAATCAATCCGGCCTGCATTGGGATATGGTTGTCGATCTTCGAAAGGGCGGGTTTGTCGAGATCGATGGGGTGAAGATCAACGTCGATGGGAAGTTTACCATGGATGGATTTCCGATTGAGGATTTGGCGTAAATGGTTCGGGCGTCGCTGATTCGACGAAATTCGAATGTAAGCGATTAACTTAACGGTAACTCGCATTACGACGCCTTCCGCAACATTCCTCTCCAATGTCGAGGATCGCGGTTCACTTCATCGAGAAGCCGTCGAGCCCACGCTGCTGGAGAACGCTGACCTTGTTCCCACGCCCGAACAAGCACGACCGACACTCCAAGCAACCCTGCAAACACGGCCTGACTGACTTCAATGCTGTCACGTGTCGCGCGGATTGATGCGGCATTATAACTTGCTGGCCCTGCCGGCAAATCGACGGTTCTCACCGTGAAGCGCGACCCGATTGGAACGCCCGCGCGCTCAACGGCGACGGCTTCCGCCAGTGACGCCACGATCTCCCGGCCCTTTGAAGTAGTACGCCGAATCTTCCTCGCCGACGGTGTATTGCGACTTTTCTTGCCGGTGTTCATGGGTTAAGTCCTTTCCGCAACGCTTCGGCCAAATTTGTCAGCATGGTTTTAATTGCCTTGCAATCCGCGGCGCTCAAGTCGTCTTCGTCCTTCTTAAGAAATAACGTAACCAGATACACTCTCCGCACTTCCGGAAACTGGGCAAATCCGACTCTCATCGAACCACTTTTGCCACGAGCGCGCGAAGGCGGAGCAAACCGCATCTTTCGCAGCCCGCCTGTACCTTTCATTACGGCCGGCCGTTGCGGATTCTGCATGATTGATGCCTCAAGGGCCTGCAAATCCTCGTCAGAAAGGTCCTGTGCATGCCAGAGGCGTTTGAACCCTGCCAATTGTATGAAGGTCCACCGCACACCTGGTATTATAATACGAAGTATTAGACCCGTGAAGCTCCATCGACAAACTTTTATCAATGAGGTCGCCATCTTGGCCGAATCAGGCGGCGGGAACTGTGAGAACGACGAGATCTTCCGGATCAACTTCGCAGAAGACATCATTGCCCAATTTCAGGTCAATACTCCCTTCCATATTGACCACCTTCAACGTGCCAAACGATGTTTGAAGCAGTAGCGGTCGGGTTGCGCCGGTCCGTATCGGGGAGGATTGCGCTTCCGCGACAATCGAGAATTGCGATCGCCACGCCATCATGCATCAAGCGGCGGTCGTTTCATTGGCGGCGCACAGCCCATACAGGGCTTCAGGGGCAAAATCGGCATCGTTGGGCCACGCGGGCGTTCCCGTAACGGCGTTTAATTCAACTTGTGCGAAATAGGAGGGATCCATCAGTGGCTGGAATACCGGTCCCTCAAGCAAGGGGGAAACGTCGACGGTCTTCCGCGTTCCATCATTGAATGCGAGCTTAAGGACATGGGGCCCCACTACCTGTAACTCAATAATCTTCATAATCATGAGCTTACATCGAGCTATTTTAGCGGATCAATCCCTCGAAGGGGCTGCCCACCTCGCGACAACCAGCGGGTGACATTTCTACTTCGGCTTGGGGCGACGGTTCTTACTTCTGGGCAACGTTGATGAGATAAATTCGTTTCTATTTTGGCAAAATGTCGAAGCCATCGCATAGAATGAAGTTCGCATGACATCCGACAATTTCCAGCAAGTGCTTGACGCTCTCATCAAACTTGTCCCGTTCAGGCCGTTCACGGTTGAGTTGGTGGGCGGTCGGCGCTTTGAAGTAGATCATTCACGCGCCGTGGTCGAGCGCGATGGCGTTGCAGTTTATGTTGCGCCTGGAGGGATACCCATTTGGTTTGACCACGAAAGTGTCGTCGCAATCATCGGCGACACCGCACGTTCTTCGGCGCAATGAGATGAAGTCCAGACGTTAACTCAATCCATCCCCGCAAGCCCGACAATATCCGCCGGATCAACAAAGCAGAACACCCGTTGTCCAACAGCGAGCTCCTCGGTTCGCCCGGCATCAACAACGTTCAGTGCGCCAAATGACGTGTCGAGTACGACTTGCCAGGCGGCGCCGCGAAAGATCCGCTCTTTAACCGTCGCTGGGAACACATTCGGCCCGCCGGGATCTTCAACTGACAATCGAATATTTTCCGGCCTGAAGGCGACGGCGCTCACCTCCGCCCATGCAGTCAATGATTCATTGGCTACCATCATTTGCTGACAATCGCCGACCATTATTTCGGTGTGCTCAGCGCCCGTTTTAGTTAAACATGCCTCGATCACGTTCGCCTGGCCCAGAAAATCCGCCACGAATGCCGTGGATGGCTTGCGATACACTTCAGCGGCGGGGCCGATTTGTTCGACTTTTCCCTGGTTCATCACCGCGATTCGATCCGACATGACCAGGGCTTCTTCCTGATCGTGTGTCACAAACACGAACGTGATTCCCACCCGAACCTGCAATCGCTTCAATTCCACTTGCATCGATCGCCGCAGCTTCGCATCCAGTGCGGCGAGGGGTTCATCCAGCAGAAGCACCCGCGGCCGGCACACCAGCGCCCGGGCCAAGGCCACCCGTTGCTTTTGCCCGCCCGATAACTGCGCCGGCTTGCGGTGCTCGAACCCGGCCAGGGAAACCAATTCGATTGCCTCGGCCACCCGCCGATCCCGCTCGGTCCGGCGAACCTTTTTCATCCGCAGCCCAAACGAGATGTTGTCGCGAACGTTCAAGTGTGGAAACAGGGCATAACTCTGAAAGACCTGGTTCACGTCCCGGCGGTAGGGGGGGAGCCGGGTTACATCCATGCCGTCCAGCAGAATGGCGCCCTGCGAAGGTGTTTCAAACCCCGAAATCATGCGCAGCAATGTCGTTTTTCCGCACCCCGACGGACCCAACAGCGTGAGGAACTCGCCGGTCTCGATCCGGACATCGACCCCATCAACGGCCACGAAATCCCCAAATCGCTTGCTGACGTGTTGTATTTCAACCAATAAACCGCTCCCGCTTGATGGCTCTATCTTACTGGTCAGGAACTCGAATTTCCGCATCCCCTGGTCCCATAACAGCCTACCCGTGCATAAAACCTGCAATTGAATATCCCTTACCACCGATACAAAAGGTCGCGGAGAGTTCTGTCGGCCCTCTTGCCAGATCGCCCCGACGGGATAGATAATCCGGCCCCGGTCCCGGATGAGGGGCTGGGGAAAATGCGCAAGGTGGACATTGTGTGACTTGCCCGAGGGCAATCACGCGTGCCACCGGCTCGCGTGCAGTGGCTTTCGAATCATTGGCTCCTCAGGAAAGGAGAGCGTCTTGCGTCTTCGATATCACACCGGCTCGGGCCGTCTGCTTACGGCAATCGGACATGGCTTTGCCCTATCTGCACTGGCATTGGCATGCGGCTGCGACACGAAAGGGTTTATCGACCCCTCTGAAATGGGCCGGTTCAACAAAGATCCGCTAATTATGCCGATCGTCTCGACCGTCGACCCCTCAGTTGAGGAAGTCGACAATCAGTGGTCAATCGCCACCGAGCCCACGGCCGAGGATGCCAAGGCCGTCGTTGGCGACTACCACATTTCCCCGAACGATCTGCTCGCCATCACGCTTTCGGATCTCAACGGGCCCAACACCGAGAGCATCAAGCAGTCGCGCGTGACCGAGAGTGGAAATGTCAGCCTGCCGTTCCTTAAGGAATCGGTTCGGGCCAAGGGGCTGACTGAGATTCAACTCGAGCGCGCAATCGTTGATGCGTATAAGCAGGCTCAGCTCATCGAGAACGCGAACGTCTCGGTAACCGTGATCGAAGCCCGTGGCCGAACATTTGACATCGGTGGGGCTGTGCAGGCACCGCAGATTTACCCAATCCTCGCATCTGATTTCCGGCTGTTTAATGCCTTGGTGATGGCGCACGGTGTGACTTCGCCATTCATCACCAATATTTACATCATCCGCCAGCCCGAAGATGCTCCGGGCGCGGCCGATACCACTCCGGCCCCCACTCGCCGATCAACTACAAATCCGACCTCTGGACCCAGTTCTGACGAATTGGCCCCCCATGTTCGCGCCGGCGACGGTTCTTTGCCCGTCGCCACTGCCACACCGACCGCCAATCGCCCTCTGCAACTGGCCACAAACGTCGAATCGGGCGATGGACAATCCTTTGGGGGCTTCCGCGAATCCAACCCAGGGCAGTCCCAGCGCGTCATACGCATTCCGTATCAGGGGTTCGAACGCGGCGAGCTGAAGTACAACATCGCAATTCGCCCCCATGACGTCATCTACGTTCAACCTCCTCAGCAGGGCTTTTACTTTGTCGGCGGCCACGTCGCCCGTGGCGGGTCGTTTCAGCTTGTCGGTCAGAAAGTGACCCTCACGGACGCGATTATCGCCGCCGGTATGCTCGATGGACTCGCCATCCCGCAGCGCACCGACATTATCCGCCACGTCGATCCGGATCATGAGGTATTTGCACGCGTCGACCTGGCCCGCATTTTCGGTGCCGAGGCACCGGACATTTATCTCAAGCCGGGCGATAAAATCATGGTCGGCACCAACGCCATCGCGCCGTTCCTTGCCGCCATTCGCGGCGGGTTCCGCATCACCTACGGTTTCGGGTTCCTCTTTGACCGAAACTACGCCTATCCAACTCGCTTCGGCGCCCTCTAAATCATCCGTTAACCGCCGAAACCGGCGATTTATCGGTAGTTTGCACAGGGGTTCGCAACACCAGTTGCGAACCCCTGTGCTTTTTCGTGTTTATTAATCTACGATTGGCAACGTCCTAATCCGTTGGGCGGGTAATCTTTTACGACTATAATTCCGAATGGGGTAAAGGATTGGCGAGTTACCCGGCCGTTACCTGGTGTGTGGCCGAACTGCCAATGAACGCGACTCGTAAAGAGCGATGAGCGGCTGGCTTCCCGATTGAGGGGAGTGAGGCATTGGCCCACGCCGTTTCATCCCGTTGGTTACGCTTTGGAGGCGGAACGTTGTCCGGAATTAACACCGCAAGCTCCGCTCTCTCGCAGGTACAGCGCCACGCGCCCCTCGGAGATTTGCCTGCCCAAGCCGGGCTATCGGTTGTCGCGTGGGCAAAGATCCTGATCACGAGTGTTTTATTCGGCCTGTTGTTCTGGCCGAATTTGTGGAGATTGTGGGGAAAGACTCAGCCGTTCGGCGGAGAAGCCGAGTGGCAACACGCCTTGGCCATTCCACTGATCGGCCTCTACTACCTTTACGCCAATCGCGAAGAGTTACTTGCCTCTCAATTTCGGCCGGGTTGGCTCGGCGCGCCCATCGCCTTGGCGGGCATTCTTCTTTTTGCCTATGGCATCTGGCCCGGGCAAAACGATTTCGTCAAAGACTTCGGAATGGTGGTCACGCTCTTTGGCATCGTGGCGCTTCTTGCCGGCTGGACGGCTATGAAAGTGGCCTGGTTTCCGATCGCGTTTTTGGTGTGTGGGATTCCATGGCCGGGCCTGGTGTATAGCTGGGTTGCCGGCCCGCTTCAGCGGCTGGCGGCCCGCGTTGCGGTATTCGGGCTTCAGGTTACCGGAGTCGATGCGGACAACACCGGCACGAAAATTATCATGCCGGCCGCCAACGGCGGGGCGGGTCGCGCCCTCAACGTTGCCGAGGCCTGCTCGGGATTGAAATCCCTTATGACGTTTGTCACCGTCGCCGCCGCAGTCGCGTTCCTCTCGCCCCGGCCTCTTTGGCAAAAGATTCTGATCGTCCTGTTTGCAGTGCCCATCGCGATCTTCTGCAACGTCATGCGGGTCACCGGCCAAGGCCTGCTCGATCACTACGTCAGCACCCAATTGTCTGAGAGCTTTGCACACCAGTTCGTCGGGCTGGTTATGTTGGTGCCGGCGTTTCTGCTCATCTTGCTGGTTGCCTGGACGATGGATCGCCTGTTCATTGATGAGATTGCCGAAAAGGAAAAGCTTAATAAGCGTCTGGTCGTCGTGCGAAAGCAATTGGCGGGCGCTCAAAAGGAGAACGCGTGAGCAATCTCTGGCGAATCGTCCGAAAGCTGCTCGGCCAACCCGATTTTGTCCTGGCCTTCGCCATCCTGGGCATCAGCGCCATTGGACTGAATGTCTGCACCGATTACCTCAAGCTCCATTACCGCAAGCAGGCCGTTCCTTTGCGCGTCGCGGCCCTCGGTTCCGATGCCGGAATCCCGGCGACCTTAGGAAAATGGGTCCTCGTATCGCGCGACAAACCACTCGACCCCGACATCGAACACATTCTCGGGACCGACAAATACATCTTCCGTCAATATGTGAACAGCGAAGTGATCGGCGAATCGAGGATCCATCAACTGCTCGAAATGTCGGCCGAGGATCGTGACAAAGCGCTTGGAAACATTCAAACCGAATTTCCAAATGCCGTCGTGCACGTGGGTCTTACCTACTACACGGGTATGGTGGACACCGTCGCTCATATTCCTGATCGATGCTTTCTGGCCGATGGGTTTGAAGTCACCAATTACGACACGATGTCGAAGCGCGCGCTGGGCAACTACTCCGATGGTTCGCCGCGCGTTCTCGATTACCGCCTGATTAATTTTGAGGACCAGTCCGGCCGTGGGCGCATTCCGCGCAACGTCGCGTATTTTTTCAATGTCAACGGAAACTATGTTTCCGATCCCCTGGGCGTGCGTCGCAGCCTTCAGAATCTGTTTGAGCGTTACGGCTACTACGCAAAGGTCGAACTCATGGCGAGTGGAACCTTGCCGGGCCCCGGTGAGACGGCTAACCAGGCTCGCGAGCGGTCGACTGCCGCGATGGAGGATCTACTCGTCCGCCTGCTTCCGGAAGTGGAACGTTGCCTGCCCGATTGGGCCGCGCTTCACCCACCCGGCGCGAAATAAATTGCCCCGATCGCTAATGTGCAACTTCCAGCAAGAGTGTCAAACAACATGGCCAAGAAAAAAGTAAACGTAAAATTCCTTATCACTTTGACTGCGGTGATTGGCGGCCTCTCGTTGGTCGGATTTGTCAGCGTGCTGGCCATGTATTCGCGCCACACCAGCGCCGCATTTATCAAGAAAGCCGCTGATGAAGAAAAGAAGGGCAATCTCCCGCTCGCGGCCCTGTACCTTGGAGTCGCGGCAAATAAGGATCTGAACAACAAGTCGTTGTTCATGCAGTCCGGCGACATGTACGAGCGTGCCGTAGCCATCGATCCGGTTTACATGGGTAAAGCCACCCAGGAGTACCGCCAGGTATTAGAGCTTGATCCATCCTATCAACCGGCCATTGAACACCTTCTCGGAATCGCAGTGGCGCAACTCCATGACGGCGCCGCCAGCCCCGAGTTTTTCGCGGAACTCAAGCGGTTGGCGGACCAGGCCGCCTCCAGCGATAAAAGCAATCCCACGTATCAGGTCTACAGCTATGTCGCCTCGCTCGAACAATGGTCTTACAGTGCCGCTCGAGCCAACCCCTTGATTGAAAAGCAGATTCAGGAACTTTCCAGGATCGCCGAGCAGAACCCTCAAATTGCTGACGGAGCGTTTTACGCTTCCAAGGCCCAACTCCGTATTGCTCGCGATCTGCGCTATGACGGCCAAGTGGATCGCTATCACCAAATACTCGACGCAGTTCTTGCGCGACACAAGGCGGCGGTGGCAGCACGCCCCCATGATCCTGCCGTTCAATGGCGGGGAGCACAGATCTTCGGCAATCTGAAAGGTTCTGATGACCGCGCGGATCTCAAGGCGACCTGCGATCAACTGACGAAGGATGCCGTCACATCGGCGCGAGATGCCGTTAAACCGGCCGACCCGGTATACACCGACGTTCAAGCCTCATATGTCCAGTGGCTCAAAGAGCAAGGTGCTTCCCAGGATCAGCTTGAAAAGGTTTACCGAGATTGGTCCGCCGCCCAACCCTCCGATGTGCGTGCGCGCAATGAGCTGGCCAACTTCCTCGGCTCTATTCCAGCCAAGCGCACAGAGGCAATGGCAATTCTGACCAAGTCCGTTCAGCCCGATCCGCAGGCAAAAGGCTATGCGATTCTGAGGACCCGAAATAATCAGCGCGGCACGCTCATCTTACTGAACTCCCTCCGCGCACAAGATGCGTCCTTGGTTCAGGGAAAAAGTCGAGACCCCCTGCTTTCCGCCATCGATGACGACCTCGCGAAAATCGCCTCCATGGGATCAGCCGAGGATCCCATGTACCTGAAACTTCGCGGCAAGTCGCAAATGCTTCACGGAAACACCGTTGAAGCGATCAAGAGTTATGAACGCGCCAGCAGCGCATTGGGAAATCAGATTGATTTCGATCTCTGGTCCCAACTTCAGAACGCTTATCTTCTGACCGGCCAAACGGGCACCGCCCAACGGATGATGGAGGATCTTCTAGCCAAGTTCCCCGGTTACACTGAGCTTCGCGTCAAGCTCGCCGCCCTCTACCTCAATACCGGCGAGCTCGATAAAGCCGCGGCCCATCTGAAATACGCCCAGGCCAATCCTCCAAAAGATCCTGCACTTGCCAAGCAACTCGATGAGGTGGCTCTCGTCCTCGCGTTGCGCGAAAAGGACACCCCCGCCGCCCGTCAGCAAATCGCTCCACTTCCCGAATCCACACCCGCCCAGGTCAAGTACAAGGCTGCGATGTACAACCAGGCTGGTGAACTCTCCAACGCCGTGCGCCTCTATCAGACGGTTCTTCAAACTGACCCGGCTGACCCCGAAGCCGTGGGTGCAATGGTGGAATTGTTGATGCAACAGAAGGATCGGCCCGGAGCTCTGGCCATCGTCCAGGCCGCTCTAAAGACCAAACCCGATTCTCGCGCTTTTCAGGAACTCCTCGATCGCTTGTCCGTGGAAACGCCTGATGGCTACCGAAAGTACCAGGATGCGCTGGCTGAAAAAATCACCGATCCCATGATCCGCAATCTGCGGAAGGCCGTTCTTTCGATGCAACGTGGCGATTTCGAATCGGCTCAAAAACAACTCGATGCTGCCGATGCCATCGCGCAAAACGACCAACGCTCGATTTTGTTGCATATCGAGTTGTATGTTCTCCAGGGCATGTTCGACCAAGCCCGCGAATGGGTGGAGCGCGCGGCCAAATACAATGTCGATCGCATGGATGGCCTGGCCATCCGCACTCAATTTGCCATCAACAAAAAGGAACCTGTTGATGCCCTTAAATGGGGCAACCAACTTGTAGGAAAATACGGTGAGTTTGCCAGCAATTGGTCGCTGCTTGGGCAAGCCCAGGAGATGGCGGGTCAGTATCCCGAGGCGTTGGCGAGCTTCAACCAGGCGCTCCAGCGACAATCCAACAATATTGACGCCCTTAAAGGAAGAATTGCCTGTCTGGAAGCCACCGGGGAATACGCGGACGAGAAAAGCACGATTGAGACCGCGATGCGGCTTGCCCCGAAAGACCTCAAACTCCGCGATCTAAACCTCAATTGGCAACTCCACCATGGCGACCCGGATTTGGTCGTAAAGGCGTGCGAGGAGATTCTTAAAGTTGAGCCGGAAAACGCCGCCGTCTATGCAGCCCTGGGGCAAGCCGCCGTCGCGACCGCCCAATCCAAATACGCCGGAGATCCGTCAGCGGCCCTCCGCCTTCTGACCGAGGCAAAAGAGGTTCTCCGCGCCGGGATGATGAAGTTTGGTGCCACGCCCGATGTTCTGGGCCTCTACGGCCCGATGGCCACCACCCTGGATACTCTCGGAGACCCGTCCGCCGCCGAAGAAGTCCTCCGGCAGTTTGTCGCTCATCCACTGATGAAGGCCAAGCCCGATGCGTTGCGCGAGATGGCTCACTTCTATGAGCGTCACGGCCGCACTGCGAATGAGGAGCAGGCCCTCCGCGATGCTTACGCCCGATCCAACCAGTCTGTCGATATTGAACTCGATCTCGCCCAGTTTTTGTTGCGGCAGAATCGGGGCGATGAAGCGATGAAACTTCTGGCTGATGTCAATGCCTCCAACCCGAGGATTCAGAACCAGCGAATTGAAGCCCTTCTGGCCGCCAAACGTATTGACGAAGCTCAGGCGATGACTGTTAGCATTTTCGGAGCTACTCCCACAACGGCCATAGGTTTTTTCTATCGCGGATTGATCCACATCTCCCGCGAACAAGTGGCAGACTCAATCAATGACTTTAGTATGGCGCGCGATAAAGACTCCAGAAACCCCGTCATTCAGCTCTGGCTTGCTCGCGCTTTGTTTAAGGCGGGTCGAAACGATCAGGCTGCGTCACAGCTTGAAGACATCCTGCGTCGAAATCCGCTTCGCGACGATGCACGCAGCCTTCTGCTTGATAACTACGAGTCGGGTGACTCTCCCCAGTGGAGTGACTTTGATCGTGTAATTAAGGATGCCCTGGCCCATCCTTCAATGAAGGTTAATCCGATCTGGCATCGACGTTTTGCCCGTAGTCTTTCCAGGCGTGGACAATTTGGCCTCGCTCGGCAGGAAATCGCAGCGGCCCGGGCGCTTGCCCCCAATAGCATGCCACTCCAAGATGAATTCGTGAACATCCTGGTTCAAGCCAAGGATTGGCCTGCGGTTTTGAGCGAAACCGATCAACAGTTGGCCGCCGGTTACAAAGAGCCATTTGTCTATGGGAAACGCGGCGTTGCGCGTGCGGCAACCGGTGATAAGCCAAATGCCCTCAAGGAGTTCGATACGGCCATCACGGGCTACCAGGCCGCCAAAAATTCCGAGGGCGTCGCCGATGTCGTCCGAACGATGGCACAGGTTTTAAGCCCGGCTGAAGCTCAGGCGCGTCTTCCCCAGATCATGGATCCCGGTTCCCGGGCAATCGTTCAAGTCGATCTTTACGGCTTGCAAGACGATCGTGCAAACCAGGCGAAAGCCGCCGAACTGGCTCTTGCCGATAAAACGCACCTTACCGTTGAGCAGCGAGCGACGCTTCTGCGAACCGCCGCTGATGCCTATCTCATTACTAAAGAATGGGTTGGGGCGAGGCGATCGCTCGAAGAACTGGTCAAAGTGCGTCCCGATGATGTCACTTCCCTTAATGACCTTGCATACCTGATCGCAACTATTCTAAATGCGCCAAATGACGCTAAGCCTTATAGCAGAAGAGCATACGAGCTGGCGAGACACTCTTCGAACCGCTCCATCATCGATACCCACGGTTGGGTGCTCACGCAATGTGGCGGTCGCGATGACCTGATCCAGGCAGTGGATATTCTGCGAAATCTGGTCGATTCTAATCAGGATTTCACAGTCGCGCGATATCACTTGGCAGTTGCTTACCTGCGACAAGGTGGCTGGCAACGGGCCGGGGAAGAACTGGCCAAGGTGCAGCAGCAGATGCAGCAACTTGAACAAAAGCATCAGCCCGTGCCCGATGAACTTAAAGTCGGGGTGCCCAAGGCTGTTCAAGAGGTCCGACAAAAATCAGGACAGGCAAACGGTACCGCCGGTCGGTGAATAAAATGATGCGGTTTTTCAGCACGCAATTGTGGTATATTGTGGATTACTTGGTCGGCGCCTGAGGCCGGAGTTTCCTTACTAGAACCGGGGGATCGACCCGGCCAATCGGCAGGAGTGGATGAATTATGACGACCCTTCCCCAGACCAGCCCAATGCGGCTGCCGCGACCTTCTTCGTCTCATTTGGCGATCCCCGCCCCAGCGGGGATGGCCGTCGGCCAGCAGGCTCATCCTGCCATGGGCGGAATGACCGGCCTCGATGTCTGGCGCGTGCTCCGCGCCAATGTCTGGCTGATTCTTGGACTCTTCGTGCTTTCGGGGGTCGCCGGGTACTTGCTCAACGGTTGGTTGCTGACTCATTATCCCCGGTATACCTCGACCGTTTTGGTCAGCGTACGCTCCTTAAGCGAAATTCCCACGGTTGGGACCGATGACTCCGGGAAGATCACCGTGGGTGATTCGAATGCCCAGAGCATTGAGCTTGAGCAGCAGTCTCAGGCCAGCATGATCTCCAATAAGTTCTTTCTCAGCAGCATCATTGAAGACAAAAACAGTGCAATCCGAAACACCGGCTGGTTCAAGCAGTATGCTGGCAACAGCAAGATTCAAGACGCCAAGGAAGAGCTTCTCAGCAAGTTGGAAGTGTATCCACGACCCAATACACGCTTGATCTCTGTTTCCATGTCCACCGACTCGGCGAATGACTCGCTGACAATCGTCAAGGAAATCGTCGAACGGCACGTCCGGGAACGCACTGATAGCGTGCTTGCCCTGACAATGACTCAGTCAAACAGCATTGGGAATTTGACAGATCAGATTAAGCAAGAGCTGAGTCATATACAGACCCAGATGAATACCCAAGCCGAAATCATGGCTAAGTATGGTTCTTCGGGTGGCTCCTACCAAACCAATGGTTTGGGCCTTAAGCTTGCCACCCTTACCGCTCAGTATGGCAATGCATCGAAAGAATCGATCGAGGCCGAAAATAAACTGTCTGCGTTCATCAAGGAAATTGACGCCGGTTATTCCCCGATGATTCTCCAGGAAGCGCTGGCCAAGAGCAATCAGAGCCAAATCTCAATCGCCGATCAAATAAAGTCCGCATTGGCGTCAGAAAGAATCAACCACGGATCCGAGAACATTCGCATTAAACAGATGGAAGCCCAGCTGAAGGCAGAGCAGGAATTAGCTGAGGATCGCGATGGCAAACGCCGTGATGACATGGTGAACAGCATCAAGAACGAGCTTTTGGGCAAAGTCGCCACGGCTAATCTGGTGAAAAAGTCGATCGAGGACCAGGGAGCCACCGTCGACCAGGAGATGCAACTTGAATCCAAGGCTGAGATCAATTTGAACAGCCTCAAGGACAAAGAGAAAAACCTTTTGCAGCAAGTGGCGCGCCTAGAGCAGCAGAGCCGCAGTTTGGATACCACCATTCGGACGGCCACATCGAGCACCACCAATTCATCTACAAGCACGGCCTCAATGGTGGGTGGCGCGGATCTTCCCGATAAGCCCGTCTTTCCCCGACTTCCGATCACCATGTCGGTGTCGATTACGCTCGGTCTGGCGCTCGCCCTGGGCATCGCCTTCCTCCGCGAGTTCATGGACACCTCCGTCCGCTCGCCTCGCGATATCGCCAGGGTCGGCCAGCTCAATCTGCTGGGCATGATCCCCCACGAATCCGATGACCCCGAAGCCCAGACCGCCCGCCTGCCGTTGGCGATCTTCGAGGCCCCGACCTCCATCATTGCCGAACAGTTCCGTCAGGTCCGCACCCGACTCCAACACTCGGCTTCGCTCGATACCGTCCGCAGCCTGCTGATCACCGGCACCGCCCCGGGCGATGGCAAGACCACCGTGGCCTGCAACCTGGCCGCCGGCCTGGCTCTCAATGGCCGCCGGATCCTGCTGGTCGATGCCAACTTCCGTCGTCCGCAGATTCATGCAGTCCTGAATATCCCCAACGAGGTTGGATTCGGCGACGTCCTCAATTCGCTGGATATGTTCGAAAGCGCCGTCCGTGAAACCGAAGTCCCCAACCTTTCGGTCCTCCCGACCGGCATCAAACCCGCCAACTCCACCGAGCTGCTCGAAAGCCAGCTCCTCATCGATTTCATCGAACGTGCCCTCGAAGAATACGATCACGTGATCTTCGATTCCGGCCCGCTCCTGCTGGTCTCCGAAACCTCCGCCCTCGCCCCGCGCGTCGATGGCGTGGTCACCGTCGTCCGCGCTCGCGGAAACAGCCGCGGAATGCTCCAACGCCTCCGCGACCAGCTCCGCCAGCTCAAGGCCGAGAACCTCGGCGTTATCCTGAACGCCGTCCGCTCCCAGTCCGGCGGCTACTATGCCCCCATGATCAAGTCGTACTACGCCTACCAACAGCCGGAATAAATGACTTGTTGGCTGGATCGCAAATAAGAAACGCCACCCCCAAAAAGGGTGGCGTTTCTCTTTCCACACAATGACGAATTTCGTCATTCGTCATTCCCCCAGGGCCTTCCTCATATACCCAATACTCTCCCGAGCAATCGTCTGCGGATCAGGTTTGTAATCAAACACCTCCACCGAAACATACCCCTCATACCCCACCTCGCGCAACGCCCCAAAAATCGGCTCAAACTTCACCTCGCCAAACCCCGGCCCGCGCAAATTCGGATCATTTGCGTGAACGTGAGCCAGGTGTGCCGCACTCTTTCGGATAATTTGAGGGATCGGCTTGCTCTCGCTGCTCATCGCCTTCACATCCAGGTGCAGCCTGCAGGCCGGATGTCCCACGGCTCTGATGAACCGCACCGTCTCTTCCGCCGTCGTCAAAAAATTAGTTTCACCCGGCCCCAGCGGCTCCATCGCAATGCTCACCCCCAGCGGTCCCGCCACCTCGCACACCCCGCGCATCGCCTCCGCCGCGTATTTAAACGCATCTTCATACCGCTGTCCCTCCGCCACATTCCGCTGCTTGGGGCTTCCCCACACCATGATCGTCCCACCCATCGCCGCGCATGTCCGCGCCAAGTGTCGCGCAAACTCCACCGTACGCCCCCGCACCGCCGCATCCGGCGTCGTCAAATGCATTCCCGCCGGCTTGAGCAACAACCAATGCAATCCTATCACTTCCAACCCCGCCTCCCGCGCAACGCGCCCCACATCGCGCGCCTGCGTCTCGGTCAGCTTCGCCGGGTCCTCCGCCAACGTGAACGGCGCGATCTCAATTCCCTGATATCCGCAAGCCGCCACATCCGCGCACACCGCCGGGAATTCCCAGCCCTGATACGTCTCGTTGCATATTCCAAATTTCACCCCCAAAGCCTAAGCCACCCCGCCCCGCCCTGCAACGCTCAGGAATTCCAAGGCATGAACAAAGATCGAAACGGGGACGCAGCTAGTTTCAAAAACTAGCTGCGTCCCCGTTTCG
>DAIRGS010000231.1:0-11619 GCA_036794395.1 Tepidisphaeraceae bacterium | reverse complement strand
CGGGTCAAGCTGAAGTCGGTCTACCCTAAAATCATTGTGTGACAGAGCACTAGGATTGATATGGGGGTGGGCGTCGAACCCGCAACGAATGGCTTCGCTTGCCGACGATAAGTGCTACAATTGTGAGTTGTACTCAAGCCCTGCCAGAGGAGGATTCGATGCGATATACGGTTGTTCTCGAACAAGAAGCAGACGGTGGGTACGTGGCGGTTGTACCAGCCCTCCCCGGATGCGTCAGTCAAGGCGACAGCCGCACGGCTGCGATGGACAATATCCGCGAAGCAATTGAACTGTACATCAAGGACTGCCGTGAAGCGGGCGATCCCGTGCCAACCGAGGCCGGTCGAGAATTTGTGGATGTGGATCCGGCGTAAACGGGGGACTTTTGCCAAAACTTCCAACCGACCTCTCGGGAAGAGAAGTGCGCTCCGCGTTGGAACGCGCGGGCTTCGTGTTTAGGCGGCAGCGTGGAAGTCACATGGTTCTGCGCCGCGATAACCCTTATGCCCGTGTCACCGTGCCGGATCACAAGCAGATCCGCATCGGCACCCTTCGCCAATCTTTGCAAAGTCACCCTTCCAAGTGCGACCTGCTCCCGCAAATCGCCACTTGAACATCCAAAATCGTGGCGGGGCCATTCGACCTCCATTCGAAGCGACGACACGACCACCGCTTTGAACGACCAACCCTTAGACTTAGTGCATCCGGAGATAGTCGCGACTTTCAAGTCTGCCTTACGCCGCATCAGGTGTACTTGAACACGATGGATGTTCCCGATAAAGTTCGCGCCGCTTTTCTCGCAAGTCGTAACTGAGTCTGGACTTCTCGGCCGTCCATGGCTTGTGCGGGAGGGGCGTGAACAGAACACGGGCCGAGTGAAAAACGCCACGCCTATGTCCCAGTCTTCGATGCCTGCTTCCGATCCGTCCACATCAGGTCCACTTTCGCGGCAACCGCTCCCGGTGATCCAGCGCTCCTTCGGCGAAACCCGCCGGACCGACAACTGGTGGGGATTTCCGCTGGTGGTCATTGTCGTGTTCGGTGGGTTCATTATTTATTCGACGTGGGCCGCGTTCCAAAACGCGCATTACCATTTTGAATCGTACCTTTCACCATTTTATTCTCCCGAGCTTTTCGGCGATTCCCCGCATGCTTGGTTCGGGCCCAAGCCGGGATGGTGGCCGGGCTTTATGCCGTTTTCACCGGCGTTTTTGATTCTCTGGGCGCCGGGCGGCTTTCGGTTTACCTGCTATTACTACCGCGGCGCGTATTACAAAGCGTTTTGGGGTGATCCGCCTTCGTGTGCCGTTGGGGAGCCGCGCAAGACGTATTGGGGCGAGCAGAAGCTTCCACTTATTCTTCAAAATGTGCATCGATACTTCATGTATCTGGCGCTGATTTTCCTGGTCCTCCTGGCGCACGATGTATGGAAAGCCTTATGGTTTGCCGATGCATCAGGCAAGATGCATTTTGGCATCGGCGTGGGAACAGTTGTTCTTGCAATCAATGTTTGCCTGCTCGGCGGCTACTCATTCAGTTGCCATTCGTTTCGCCACCTGATCGGCGGCAAACGCGATGAAGTGTCCAAATCCACATTCGGCGGCAAGGCGTATAATTGCGTTTCGTGCCTGAACCAGAGTCATATGGTGTGGGCATGGTGCAGCCTGTTCTGGGTGGCGTTTGCCGACATTTACGTGCGCCTCTGTAGCATGGGCATCTGGCACGATTTTCACTGGAGCATCTCCTAATGCCTGAGCATGTGGCCCACGATTTTGATGTCCTGGTGATTGGCGCCGGCGGCGCGGGCCTGCGGGCGGCCATCGAAGCTTCAGCAGCCGGGGTTTCGGTGGGGCTCGTCTGCAAGTCGCTCCTGGGCAAAGCCCACACCGTTATGGCCGAGGGTGGCATGGCGGCGGCGCTGGGCAATGTGGATGACCGCGACAGCTGGCGGGTTCACTTTGCCGACACCATGCGCGGCGGCCAATACGTCAACAACTGGCGCATGGCCGAACTTCACGCCAAGGAAGCCCCCGATCGCGTGCGCGAGCTTGAGGCCTGGGGCGCTGTATTCGATCGCACCAAGGATGGCCGCATCCTTCAGCGCAACTTCGGTGGACACCGCTATCCGCGCCTAGCGCACGTGGGGGACCGCACCGGTCTCGAGCTGATTCGCACGCTCCAGGACCATGGCATCCATCAGGGCATTGAAGTGCATATGGAATGCACGATCGTCTCGCTGCTGAAAGATGGCGAGCGCGTCATCGGTGCGTTCGGCTACGAGCGGGAACACGGGCGATTCAAGCTTTTCACGGCCAAGGCGGTCGTTGTGGCCACTGGCGGGATCGGCCGGGCGTATAAGATCACCAGCAACAGTTGGGAAGGCACCGGCGATGGGCACTCCCTGGCCTATCACGCCGGGGCGGAACTAATGGACATGGAATTTATCCAGTTCCATCCTACCGGCATGGTGTGGCCGCCCAGCGTGAAGGGGATTCTCGTCACGGAAGGTGTTCGCGGCGAAGGCGGAGTTCTTCGGAACAAAGAAGGCCGCCGGTTCATGTTCGACGATATTCCCGACAACTACAAAAGCTCAACGGCCGACAATGAGGAAGAGGGCTGGCGGTACACCCAGGGCGACAAAAACGCGCGTCGCCCCCCGGAGCTTCTGACCCGCGATCACGTCGCGCGCTGCATCATGCGGGAAGTCAAAGCCGGCCGAGGCAGCCCGCACGGCGGTGTTTTCCTCGATATCTCCTGGATCAAGGAAAGGCTCCCGAAGGCCGCTGAACATATCCGCAAAAAGCTCCCGAGCATGTACCACCAGTTCAAACAGCTGGCGGATATCGACATCACCGCCGAGCCAATGGAAGTCGGCCCGACCACGCACTATGTCATGGGCGGCGTCCGGGTGGATGGCGATACGCAGATGTCAAATGTTCCGGGTTTGTTTGCCGCCGGCGAGTGTGCGGCCGGCATCAATGGGGCCAATCGCCTCGGCGGCAATTCGCTTTCAGATCTTCTGGTATTCGGCAAGCGCGCCGGCGAATACGCCGCTAAATTCGCCAAATCGAATATTGCCGGCCGTGTCAACAACGATGAACTGGATCGGCTGTCGAAAGAAACACTCGAGCCTTTTGAACGCGGCGGCAGCGCCGAAGGCCCATTCCAGGTGCAGCAGAACCTCCAGGACACCATGCAGGATCTCGTCGGCATCGTTCGTCGCGAGGACGAAATGCAAAGGGCGGTTAGTGAGGTTGCAACGCTGTGGGAGCGCTCCGAAAAGGTCGGCGTCACAGGCAATCGCGATTACAACCCCGGCTGGCACACCGCGTTGGATCTGAAACATTTGCTCACGGTATCTGAGGCAGTGGCGCGCTCCGCCATTGAGCGGAAAGAAAGCCGTGGCGGGCATTTCCGCGATGATTATCCTGAAAAAGATCCCGCGTATGCCACATTTAACGTCGTGACTTTCAAGGGCGGCGACGGAGCAATGCAGCTTCGGCGCGAGCCGGTGAAGCCGATGCCGGATGAACTCAAAGCGATCATCGAGGAGATGAAGTAACCATGGCCAAGGCGATGTTCAGAATCTGGCGCGGTGATTCATCGGGCGGCAAGTTCGTGGATTACCCCGCCGAAATATCCGAAGGCATGGTGGTTCTCGATGCCGTTCACCAGATCCAGGCCACCCAGGCCAACGACCTGGCCTGCCGATGGAACTGCAAGGCCGGCAAGTGCGGATCGTGCTCGGCAGAGATCAACGGCATGCCGCGCCTCATGTGCATGACCCGCCTCAACGACCTCGATCTCAATCAGCCCGTCATCATCGAGCCGATGCAGGCCTTTCCGCCGATCCGGGATCTGGTCACCGATGTTTCCTGGAATTTCCGCGTCAAAAAGACGATCAAGAAATTCAAACCGCGAAAGCCCGATAACCCCGACGGCTCCTGGAACATGGCCCAGGAAGATGTCGATCGCGTCCAGGAGTTCCGCAAGTGCATCGAATGCTTCCTCTGTCAGGATGTGTGCCACGTCCTCCGCGATCACAACAAGCACGAAGAGTTCATCGGCCCCCGGCACTTTGTGTATGCAGCGGCTTTGGAAATGCACCCGCTCGATATCGAAGACCGTGTGCCGGATCTGAAGAAGACCGAAGGCATCGGTTACTGCAACATCACCAAGTGCTGCACGAAGGTGTGCCCGGAAAATATCCGCATTACCGACAACGCCATCATTCCGCTGAAAGAGCGCGTCGTCGATCGGTTCTACGACCCGATCAAGCGCATCCTGCGCGTTCTACGTTTATAGAAGAATGGACAGCTGGCGTGGTCGCTTCAGCGACCATGGATCGGGTGTAGTGATGTTCGGATCGGTCTGTTCTGCCGAAAACGTTCCACATTGTCATCCTGGAGCGAAGCGAAGGATCTGATGCGGGTGAACTGCCCGAATACCAGATCCTTCGCTTCGCTCCAGGATGACAATGAGTCGCTCGTTCTATGAACGATTTCAACTGGGACGAAATGGTCGCTAAAGCGACCACCTCAGTCGGCCAGAATTACTGCGCAAAGTCCGGATGATCGCGCCTCCCGCCCGCTTCAAGATACGCGAGCATGTCCAGAATCTCGTCCTTGCTCAGCACATTGGCAAGATCCTGGGGCATCGGTGAGAGCGGCGACAGCTTCTTAACGTCGATGTCCGCCACTTTCACCTCAACCCGATCCATCTTCAACGCGTCCGGCTGCACAATCAGGCGGTTGTTGTTCTCTTCAACGATCCGTCCAACCACCGTGTCCCCGTTCTTCAAACGCACCGCCGTGTTCATGTACTGCTCAGACACAACCTTCGACGGCTCAAGAATCGATTCGAGAATATCGCGGCGCTGGAATCGTGAGGAGACCGCCGTCAGATCCGGCCCAACAGATCCGCCCGCGTTGCCCATGCGATGGCACTGGTTGCACTGGGCAACCTCATAAGCATCACGGCCCTTGTTGAAGTTGCGGTTCTTGCCCACCTCGGCCAGCGATGGCTCAATGTCGGCCATCTTCCATTCTTTGACAAAGCTATGCGCGGGAAGCTTCCGCTGCCTCGGCCCGGCCGGCGTATACGCGGCCAGCAACGGCGCAAGTTCCTTTTGTTCATCCGCCGTCAGCGTCTTCTCGGCATCCACATGAAAGTTGGACAGGAATCGCGGGAAGCTGGAGCCGTCGTTGTACCGAATCCCCACATCCGCAAACCACTGAAGCGTCTGCTGGGGATGCTCGGCTTCAGCATGGTTCTTGTTCCACCAGGAGAAATACTGTTTACGCAGCTCAGGGGTCCACCCCGATTTAATGGTACGCAGGAACAGGATGTAAGAAATCTGCTCTTCCTGCGTGGGGGCCGCATTCAGGATCGCGACGGTTTTAGCCGTCGCCCCGGGTACTTCAAGCGACAGCAGAATCTGGCAAAGTTCCCGATTCATGAACTCAGACTCATTCGGATACAGCGGATCCAGCTCGGCCACAATCGCCTTGGCGGCCGCGCCCGAAGGCTTGCCCTGCCGCGTGATTGAAACTTCGATCACGCGCAGCTTTTCAAGCTGCATCGCTTTGGTAAGCGACGTAAGAGGGAACTTACCAAGCGACGCGATCAAATCACCCTGCACATCGCTGCCGCCCAGGCGCGCCAGCGCCAGAAGGGCATCCATCGCCGCCTGTGGGCGCGTCTCGGCAAGGGCTTTTGATTTCCATTGCTCAACCGGCTGGCGTTCAATCGCAAGACGCGCTGCGTAACGAATAAAGCGGTCATCACTGTTAAGGTGCGGCCAGGCGGTTTCCACCGCAGACGGATCCTGGTGAGCCTGAAACGCTTCGAGCTTATGGCGAAGCGCTCGGGCGTCCGATCCATCGCGATCATGCAGATCCGCCGGGGGCGTGGGCAGGCTGCCAGTATAAGTAACCCGATACAGGTACGACTGCGTATTGCGTCCACCAATCGTGAAATACATCGCCCCGTCATCACCCACAACAATTCCGGTCAGATTGAACGGCGTCTTTCCCGAATTCGCGCGAAGCGATTTTGGCGCAACAAAATTCTCCCAGCTTCCTTCATAACTCGAGCCATTGGGCGCGAGGTGCGTCGCGATCAACCGGCCATAGGTCCAATCCAAAACATACATCGCCTTCTGATACCGAGCCGGGAATTTCAACCCGGTCCCGAAGATGACACCCGTGGGGGACCCCAGCCCGACGTTTACGACCGGAGGCAGGCTGTCTTCGTAATAGGTTGGCCACTTGGCCGTCCCTTCGCGAAAGCCCATGTCGGCGCCGCTGGTGGCATGAAAGACGCGAATCGGGCGATACCAGGATGTCCCCCAATCCCATTCCATGTCGCTGTCGAAGCCAAGCAATTCCCCGTCTGCGTTGAAACCGATGCTGTACGTGTTCCGCTCGCCCGATGCGTAAAGCTCGATATTCTTCCCATCCTGATCCATCCGAAAGATGGACCCGCCCGGCGGCTTCTTTCCCGAGCCAAATCCGTTGCCGTCCTCCGCACGCGGCAGCACGCGATCATCCGCGAAATTACGGTGGGGGGAGGTCGATTGGAGATCGGTCGGCTGCTCGACGAAGTTGCCGCACACGATGTAAAGCTTTTGATCCGGACCAAGCAGAATCGTGTGCGCACCATGCTCCCCGGCGCCCGATTTCCATTCGCGAAGCAGTTCGACAGAGCTGAAGCTGCCATCCCCATTGGGATCGCGCAGTCGGAACAACCCAAAAACAACTTTCCCTGCCGAATCCTTACCGGCTCCATTGGCGTAAAGCACATCGCCGACAAAGCGCATGCCCATCACTTCGCTGACGGGAAGCTTAAGGGCTTCTTCCTTTGCGACTTTCCCATCCTCGAGCGTAACGCGCGTAACCGCCTGCCCGCGTTGGCCGCCGATAAGCAGCCGGCCTTTGGGATCTTTTGTCAGCGAGATCCACGAGCCATTCGAATTCTTATCAGCTTTGAGCAGGACTTCGACTTTGAAGTCAGTTAGCGTCTGAAGCGCCTCGGCGGTGGGCTCCGCGGCACGTGCCTGGCCAACCAGTAATCCCAATATCACGACCAGCGAAACTCGGAACTGAACCCTCATCGTCCGTCTCCTCTCAAACAATCCCCGCTCGATCCAGCATTCATACCCGCTGCTCATCACTCATGTTGGCAGGCGCGGAAAATGTCCAACTGCCATTGATCGTTTTTACCTTGGTCGAAGTAGCATCTCTTCGATAACCGCCCGGCTCGGGAGGTTGATCGCCAGCATCACGCACGCCGCGACGTCTTCCGCCTGAAGCATCTTTTCCCGCGCTTCAGCCGAGGGTGGGACTGGCCGCTTGTCGAGAATCGGTGTATTGATATCGCCCGGATGAATCGATGTTGCACGAATGCCCCGCGGTCGTTCCTCGGCGTTGATCGATTGAACCAATCCACGCTGGGCAAATTTCGAGGCCACGTAGGCCGCACCCGCCTTCGGGCTCGCGGCCAGCGCCGCTTCCGAAACAATCGCCACAATCGTCCCCTCGCCCGCGGTGCGCATCGCCGGAAGAACCCGCTGTACCCAGTTGAAAGTTCCCGCAAGGTTCGCATTCATCACGTGCTGAAAATCCTCGAAAGAAAGGACGTCCCAACTGCGCTTGGGAATGTTAAGCCCCGCCGCCGCCACAAGAACCTGGGGCGCGCCAAACTGCTTCTCAATCATGTCAGCAGCTTCAGAGACCTGAGCTGGATTGCCCACATCGCCGGCTGCGGCCACCATCCTCGTCCCCAACGCGCCGGCCAGCTTAATCGTCTCAGCCAACGCATCGCGGCGCCGACCCACCAACCCTACGTTCCAGCCTTCCCGCGCCAATTGCAAAGCAACCGCGCGCCCCACGCCGCTCCCCGCTCCAGTCACAACCGCTACCTTCGACATCGCGTCTCCTCAAGCTTCATTAGCCACAGATGAACACAGATAAACACAGATAAAACAAATTCTTCAGTGCTTGTTCTTATCTGTGTTCATCTGTGTCCATCTGTGGCAATTCAATTCTCTTGACCTCCGCCCACTGAGTCACTGCACTTTCGGAACATCCAGCCAACTTTTCTTTTCCGCCGAAAGCACAGCCGTGTCCATGACTGCTTGCGCCTTGGCCCCATCCAAAAGCGATGGCTTGCAAGCCCGCTTATTTCGGATCGCATCAATAAACTCAAAATTCTGATCGTAGCGGAACGTCACCAGCGGGCTCCCGTCGCTCGGATTTCGGGGCGATCCGGGAATCACCAGGAATTCACGCGGCACCGGAATCGTGTGCAGATCCGGGTCGTTGGTCTTCCCAATCTGAAGCTCCAGCGGCTTCTGCGTCGAATACACAATCGACCCCTCCGAGCCATTCACCTCAACAGCATCCTGCCCATGGTGGCCCTCGCCCCGGCCCGTCGCGAGTTTCGTGCTTTCAAGCACGCCTGATGTGTCTGATTCATAGTCGGCAATGATCGCCACCCAGTCTTCCAGATCGGACGGCGCGCCCTGGCGATCGTCCACCAGCCGTTTCATGTTTGCCACCAGCCGGCGAATGGGTCCGATCAATACGTGGCCATAGTCAATCCGATGTGAAAGCATGTCGCCCAGCTCGCCCGTGCCGGCCAGCTTTTTCACCTGCCGCCAGCCGAGGTTTCGGTCGTTCCAATCCTGGAAACGTTGGGCCCGGAAGTGATAGGGCTTTCCAATATCGCCCCGTTGAATCAAATGTTGCATGTATCGCATTGCCGGCACAAAGCGATAGGTGAATGCCGTCATGTGGCGGACATCGGCCTTCTCCGCCGCCCGCACCATGCCCATCGCCTCGTCAAGGTTCATGGCAATGGGCTTCTCACACAAAACATGCTTGCTCGCGGCAAAAGCCGCGTGGGCGATCGGAGCGTGAAAAACGTTAGGGGTGGCAATGACAACCGCATGGACATCATCCCGCTTGAGCGCCTCCTGATAATCCGCATAAGTGGCGGCGATCCCAGTCTTCCGGCTCGCCTCTTCAAGCACCTTCGCGTTCGTGTCGCAAAGTGCCACAACTTTCGTATCCGGGCACAACGCAAAGCCCGGCAAGTGGTTGGCCAGCGCGATTCCCCCGCTCCCAATAATGGCGATTCCAATCATGCCCGACAGTCTAGCGTCACACGCATCTCATTGTAAAAGACCGCGCACACCGATAGGAAGTATAGGGTCCATGACGCGATACGCCCGCCTCTTCCCCCTCTCCCGGTACTCCGGGGGAGGGTTGGGGAGGGGGTTTGCCAGACGGCTGTCGTGAAAGGGACCGGCATCGCAAACAACCCCCTCCCTACCCTCCCCCGGCGTACCGGGAGAGGGAAAGAGAGAGGAAGCTCTTGGATCGCGCGAGAATCGAGGTCGGCATGAAAGTCGTCATCTGCGGTGCGGGCGGTCAGGGGCGGGTCGTGCTGGACATTCTCCGCGCCGCTGGCGAGCACGAGCCGGTGGGTTTCATCGATTCATCCCCGGATCGCGCGGGGCAAACGGTAGGGGGGCTGCCGGTGTTTGGTCCGGTGAACGTTCTGCCCAAAATTCGCCGGCAGAAGCTCGGCCATGCGATCGTCGCCATCGGCGACACGCGCGTCCGCCAGCGATACGCGCAGTTACTCAAAGAACAGGGATTCGAGCTGGTCAACGCAATCCACCCAACAGCCTGGGTTTCGCCAACCGCCACGATCGGCGAGAACGTCGTCATCGCGCCCAATGCATCAGTCTGCACCGACGCCAAAGTCGCGGCCTCGGTCATTCTCAACACAAACTGCGTTGTCGATCATGAATGCGAAATTGGCGAAGGCGCGCACATCTGCCCCGGAGTAAACCTCGGCGGACGGGTCCGTGTGGGCCGATGCGCCTGGGTGGGAATCGGCGCTAATGTGATTCAATGCGTCTCGATCGGAGAATACGCAACGATCGGCGCTGGCGCCGCGGTCATTCGTGATGTCCCGCCTCATGCAACGGTCGTCGGCGTTCCCGCTCGCATCATCAAAGTCTCAGAGCCCCAGGCCGATCCGACAATCCAGTGAGCCCTACCGGGGGGCATGACACTTTATGCGGCCGACTTTTCCCTCCACCGGTACGCCGGGGGAAGCGAGCGGAATTGGCGACTGCCCGCGAGTGGGTAGGGAGGGGGCAGGGGTTGACATCTGGAATTGCCGCCGAACCACAATAAGCGCGTGCTCGGCAAATGCGAACCCGTTATAGAAAGAGCATGCTTCTATTAGGGGGTGAAATACGGCCCCCTCCCTACCCTCCCCCGGGCGTACCGGTGGAGGGAAAAAGCAGAGTGTCCTGGAGTGAGGGGAGCGAATAAGAGCGGCCGCCGAAACTGCCACGCACCCAGCCCGCACTCACGCGCCATAGCCCTTGGGATGTTTCGAGAACCAGTTCCAGGCCGAGCGGATAATCACTTCCGGATCCTTATGCTTGGCCTCCCAACCCAGCACGTTTTTCGCCCGCGCGGGATTGGCATACAAGGCAATCGCATCCCCTCCGCGACGGGGGCCATATGTCACCGGCACCGTTTTGCCGGTCACCTTCTCTGCGGTTTTGATGATTTCCTTGACTGAGAAACCGCTTCCGGTTCCCAGGTTCGCGTAGATCGGCTCGCCGGCCTTAAGCTTTTCCATTGCGCCGATATGCGCATCCGCCAGATCATCCACATGGATGTAGTCACGCACGTTGGTGCCATCCTTGGTCGGATAATCCGTGCCGAATACCGTCAACGCCGGCCGGACGCCCATCACCGCCTGGAGCACAACGGGGATCAGATGCGTCTCAGGATCGTGATCTTCGCCCAGTGTCCCATCCATCGCGCACCCGCTGGCATTAAAATACCGCAGAGCGGCAAACTTAAAACTCTTCCAGCCCAAGGTCGTGTCGGCCAGCACCTGCTCGACCATCAGCTTACTTCGCCCATAAGGAGAAACCGGCGCCTTCTTTTCATCTTCGGTGATCGGGATCTTCTCCGGATCGCCATACACGGCACATGTGCTGGAGAACACAAATCGATCGACGCCCACCTCCTGCATCGCCTGAAGCACGCTGATCGTCGTCGCAACATTATTCTGGTAATACATCAACGGTTTTTCGACGCTCTCGCCCACGTACGCATACGCCGCAAAGTGCATGACCGTGTCGATTTTGTGCGATCGCAACGTGGAGACGAGGGTCTGGCGATCGTTTAGATCGGCCGCGACGATTGGAACTTTCAGGATGTCCACAACCGCGCGGTGCCCGCGTGAGAGGTTGTCATAAATCACCGGCAAGTGGCCCGCTTCCTTGAGCCGCTTCACAGTGTGCGAGCCAATATACCCAGCGCCGCCGGCAACGAGAACGTTCATTGACTGATCTCCTTAATCCAATGACGCGGGGAGTATAGGGCATGGCCATCGCTTGAGGCATCGAGCGCCACGAATTTGTCGGTCACAAAAGCCGGCGGCTGTCCGGGTATAGTGAGCGTGACGGACAGTAGAACGGGCTAAAGAACCTCGAAACCAACGCAAACCGGATCGACGGTTTAGAGGCTAAATGACCGTGCGCGATTCCGCGCTTCGTGGCATGGGGCTTCCAGCCCATGA
>DAIRGS010000230.1:3442-11643 GCA_036794395.1 Tepidisphaeraceae bacterium | reverse complement strand
ATCCCTGCCCGGTTCCGGTTTGTCCGCCGGTCGTCGGCTTGCTACCGCCGCCCGTTTGCGTTCCCGGATTTGCTTTTGAGCCCGATCCACTATTCCCGGTCGATCCGCTGGACCCTGAACCTGAAGTCGATCCACCCGAACTGGACGACCCGCCACTATTCGACGAACCGCTGGAACCGGATGATCCATACGATGGAATTCCCACCGAATCGGACCCCGGAGCCGAGCCATTGCTGGTACTGGGCGACCCATGGGCCATGGTGTTGCCCGCGACGGTCGCACCTGGATTCCAGAACGTGATATCGTTGTAAAGGGTGTTTCCCTTAATCAGGTCGTTTGCCCAGCTCCCGGTGTTGCCATTGCCAATGATGCTGCCAACGTCACCGGCGATCGCGTTATTCAGGACTTGGTTGCCGGTCGACCAGAAATTCATCTTGATGCCCGCGTCCATATCCCCAATCTGATTGTTCTGAATCAGCCAGTTTGAAGCGCTGTTGTCCAGGAAGATGCCATTGGCCGAGTAGTAGGTGGCCGACATGCCAGGCACATGCTCGTGAATGTGATAGATCACGTTCCAGGCGATCTGGCTTCCCTGTCCGTTCTGGGCGACGGTGTAAATCCCGGCTCCATCCGATGTCTGCAGCATCGCATCGTGGATGGTGTTGCCAATGATCTGCGCGCCCCACGCTTTGTCGATAAGGCCACACCTGCCGGTGTTGTAGATGAGGTTGTGATCGACCGATGAATTGCTTCCAAAAATATGAATGCCCGCCGAATCGTCGGCGTTGTAACCGGTATCGTGGATCACGGTCTGAGTCACCCGGCTATTCTGCCCGCCGATGTACACCCCATCGCCGGCGCTCCAGGAGATCGTGCTGTTCTCCAGCAGGCTGTTGCTGCCGTTCAATTCAATACCGGCGTTGTTTGGCTGGTTCCAGCCGATATCCACCCAGTTGTATTGCGAAATATATGTGGCCCTCATGTGATTGAGGACCATGTTGTTTGAGCCGCCGTCCGATTTGATTGTCGCGGCGAAAATGTTGATGCCGTTGACGGTGGTATTAGCATCGCCACTGAGATCGAATGCGTATTGGCGGCGTTTCACTTCAACGTTTTGGCCCGACGGGTTGGCACTATTGGGTGCCCATAGATAAAGCTTGCCGCTGTTGTCGCGGTACCATTCACCGGCGCTATCGAGGCCTTGAAACTTGCCATAAAGATAATATCCATTGCCTGAGCGGGGGGCGGTCCAGCTTGAGTCCGGCGTGTAATTGAACGACAGCCAACCCTGGCCCGATCCGGTGACAACGCCCGT
The DNA here is from genome assembly GCA_036794395.1 of Tepidisphaeraceae bacterium. Taxonomy (GTDB): domain Bacteria; phylum Planctomycetota; class Phycisphaerae; order Tepidisphaerales; family Tepidisphaeraceae; genus DASXMX01. Next base: position 10,328 of record DAIRGS010000230.1, on the reverse strand, counting down.
CTGGGCATACCAGCCGGAGCCCGGCATGATGTGGATGTTTGCCCCTGTCCAGCCGGCTGAGAGCTTTGAATCGTAGAGCGTGATGTTGCTGCCACCGCCGCCCATTCCGGTTGCGTATTCGAGCGCGGGATGGGAAAGGTCAACGCCCGTATTGGGCCAACGCGCTTCGTTGACCATCTGTCCATTGACGAAAAGCTGGTTATTCCCCTCACCCAGATCCCAGGACATGCCCGTCTGGTAAATATTGTTGCTGTAACTGCCCCAACTGGTCACCTGATCCGCGCCGCTGACAGTGACCGATTCCCCGTTGTAGTTTTGGAATGTAATTCCGCCGTGCGAGGGCTTGACGGTTTCGCGATAGGTGCCCCCACGGACATCCACCGTATCGCCCCACCCGGCTTGATTGGCGGCGCGCTGAATGGTTCGGAACGGAGCAGCAAGCGAGCCGGCGTTTGAATCGCTTCCGTTGATTGCCACAAACCACGTGCTTGAGAGAAGCGTGCGGTTTTCGAGTGATTCGACGCACGTGGTGCGCCGGGCTGCCTGGGCGATCGCGGCTGCTGAGCCGGACCTCCGTGACGCCAAAAATGATCGAAGATTTCTCCCGAAAGCCCGCAATTTGGGCATTACTCATCTCCAGTCTGGGGGACGGCCACGGCCCGCGCGGTGCATGGCACTGCAATCCCAATTAAAATCTTGTGGCCCTGACGGTGTACGGCGAGTAGTTCAAACCACGAGCAGGCGCCTCCTGCCTTATCGGCTCGATCGTCAAACTCACGCGTCAGAGGGGAGTACGACTTAAATCCCGCGATTACGGGACTCAATTCCCTAGTAGGCGGAGCGGACTATACGCGCGATACAGATCTAAACAACCCGGATTATTGGACTTTGTAAAAAAAAATGTGTCCCCGCGCCAGGCAAGTGGTGCGGAGGCGGTGAGTTGTATGGGTTAAGGAGCGAGCCGTTTTTTGATGTGCCGGGCTAGGCGGAGTAGGAGAAACTGTAGACTTTGCCGTTGTTGTCGCTCAAAAGTCCGCTGACCGAGGCGACGGACCCGTGAGGCACCATTGCATCCGCGAATTCAATGCCCGCGCCCTGATCTGCTTCGGCGGCCCCGAAGACAAATCCGGCTACCTCAAATTGTGGGAGCGTTTGCAGGTCCGTGTAATTGCCTGATGTGCTGGGAGAAGTATATACGGGGCTAAAACCGGCTCCGAGCGAAATAAAACTTCCGGTGTAATTAGTGGCAACACCGGTGAAGTCCGCACGGGTTCCATGAAGCACACGGATCAGCAGGCCATCGGCACATGAAATCGTAACATCCAGACTGAGAATTCCATTTGTGCCAGCAAGAGCGCCGGTGCCTGGATTCAATGCAAAGAATTGAACAATGTCGTCCCCCGCGTGATTGGGATCGGCGATGCGCTGGCTCGTTATGATGAAGCCTTCGCTCGTATTAGTAGACGTTCCCCCCGTTGTACCCCCGGTGCCGCCTGTTGTTCCGCCAGTGCCGCCACCAGTTCCCCCCGTTGTCCCGCCTGTCGTGCCACCTGTAGTTCCGCCCGTGGTTCCCCCGGTAGTCCCGCCAGTCGTTCCGCCTGTGGTTCCACCAGTAGTGCCACCGGTGGTTCCCCCGGTACTTCCTCCCGTCGTTCCGCCTGTGGTCCCACCGGTTGTTCCGCCGGTGCCGCCTGTTGTCCCTCCAGTCGTTCCCCCTGTCGTGCCACCCGTCGTTCCGCCAGTGGTTCCCCCGGAAGTTCCACCGGTAGTGCCGCCTGAATTTCCCCCGGTTGTGCCACCGCCTCCTGCAGTTACTTTTCGATTAGAAAAGTCTTGATTGCTGAGAATTTGTCCAGATGCCAACGTGAGCAAATAACTACCCCCAGAAGGGGCGGAAACCGAATAGCCTCGCTTTGCGATCTCTGAGATCGTGTAAATTCCAGTGTCCAGTGCAAAAGCGAATGCCCCGCCGCCTTTGATTGCAATTGCTTTTTCGCCACGATCCAGCTTTCCGTTTCCATTCAGGTCAACATAGACACGCGAGCCTCCAGCGCCTTTCTCCGCGCCGTTTTGAACATCGTCCCCGTTGACATCAAAATAGGAAGTTCCGCTAATCAGGCCTTTTTGCGTATTGGCGAAAGGGCGGGCTTTTATGTTTGTTTTTGCCTTCACTGTCAGCGAAGTCGAAGTCGTGGCGCGCCAGCCGTTTTGCGGCGTCTCGCAAACCACATAGATGCCAGGCGTCAAGCCGTCGAATTTCCAGTTTCCCGATGCATCACTTGTGGTGATTGGTTCGCTTATTTCCCACGTTCCGTCGCCGTTTGAATCGATAAAAACCGGGCAGCCAGCTACGCCCTGCGCACTGTGGGAAGCTTTACCGGTTCCAGCGACATCATTGGCAATATGACCAGAGATCGACACCGCAGCCGCCGCCGCAGAAAGCAGGCGTCGATCTTCAAGCGATTCAACTACTACGCTTCCAACCTTACCTTTACGGATTGTCGAACTCTTTCGCGAACCAGTTTGAAAACGCAAGGCGCACATACACCGCTCCCGTGTAATGGTACTGATAGAATCGGCAGTTTTTACGGCGTTGCAGAGATGAGAGACGTGAAATCGATCAGGACACGCACTGCTCTCCTCCTGCCTCCAAGTCGACTATATCACTGGTTTTTGAGGCGGGCCAATGCGGTCTGCAATACCGAGTGAGGCAGATCTATTTATTCCGTTTCGTCCGAAGATTCGGGCGTATTCTCCGCAGGCGGATCTTCCGACGAGTTGGCGCGAATCAAGGGCCCGGTGAGAGCGGCGGTCACGAAGATCGCAATGACAATAATGACCGCGATGCCCGGCCACACCAGTCGCTGCGGCACAATTGGATCGGCCGATTTATCCGACACACCGGCCGGGGCGCCGGAATCGGCTTCGTTCGAGGTATTCCCAACTGCATCCGCCCGCGAAGTCGCTCCCCCGATGTTCAGCGTTATGACGCCGGACAGCGCGACCCGTCGCACCCATGGCCAGGGGATCGTCATCACTCCAGCTTCAGTTGGGGAATCGCCCGGCCCACTTCAGCCGGGTCCAGGGTTTTCACGGCCCAATTCGCGTCTGCCAGTTTTTCAAGCGGATAGCTGGTTGCTACGCCGATCACTGGAAACCCCACCGCGCGTACCGAGCGAATTACTGTCGGCGCATCTTCAACGATGAGGCAGTCGGCCGGTTTAAGCGACCGATGCATTTTCTCGCCGAGTTGCTTGATCGCCATCAGATAACCCTGTGGGTCGGGCTTACCAATTGTTACATCCTCGGCGGCGACAATCACCGGAAAACAGTCCCGCAGGCTAATGCCTTCGAGCATCGCCTCAATCTCCTCACGTAGCGCGCCGGAGCAGATTGCCAGTCCCCGTCGTCGCCACAGCCCTCGAACGAACTGCTCCACGCCCGGCAGCGCGGCAAATTGCCGCCGGTGAATCAATTGCATCATGGCCGAACTTTTCCGAGCCATGAGGCTCAGAAACGTTTTGGGGCTAAGCGTGAGCTTGCGCGTTTCATAGAGATGGCGAAACGCGCCTTTGTCATCGAAGCCAATCAACTGACTGTAATATTCATCCTCAGTCAGCTCGATGTTTTCGGTGGCCAGCACATTTCGAAATGCCTGGAAGTGAAGCGGCTCACTGTTCACGAGCACGCCGTCAAAATCGAATACTACGGCGGCGGGCCAATCGACCATGCACAAAACCGTAACGAACGGCTAGAACTCTTACAAGCGTGTACTGCCCCGCTGATCGCGCTAACCCGCGTCGCCGCTTTTTGTGTGATGACGGCGACTTTCGCGCAAGGGCATGCTTTCGCTATCATCCGCTGCACCAACATGGCCAAAGCCGAACCCCAGCTTGATGTTCTGGTCCTGGGCGACCATCCCGCCGCGTATCTGTGTGCTGCGCTTTTGAAGCACAAAGGTAAGCTGCGCGTCCTCCATTCCACTCTGCCCGGCGTTACCACGCCCGACCGTCTGGTGCTTGTTAACCCCGAGTTATTCTCCCTGCATCCCCTTACCGAGAACCTGCGCCGCAAACTCGATCTCACGGGTGTATATGGCCTGCGCTTTCTCGCCGAGTCCGCTGACACCGCCAGTGAGCATCGCGCCAGATCCCCAATCGCCTATGTCGCCACGGCCAAGGCAATCCGAAATGCGATGATCAAAGTCGCCGAGGGCCAGGACGTTGAGATGGTGAATCCCAAATCCCTGGTAATTCATCGTGCGGATGAATCGGGGGTTGAAGTCAGTTGTGGTAAGAGTGAGTTACGCCCGAAACTGCTGGTTTTAGGCGGTCTCCCGCCCGAGCCGCAACAAAAGCTTCTGGGGCTTCCCGATGGATGGGGGCCGGATGTTGTGCACCGTTACACTTTTCTCAAGCTTGCCGGTGCCCGGTGGGCGGACCTGGGCGCTCGGCCCGTGTCACCCATGTCGTTGAACCTCCACGACATGCTGTATTGGGCCTGGATGCTACCCGGCGACAAGTGCGTTCAGCTAGCAGTGGAACAACCTGTTGAATCCCTCAATCGAATCAAACCCCGCGAACTGCTTCTCCATTGGGCCCAGGTCCTTCGAGCCCACCAGATCCTGATCTCCAAAGGCGACCTTCCGCTTGATCAGGCGCAGTCGATCGATATTCCATTTGGCGGGGCCCTGGCCCACGAAGGCGTCGCAAACCGTACCCTGCTGATCGGCCCGGCAGGCGGATTTTTCTCCGCCACGTCCGAGGACATCTATCCAAACTGCTGGTCCGCGGTTTTTGCCGCCGACGCGGTCAAGAAAGCCTTAAAGGAAGTACACCTTCAAGATGCCCTTCAACCGTACCGCCATAAATGGCGCACGACACTGGGAGATTATCTCCGGGGGCCGCAGCAGAACCTGCGTTTCCTCCTCCCTCTGGTCTACCGCAACCAAGTCATGACGACCCGGCTTGCTGAGTCCATCCTCACCGGCTCGCATGTCGTCCGATAACTCGCAACGTCTAATAATAAGCCGAACGCTCCAACTAACATCTGTGCCGCCTGCGTAATATGGGTAATCTGGAGTATATGGCGAGTTTTTCTCGGGCAGGAATCGTCCGATAAATTTGGACAAAATTGCGCATGCCCGTACTGATATACGTTTAAACACTTATTAAAAATAGACTTACGTAAAATATTTGAACGATTCTCGTGCGTTAAGGTGTGACAGATGTTGCGTCGATACCGCATGTGTGGACGCAGGGTTAGCACTGAAAGAGGACGTGGCGGTCACCCGTCTTTCAGTTGCCGGACCAGGAATCCCGGCGTCCCACGCCAGAAGCCCTCAGCGGGGAGCTACATATGAATGTGAATAACGTAGGTGCAAATTCGCCGATTCAGAAGCTTGTTTCCAACCCGATCCAGAAGCAAATCCCGGCCGATGCCGCACCCGGCACCCGAGCCAGTGATCGATTGGAATTGTCCGGTGCAAGCGGGTTTCTTAAGACGCTGAAGTCCAATGATGTTCGCACGGACAAAGTGGCTTCGATCAAGAGTCTGATCGACTCGGGCCAATATGAGGACGATCACAAGCTCAACGTCGCCGTGGATAAACTTCTCGACGAGTTGAGCAAGTAAGTTTGCACGCTCATGGAAGCCGAAAGCCCACGCCGTTACTGCGTGCGGCTTTCGGCTTCGGCGCACATCCATCATGCCGGCCCCTCGCCCACGCTTCAGGCGGCATCCCTCGATCCATGCTCTTCCATTCCGCCATGGTGTCCTACATGGCGTGTTTCACATCTGGTCTCTTGGCGCGCTTGGTGTAATCTCGCTCGTCGTCTTTCAAAAACGCGCAAACCCCACTGAAGGCACCCACGCCGCCTGAACTGAATCCCCTCCCTCCGTTTTCCCTTCGTGCCTCCGTGCCTTTGTGCCTCCGTGCCTTTCCCGAAAACATTTCCCTTGCATTTGCTATAGTGTATCACTACACTAATACGCATGGCCACCGAGTATGCCCTTACGGTTGCCCCGACTTCCGGGGTTCCGATTTATAAACAGCTGGTGGATCAGATCCGCGCGCGGGTGGCGGGGGGGCGCCTGCCCACCGGGGAATTTCTTCCATCGGTTCGACAGGTCGCCGAGCATTTGCAGATCAATCCCATGACGGTCTCCAAGGCATATTCGCTTTTGGAGAAGGATGGCATTGTCGAATTTGTGCGGGGGCAGGGAATGCGGGTGAATCCCCCTGGCTCGGCGGCCAACGGTAAGGCCCGCCGCCAGGCGATTCTGCCGTTGCTTCAGCAGGTTGCCGACGCCGCCCGGCATCTTGCCCTCACGCCCGAACAGGTGATCGCTCAACTCACGCCGCTCCTGGAGAAAGATCAATGATGCTCGCCAATGATGCGCCGGTGCCGCTGCAACCCCCGGCACTGAAACTTGAAGCTGTCACCAAGCGATACGACGACAAGGCCGTTTTGGACGACCTTTCTCTTACCGTGCAGCCCGGCTCCGTACTCGGCCTGCTGGGAAAAAACGGAGCCGGCAAAACAACGCTCATCAAATGCGCGCTGGGTCTGATTCGCCCCAACTCGGGCGTGGTGACGCTACTGGGTGAGCCCGCGCACGATCTCAGTGCCGCGGGCAAAGCCCGGCTCGGGTATGTGCCGCAGGAAATCTCGCTTTATCCTTGGATGCGCGTACACCAGTTGCTCGACTACATCGCGGCCTTCTATCCACGCTGGAATGCGACTTTAGTTAGCCAATTGCTTACCGACTGGGAACTCAATACCAACGACAAAATCGGCAAAATGTCGGTAGGCACACGGCAGAAGCTGGCCATTATTCTTGCCCTCGCCCACGAACCCGATCTGCTGATTCTCGACGAACCCGC
>DAIRGS010000230.1:0-3432 GCA_036794395.1 Tepidisphaeraceae bacterium | reverse complement strand
CCCGCCGCGAGCCTCGATCCCTCAGCTCGCCGCGAATTTCTCAAGACAGTTCTGGCGATCGCTGCTGAGGGAAAGCGAACGGTGGTGTTCTCGACTCACATCACTTCCGATCTGGAGCGCGTCGCCGATCGGGTCGCAATTTTGCGGCGGGGAAAGATCGCCTATGAGGGCGAGCTGGATGCTCTCAAGGATTCAGTCAAACGACTACATGTCACTTCAGCCAATCCGCTTCCGCTCACGCTGGATGTGCCGGGCGCGGTGCGCGTGCGGGTGGAGGGAAATGAGGCACTGGTCAGCGTGCGCGATGCGACCGACGAACTGATCGAATCCCTCCGCCGGGACCACTCGGCGACGGTGCGAATCGAAGACCTGAACCTCGAAGACATCTTCGTGGAGGTGCAGCATGATTCAGCTCGATAGCCGGTACCGGGCGGTGCTGAGAACCTATAAGCAACGACCGGCGTTCCGCGCGATGGCGATTGTGGGGGCGATCGATCTGGTCGTCCTTATCTCGATGTGGTGGACTGATTCGTCAAACTTTCCGAATAAATCCACGCCAATGATCGTGATCGCCGTTCTGGAAATCCTGGAAGTCCTGGCGCTGTTGTCTCCCTATATATTGTTCGTCGTTTTTGCCGCGATGATGATGCAGCAACTGCGCGAGCAACTGAACAATTCGGGCGCGGGTGTTATGCCACATTTTCGCCGTCCGCATCTGGTTGTGGCGTTTGGGGCATTGGTGTTGGTGCCTGCATTGATCAGCACCATCGTTACGATTGCCATGCAAATCCTGATCGGACATGAAGGCCATTCCTTCCGGCTGCTGGGCGTGTTTTCGATCATGCTCGGGGCGATGACCATCACCGCATGGTTCGCCTCTATCCGATCCCCGTGGTTTTCGTTGCTGGTTCTCCCGCTGTTCATGCTGCTGGGCACGTGGGAGAAATTCACGACGTTGATGGGAGATATCGCGGACAGGCCCTATCGGCAATCCGGACTCGATCTCAGGGCGGTAATGCTGCTTCTTCTGGACTTGGCGTTGCTGGCTGTCTTGTTCCGATGGCTGGCCCGCCCGCGCGACCACGCAACTGGAATCTTTCGCAAAAGACGACCAGGTGTTATCGAGACCGCAGATCAAATTCCGCTCCCCTCCAAACCTCATCACCCAGTTCGCACCTCGCTCTCCCGGGCCTGCCATCGCCGCCAGGGCTTCCTGTCGCCGCTGGCGCCATGGATGGTAGCCGCAACGCTCAGCGCGGTTCTGATCTGTATCACCCTTATCGTTGGGACGAGCGTCGATGACCTTCAACGCTCTCTCCTGCTCCCAACGCTCATCCCCGGCGTGGTCATCAGTCTGATCTGGCGGGAACGCTGGCAAAACCTCGGGTACGAATCGCTCTATCCCGCCGCCCGGGGTGAGTTCATCCAGGAACTGCTGGCGGCGACAGGAATAAGCCTGGCCGAGCTTTGGCTGGCCACGACGCTGGCCGTGCTGCCTCCCATTTTGATGCATCATTCCCGGCTGCTGGCCGATCCCATGTTTCAAATCACGCTCGTCGCCTCGGCGGCGATGCAATTCCTCGTCTTCGGCGTGATGTTTCTCTCAGCCCTGTTCCGCCCAATCCTGCCGTATGTAAACGTCATCACCATTCTTGCGCAATTAGTTCCAATCAGCTTTGCCTGGTCGGAGAAAGCCGAGTTGTCGCCGCGCGGGTTGCTCGTCGTGGCGGGAATGGAAATGTTGATTGGGTTAGTCATCACGGTGTTTGGCTATGCCAACTGGCGGCGAGCGGATTTAGCTTAACGCCAATTCGATCGATCAGTTGAACGTCGTGGAATTGTTTCGAGGAGGTGGCGCGTGCCGCTGTTATTGAGGCAAATCAAAGTCGTTTTGATGAGCTATGCCACTCGCGCGGTGTTGCAATTGATGCTGCTGGCGGTCCTGCTCGGCTACGGCCTATTCTTTGGCCTCGAAAAGTTGATGTCGTACTATCCAAGCCCGTATTCGAGCGTTGTCCGCGCACTCCTCGAGACGCTGGTCACGCTTTTGACGATGGGCGGCGCGTTCATTTTGATACTACTTTTCTTCCTTCAGGCGCGCGAACAGTTGATGGGACTTCGCGCGAGATTGATGCCGGAAGCGCGAACGGCGCACCTGATCGCCATTGGCATCTTGTTTGCCGGAATAACCGTCACTGTCAGTTCCGTGTGGTGGGAACGTCCTACGAATGGGTTCAATACACATTGGGACTGGAGGCCCGGGATTTCGCCGGTTGGTCAGACGGTGGTTGTCCTCGTCTACATGACCCTGGCGGCATATGCGGTCTACAACCCGTGGCTGCTTCCCATTCTGGCGGCGATGCTGATTCTGGGCATTCGAAATTCGCCGGTGCGAAACGTTATTTCAGACATCAGGATTTGGTATCCGGATGGGAAATTGTATTCAGAAGCGACGCGTGAAACGTCTCTACTCAACGTGCTTCACCAGCTTCGTACCCAAAACGCCTTGTATCTTCGCGCGATCGTTTTTCTCATCAACCTGATCGCAATCCAAGTGCTCGTTTGGCTTGCCCGGCCGAAACGTATGCGTCGTGGCTTTGCCCCAGCGGCGATGGATCACATCATGCGATCGCTTTCGAGCTTCCAATCCCACATTGTTTCGGTCACCCCTCATGTCCCCATGACGTCGATGGTGTCGCGCGGCAGGCACCGGCGAAATGCGACGCGTAGCCAGAGAGCGCCGTGGGTTCTGTCGGGGGGATCGGCTGTCCTGCTGGTCGGGCTGTTGTGGCTAATGGGCTTTCATGCTTCCGAGAATATCAGGTTGTGCATCGTTCTGGTGATGATCACCCTGCTGCCAGGCGCCGTCGTCGCGACGGCTTGGCGCGAACGGTGGTTGGGGTTGGGGTACGAATCACTTTTTCCTTCCGGCCGGGAACAGTTCGTCAAGGAGATTGCTGTTGGACTTGCCACTGATCTGGCCGAGTTCTGGGTCGCGGTGGCGATTTCATCGATCGCGGTGCTTGCACTGTTCGGCGCGCAGGCACTCCTGAATCCATCCCTCATTGTCTCGCTTGTTGCTTCACTCATGATGCAGATACTCTGGATCGGAGCCATCTTCCTCGCCAGTTGGTTCCGGCAGGTCGTTCCGTACGTCGTGCTGCTCACGGGCGTTGGCCTTGCAATGCTGATTCCACTCTTCGAGTTATTTCAGAACCACCGGCTGCTTGGGATGAGGTCCTTTTTGCTCATCGCGCTGGCCGAGATGGCGTGCGGAATCATCTTTCTGCTTTCTGGAATGAGCCTGTGGCGCAAAGCGGATCTTGCGTGAACTAAATGACCGTGCGCGATTCCGCGCCATTGTTTTGAAGTAACATGGGCCTTCCAGGCCGTGGTCGGGGACGCTTCGGGTCCGGCGGCGGGTGAGATGTG
>DAIRGS010000229.1:0-11659 GCA_036794395.1 Tepidisphaeraceae bacterium | reverse complement strand
CGCTCGCAAGGAGCTCAAAAACAGCACGTTTTCATCAGCCCAGCCTCGCACTCCCCAGGACGGCACATGCGATTGCCCTGATCCCGGGGATCGCACGACCACAACGGCTGGGCATTACCACGGCAAAGTGAGGAACTCTGCCGTCAGGGTGGTACAAATGGCCACCTATGGATCTCAAAGATTTGAGTTGGCCCGCCGTGGCGGCCCTGGGGAAGGATACGCCGGTGGTGTTTCCCGTGGCGGCACTTGAGCAGCACGGCCACCATCTACCGCTGTTCACGGATAGCATGCTGCTCGGTGAAATCATCCGGCGGCTCGCGCCGGCATTCGGCGAACGCGTGCTTTTTGCGCCGCTGATGTGGCTGGGCAATTCGGATCATCATCTGGACTTTCCGGGAACGCTGTCCGGGCCGCCCCGAACTTACCTGGACCTGCTTGCAGGGCTGATGGAGAACTTCATTCAGCACGGCTTCAAACGACTGGTATTCATCAATGGCCACGGCGGAAACGATGTGCCCCTGCGACAGGCCGTTTTTGAAGTACGACAGCGTCATCGTTCCAGATCGGATCTGCTCCTGCTGGCGGCGACGTACTGGAACCTGGGCGGGCGGCCATACGAAATTGATTCGAGTCTTTTTCAGAAACAGATGGGCCATGCGTGCGAGTGGGAGACGTCCATGGTCCTGCGGATCGCGCCGAATCTGGTCGGCAATTATGCAAAGGCAAAACCCGTCGAATTTGAAAACGCATTTGAGCCGGCGAGCCGGGCATGGATCACCAAGGATCGAACGCAGGCCGGGCATATCGGGTATCCAAACCTGGCCAGCGCGGACAAGGGCGAGGTATTGTTCCGCGTGTTCACCGAGGACGTGGCGGCGCTGCTGGAGCGGGTGATCGCGTGGGATGGCAAATCGTGGGCGGGGTGAGGTGCGCGGTGCCCGAAAAAGTTGAGCCGCTCGCAATCCCCCTACACTCCAACCCGCCCGCGGCGGGCGAGCGGGTGAGAGCTCATTCGTGGAAGTGGTGGGTCTGCGGGATGTTGTTGCTCGCTTCGGCGATCAACTACATGGATCGCCAGACCCTGGCCAACGCCGCCGTGAGAATCAGCACTCAGTTCAATCTCAATCAGGAGCAGTACGGCAATATCGAGATGGTCTTCGGTTGGGCCTTCGCGGCTGGATCACTGCTGTTTGGCATGCTGGCAGATCGCGTGGCGATTCGTTGGCTCTACCCCGCAGTGCTGGTCCTGTGGTCGGCGGCCGGGTTTGCCACGGGATCCGTCCATAGCTACCGCGGGCTGCTGGTGTGCCGGGGGATGCTTGGATTCTTTGAGTCCGGCCATTGGCCGTGCGCGATCCGCACGACGCGACAACTGCTTGAGCCCAAAGACCGGGTGCTGGGAAACAGTGTGCTTCAGAGTGGTACATCAATCGGAGCGGTGATTGCGCCGCTTGTCATGAGCCGGCTACTGACGTCGGAGATCGGCTCGTGGAAATACGCGTTTCAGTTCGTCGGGTTGCTCGGGTTCTTGTGGGTGATCGGCTGGTTTGCGCTCGTACGGGGTAATGAGCTATCTGCGACACCGGCGCGGGAAAAACGCCAGGGGCTAACGATCTGGCAGATCCTGCTGGGCCGGAGGATGCTCATCGTCCTGTTCATGATCGCGTGCATTAACACGAGCTGGCAGTTGCTGCGGGCATGGCTACCGAAATTTCTTCAGGAAGGCCGTGGGTACACGGAGCATCAAACGCTCTATTTCACCGCCATATTCTACGTCGTGACAGACATCGGATGTATTTCTGCCGGGGCGGCGGCATTGTGGCTGCACCGGCGCGGGCTCAGCGTACACCGCGCCCGACTGCTGACTTTCCTGGGATGCGCGGTCGCCGCCACACTGACAACAGTCGCGGCGGTGCTGCCCCACGGCTGGCCACTCCTGATGGTGCTGCTGCTTGTGGGGGCCGGGGCGCTGGGGGTCTTTCCGATATATCATGCGATGACGCAGGACCTCTCGGCGGAACATCAGGGTAAGGTAACGGGCTTGGCCGGGGTGGCGGGATGGGCGATGTCGGCGCCGGCGCAGACGTTGTTTGGACGGCGAATCGATCAGACGGGGTCGTTCAATCTCGGATTGGCGCTGGCGGGCTGGCTGCCGCTGCTGGCGTTTATGGCGCTGTGGGCATTGTGGGGATCGAGGCGACGGAAGGAGCAACAGGCATGAAGCGTCAGACCCGCCGGGAATTCATGGCGACGGCGGCGCAGGTAGCCGCGGCGAGCGCGGCGGCAACGGCATTGCTGCCAGGTTGCGCCACGCAGGCGCCCGACACGTCGAAGCCACTCGTGCGACCGAAGGTGGCGCTGGTGGCGACGGTCGTCCGGAAACTATCGCACGCGCAGCACTTCCTGGATCGGCTGCTGGAAGGCTACGGTTGGCACGGCGAGCATCATCACCCGCCCATGGAGCTGGTATCGATGTACGTCGACCAGTTCCCCGAGACCGATCTGGCACGGGAACGGAGCAAGCGGCACAGCGTGCCGATCTACCCCACCATCGCTGAAGCGCTGACGCGGGGTGGATCGAAGCTGGCGGTTGATGGGATTCTCATCATCGCCGAGCACGGCGAATATCCAAAGAACGAAATGGGCCAGACGCTCTATCCGCGGTACCCGTTTTTCAAGCAGTGCGTAAGCGTTTTTGAGGGCAGCGGGCGGGCCGTGCCGGTGTTCAACGACAAGCATCTCTCGACGGATTGGAATCACTGCGTTGAGATGGTGGCTGACTCGAAGAGGCTGGGGTTTCCCTTTCTGGCCGGGTCGTCGCTGCCGGTCACGTGGCGCATTCCATCGATTGAGCTTCCGCTCGACACGCCACTGGAGGAGAGCGTGTGCGTTTGCTACGGGGGCGTCGATTCGTACGATTTTCACGGGCTGGAGACGGCGCAGTGCATGTCGGAACGGCGACCGGGCGGCGAGGTGGGGATCAAATCGGTACTGGCGCTGAAGGGGAGCCGGGTGTGCGATCTGCTGGACGAACGGCCCGCCACGCGCCGGCTGGTTTTTGCGGCAATGGCCCGAAGCCATACGTGTGTCGGATCGAGCGGTTACACCTATTCAGCGCCCGACATGGCCTGGCTCCGTCAGCACAGCGCGCCATTGGTGGGATACTTCATCAAGCATCGCGACGGGTTCAAGACGGCGATGATCATGATGAATGGGCTCTTGTCCGACTTCACGTACGCCGGGTCGGTTCGGGGCTCGGATCGAATCGTTTCGTGCCAGATGTACCTGCCGATGCCCCCCACCAACACCTCGCTGGCTGATTTCTTTAATCCGCTGATGAACAACATTGAACGGATGATGCTGGATCACAAAGCCCCTTATCCGGTGGAGCGAACTTTACTGACTTCAGGAATGACGCTGGCCTGCGTCACATCGTTGCATCGTGGGCAGACCGCGGTGCAAACCCCTGAAATGAACGTGGCGTATCGAGCGGCCAATGAGCCGGCCTATTGGAGGACGTGATGGACAGGCCGCTGAAAAAGATCGCGTTTGTTCTTGAAGATTGTTCGCTGGGAAGTCCGGGGCAGCAGTTGCTGGATCGGGTTCTCATTGGCTATCCACGCGATGGCGAATTCCATCGCTGCGAGGGCGAAGTTCACGTGTACCTGGCGCCCCAAGCGGCTGATGCCGAACTCCGACGGCGACTGGCAGACTTCCCACTGCATCGGGAGTCGACAATTGAACAAGCCGTCACGGGTGCCGATGGGATCGTTGTTGTGCCGGGTCATGTTCACTCGGCCGCGTTGGCCAAGTCATGTCTTGCGGCGGCACCGGGCGGCTCGGCGGTGTTTGTGTATGGGGCCATCGCCGGTGATTTGAGCGATGCCCAAAACCTGGTTTCACTGGCGGAATCTCGGAAGGTGCCGTTTGCCGCCGGCACTTCGCTGGCCGTCACGTGGAGGCTCCCGGACGTAGACGTTCCCGCCGGCGCTCCGGTCAAACGCGCGCTGATTGTGGTGCAGGGAGAATCGCCCCTGGCAGAATTGCATGCCCTCGACGGCCTGTTGCCTCTTCTGGAACGCCGAAAAAACGGCGAACGCGGTGTGCGAAGCGTGCGGAGCTTCACCGGGGATGCCACATGGGCCGCGGGCGACGAGTGGGTCCCCCGGCGTCTTCTGGCCGCGGCCCTCTCTCGATCGGACAGCCCGCAGGGCGATCCGGTTCGAGACGGCAGAACGCAGGATTTGCTCGGGCTCGGATTAGTACCGGGGTTGGCGCGCAGCCCACGGGCGTGGGTGATCGATCACACCGATGACGTCCGCTCGACGATTCTCGTTCTCGATGGCGTGATCGCCGACTTCAACTTCGCAGTGGAACTGGCCAACGGCTCAATCGTCTCGGCACAGCTCTATCGACCCCCCGCGCCACAGCGGCACGAGTTCAGCCGGCTGGCGGCAGTCATCGAGCGGTTCTTCGTTTCACGCAAATCGCCGTGGCTGCCCAGACGAAGCGTACTGACCAGCGGACTGTTGGGGGCGTTCGCGCGAGCGGGAAGGGAAACGGGGAGTATCAGGACACCTGAATTGGCGGTCTGAATAAACCATTTCCGAATTCAACCCGCCAAAAGGCGCACCCCGTTGGCGGTGCGCCGCCTTGCGCAGCCAACGAATACTTACACCTCGCGATCCACCGCCACCGCGATCCGCTTGATCGACGCCATCATCTCCTTGAACTGCGCCGGCGTGATCGATTGCGCACCATCCGTCAGCGCATGCTCCGGATCATTATGCACTTCAATGATCAAACCATCCGCCCCAGCCGCAACCGCCGCCCGGCACATGCTGTCCACCAGCGCATTTTTCCCCGTCCCCTGGCTCGGGTCGACCACAACCGGCAGGTGGCTGACGCGTTGGAGTTCGGGCACGGCCGCCAGCGCCAGCGTGTTCCGGCAATAATCCTCGAATGTGCGAATCCCGCGTTCGCAGAGCATCACGTTCTGATTGCCGCGGGAGAGGATGTACTCCGCCGCCAGGAGAAATTCTTCGAGCGTGGCGCTCATGCCCCGTTTGAGCAGAACGGGCTTGCTTTGCTCCCCCACCGCGTTGAGCAGATTGAAGTTCTGCATGTTGCGAGCGCCCACCTGAAGAACATCCGCGTAGTCCGCAACAAGCTTCACCTGTTCCACGGCCATCACTTCTGTCACAACAGCCAGCCCGGTCTGCTCGCGGGCCAGGGCCAAAAGCTTGAGGCCTTCCTCGGCAAGGCCCTGGAATGAATACGGATTCGTACGCGGCTTAAAAGCGCCGCCGCGAAGCCCAACCGCGCCGGCTTCTTTGACCGCGTGGGCAATTTCCAGAAGCTGCGCTTTGCTCTCCACACTACATGGCCCGGCAATCACGCCCACGCGCTTGCCACCCAACTTCGCCCGCTCAACATTGGACCCGGACTGGAGCATCGGAACCACCGATCGCTCCTTCTTGATCTCCTTCGAAGCCATCTTGTAAGGCGCCAGGATCGGCACGACTTTCTCAACGCCTTCCACTGATTCCAGAACGCTTCGATCCTTAAACCGATCGTTGCCAATGACGGCCACAACGGTTCGTTCAGTTCCGACGATGACGTGGTCTTTGAGTCCCATTTCGCGCACCAGGTTGACGACGTGCTCGATCTGCCTCGGGGTCGAGCCGGGTTTCATGACGACGATCATCGCGGGGGCCTCCAGGCGAGACGCTTTAGCGCTCTCGCCAAAAAGAAAAAGCCCCAGGACCGCGTCCTGAGGCTTCTGGATTCGTGTTCGTTATCCGTTTAGCTCAGAACGCGCCTATTGGGCATCGTAAAAATGCCAACCAAAGTAAAAGCCAAAGGCAGTCCGGAACTGGTTCACGCGTTTCAATCTACCAAAAAGGCCAAATCTGTCAAACGAATCCTCCCCGGAGGAATTACCACGTCGCCACAAGAGATAAAACGAATTAAGCACAGAGACCACAGAGGACACCGAGAGCACAGAGAAAATCAGAAAAAGACCCGCGAGATGCGCCAAGGCAATATCTCGTGCTATCTATTGCATTTCTCTGTGTTCTCTGTGTCCTCCGTGCTTAATTCCCGCCGCTTTGGTAGGTGACTTTCGAATAAGCGGTTCGACTTTACTTGAGTTCGACAGTCGCGCCTTGCTCTTCGAGTTCCTTCTTGAGCTTCTCGGCGTCGGGCTTCTCGAGGTTCTCCTTGACGGTCTTGGGTGCCCCTTCGACCAGGTCCTTGGCTTCCTTGAGGCCCAGGCCCGTGGCGGCGCGAACGACCTTGATGACCTGAATCTTCTTGTCACCGGCGGCCTTCAGGACCACGTCGAAGGTCGTCTTCTCCGGTTCCTTCTCAGCAGGAGCCGCGGCGCCACCACCGCCACCACCGGCCATCATCACGCCACCGGCGGCGGCCTCGATGCCGTGCTTTTCCTTGAGGTAGTTGGCCAGTTCAACGGCCTGCTTGAGGGTAAGGCCGGCGAGCTTGTCGCCCATTTCACTGATTTCGGCTGCAACTTCTGACATGACTTCATCTCCGGGACGTATCGTGTCCCAACCGTGTCGAAACATTTCGTCCCGCCCGAGAGCCTGCCTCACGATGAGGTAGTTTAACCCGCTAAGGGGACAGTCGGACCGTCGGACTAAAACTCAATTCCAAATCTCAAATTCTGAAATTTGAAATCCAAAATCTCAAATCTCAAATCTCAAATCTGAATCTTAAAGCTTTTGATTATCACGCCGGCGCAGGTGCCGCGGCTTCCTTTTCCTTCGCTTTATCTTCGATCGTCTTAAGCACCGCGCCAAGCTTGCTGCCCGGGCCCTTGAGGGCTGCGGCAAGTTTGCGGCCGGGGCCGAGGATCGAAGCAACGATATTCGCGACCGCTTCTTCGCGGGTCGGCATCTTGCTGACCTGCTCCACGCCCTTGTCGCCGGCGAACACTTCGCCATCGAAGAACATCCCGCGAAGCTCCAGCTTCTCGTTGGCCTTTCGCTCAGCGAGCAGCGCGCGGGCAATCGAAGAGATGCTGGCTTTGCCGTACACGACGGCGCTGGGGCCATCGAGCAGACGGTCGAAGCCTTTGAGCTTCCCGTCGCCGACAGCGCGCTTGGCCAACGTGTTCTTCACCACCATCATCTTCAGCCCCTTCTCATGAAGGCGGCGGCGGATGCCGTGGTTCTTGTTGGCGTCGATCCCGCGGGGATTCAGAACGCCCACGCCGTCCAGCTCTTTCAGACGCGCGGTCAGTTCTTTGGTGATCAGGTCTTTAACTTGTTTGCTCATTGTTTTGTCCTTGGTCAGTTGTCAGTTGTCAGTTGTCATTGGTTAGTTGTGCGTTGTTACAATGCAATTCAACGGACAACCAACGACTGACAACTGACCAATGACAATTTCTTACGAAACGATCAACTGGACGGCCGGCGTCATCGTGCCCTTAATGACGACCTTCTTGAAATACGCGCCCTTGCTGGTCTGCGGCTTCATCTTGCGGACCTGGGCGATCATCGCATTGATGTTGTCGGTGAGCTTCTCCTTGGGAAAGCTGACCTTGCCCACCACGCTGTGCACGTTGCCACCCGAATCATTGCGGAACTCAACCTTACCAGCCGCATATTCGCGAACGGCCGCGTTGACGTCCGGGGTGACGGTGCCGGCCTTGGGCGAAGGCATCAGCCCCTTGGGGCCAAGCACCTTACCGAGCCGGCCGACGAACCGCATCATGTCCGGGGTTGCGACGGCGACGTCGAAATCCGTGAAGTTTTCCTTCTCGATGGCCGCGACAAGTTCCTGCCCACCGGCCCGTACAGCGCCGGCCGCGAGGGCCGCCGGAGCGAGGTGATCGGGGCAGAACGCGACCACGCGCTTGGTCTTGCCGACGCCGTGCGGCAGCGACAACGATCCGCGGATCATCTGATCGGCTTGCTTGGCGTCAATTCCGAGGGAAAAAATTAACTCGACGGTTTGATCGAACTTGGTCGCGTCAAAGCTCTTGACGACGTCGATGGCCTTGTCGATGGCGACGGGCTCGAGAACGGCTTTCTTCGCCGCCTTGTCATAGCGCTTGGAACGCTTGATCAGTTGCTTTTTAACCGCTGATGCCATTTGGCATTCGCTCCTTGGCCGGGGATACAAAGCCTCCCGGCGAAGCTCCCACAGTTACGGGCCGTGGTGCGCCCTTTATTTGTGACACGGGTTTGCAACCCGTGCCGTTGAACTTCCGTGTCAGAACGGACAATCATCAATTGTCCGCGGCGTCAACTCATCTCTCACTCGCACCAGGGCGACATGCCTCAATGCGACGATCTCCGTGAGAGGCGCCTCTGAAGACTTCATTGCGGCCACATACAGCAGGCTGCCCTCGATCCAAGCCTGCTCACGATTACCGATTCTCACTACTCGCCCGTCCGCAATCACAATCTCAAGTGGGACAAAGTTGTCTTTGCGAAGCAGATCCTGAATCACCCGGCCGAGTTCTTCGGTGGCAAACATGCCGGGGCTCCTTCATTTATCCTTCTACCGTAATCCCCATGCTCCGCGCCGTACCGGCGATAATGCGAGCTGCATGGTCTTCGTCGAAGGCATTCAGGTCTTTGCCTTTTTCCTTGGCGATGGCCTTGCACTGGGCCATGGTGACCTTGCCGATCTTGTTCTTATTCGGCTCGCCGCTGCCCTTCTCGGCCTTGACGGCATCCTTCAGCAGCACGCTTGCCGGCGGGCTCTTCAGTTCGATATCAAACGTACGATCCTTGTACGCAGTCACAAGGACACCGATGACCTTGCCCTTGAGATGGGCGGACATCGCATTAAATCGCTGGATGAACTGCCCAGGATTGATGCCGTGCTGACCAAGTGCGGGGCCGATCGGGGGCGCCGGCGTGGCGGTCCCGCCGGGAGCCTGGAGCTTAAACTGTACCGTGATTTCTTTCTTGGCCATTGCAGTCATCCAACAGGCAAAACGTCAAAAAAATCGTGCGAACGGGGTGGTTCGCACCAATCCACAACATCATCTCAGCGGACTCGCCCTCCGCAAAGGGGCCGCAACATTACCCTTAATCACAGCGAATGACAAGGGGATGTCAGTCGGTTGGCTGTCCGTGGTCAGTGGTTTGTTGTCAGTGGTAAAAATCGCACAACTGACAACTGACAACTGACAACTGACAACTGACAACTGACAACTGACCACCGACAACTGACCACCGACAACTGACCACCACCTATATCTTCTCAATCTGCCAGTATTCCAACTCCAGTGGGGTTGGACGGCCAAAGATCGTCGTGATGATTCGGACCATGCCCTTATCCGGGATCAGCTCATCCACTTCACCTTCGAAGTTGATGAACGCGCCGTTTGTCACCTTAACGCGCTCGCCCTTCTTGAACTGGCTCTCAAACCGCGGCTCTTCGGGCCGCTCGGCCTCTTCCAGCATCTTGGCCTGGTCCTTAACGCTCATCGGGGTGGGCTTGCCGTTGGAGCCGATGAAGTCGCCGACCCCGTCGGTTTCCTTGATGGTGAACCAGACGTTTTCGGGGATGGTGCCGGTCTTGTCGAGCTCAAGCTCGATGAAGACGTAGCCGGGATAGAGCTTGCGATCCGTTTCTTTGCGCTTGCCTTCCTTCATGGAGCGCACGCGCTCGGTCGGGACGAGGATGCGTCCGACCGACGTCTCCAGCCCTTCGATTTTGACTTTACGGGCCAGGGCCTCGCGGACCCGGTCTTCCTTGTTACTCGCTACTCGAAGGACGAAGAATTGCATGGTCTCGTTGCCGTTTTGGTTCAGAACCAAGTCTTAAGCACACCGATCAGGTGGAAAAACGACCCAAACAACAGGTCGCACGTGAAAAGGAAGATAGCGATGATGAACATGAAGGCGATGACCACCTTCGTGGATCCGATCAGTTCCTGGCGCGTCGTCCAGTTGACCTTCTTCATCTCGCTATCAGTCGCGATGAGGAATTCAACGGTCGAAGGCTTATTGGTGAACCAATAAGCGATAATCGAATAAGCAATCAGAAACACCAACGCGACAACGAACGCCACTCGCTTGTCATGTTGCTGGGTGCCATGGAGGAACGTGGGGATCTGGCTGTAGAGCTCGAAGGAAACCAGGACGCCGAGCAATCCGGTGCCGATGGCGGTTCCCATTCGGGTCCAGTAGCCGTGGCCCTTTTTGTAGATCGCAAAGAACCGCGGCCCGCCGGGCTTGCGAACCTGCGGAGTTCGGTAGTCGACGCGTTCGGGTCCTTTACGCTCCTCGCGCTTAGATTCCGAACCGCTCTCGCCAGCCAATTCCGCGTCGGCCATCGCCTTGTTCCCGTCGTTTCTTTGAGTGACAGCAGCCATACAACTTTACCTTCGCACGCCAGCGACCGGGCAGGTCAGCCACGACGACTTTCTCCCGCACACCCTGTGCCCGCATGACAGCCGCCGCGCTGGCACAAACACGCCAGGAGGGAATCGAACCCCCAACCTGCCGCTTTGGAGACGGCTGCTCTGCCAATTGAGCTACTGGCGTAAGGGGATTTTCAATTTGCAATTGCCGATCTGCGATTTAAATCTCAAATCTAAAATCTAAAATCTAAAATCGCAAATCCCAAATCGCAATTCCCAACTACTTCCTCTTCACTTTATGCAAGGTATGCCGCCGCAGGCGAGGGCAGTACTTCTTGACCTCAACCTTTTGCGGGCCACCCGCGACCTTGATCTCCGTTCGGTAGTTCAGGTCGCCGGTTTCGGTGCATTGCAGCCACACCATTTCGCGGCTCTCTTTAGCCATGACAAACACCTCTAAGTAGGCAGTAGGCAGAATGCAGTAGGCAGAGGCAAGGATCAATACCCTGCCCGCTGCCTACCGCCTGCCCAGCTTGGCCTTTAGGCCAAAATCTTTGTTACAACGCCTGAACCGACCGTCTTACCACCTTCGCGGACGGCAAAGCGAACGCGCTCTTCCATGGCGATCGGAGCCTGTAGCTCCACTTCCATCGTCACGTTGTCGCCCGGCATGACCATTTCGGCCCCGCCAAGCAACTTGGCAGAACCCGTCACGTCGGTCGTGCGGAAGTAGAACTGCGGGCGATACCCGGTGAAGAACGGAGTATGCCGACCGCCCTCTTCCTTGGTCAACACGTACACTTCAGCCTCAAACTTGGTGTGCGGCGTGATGCTCTTGGGAGCCGCCAACACCTGACCACGCTCAAGCGCTTCCTTTTCAATACCACGAAGCAGCACGCCAACGTTTTCGCCGGCCTGGCCTTCTTCCATCGTCTTGTTGAACGCCTCGACACCGGTGACGGTGCTGACGGCGGTGGGCTTAAGCCCAACGATCTCAACCGGATCGCCAACCTTAATACGACCGCGCTCGATTCGACCCGTGCCGACCGTGCCGCGACCCTTAATGCTGAACACGTCTTCGATCGGCATCAGGAACGGCTTGTCGATCTCGCGCTGCGGGATCGGAACAAAGTCATCCAGTGCCTTGATCAGATCGTCGATCGGCTTGCACGCCGTGCCATCAGTGGGGTTTTCCAGGGCGTTCTTGGCAATGCCGCGGATGATCGGGGCGTTGTCGCCATCGAAGCCGTACTTGGTCAGCAGTTCGCGGACTTCCATCTCCACCAGCTCGAGCAGTTCGGCATCGTCAACAAG
>DAIRGS010000028.1:8982-38623 GCA_036794395.1 Tepidisphaeraceae bacterium | reverse complement strand
CTCACCCGCTGGACTCCAACACCCTTTTCACGGCGCACGACATCCACCATTTGCTGAAGAAGCCTGGACCTGTTACCCTCCGTCCATGCCGCGCACCGCCCGTGCCGCCGCCGCCGGCGTCGTTTATCACGTGCTCAACCGCGGCAACGGCCGCATGAGCATCTTCCGCAAGCCCGGCGACTACGCCGCGTTCCTCCAGCTCCTCGCCGACGGCAAGGACAAGGCCTGCGTCGAGCTGTTTGGCTTCTGCCTCCTGCCCAATCACTGGCACCTGGTCCTGCGTTTCGAGCCCTACAAGGTGCATAGCCCCTTCCGGCTGTTTCTCGTTGCCCTGACTGGCTCTGTCGCTCATCGCTTGCTCCGCGGGGGTTTGGCACTCGGGATCGTTCGTGCCGTTAAATGAACGCCCCTGGCTGCAAACCAAAATGCGCCGCCAGCAACTTGGACTTGTCCCGGCTGATTCCACGTTTCCCGGCGAGGATCATCGACGCGAGGGGCTGGCTGCCGATCACTTTGGCCAGGTCCGACACGTTCATGCCGCGGTTTTCCATCGCGAATTTGAGCAACTCCAGCGGCGTCACGTCGGAAGTATCGATGTGAACGTGTTCCTTGTCGTAGGCTTCGACGAAAAGCACGATCGCATCGAGGTAATCCTGTTCGCCGGATTCCAGCGTGCCTTCGTCGTAGACCGCCAGCTTGTTCATGACTTCGACGGCGGCGTCGAATTCCCGGTCGTTGCGGATCGGCCGCAGCGGGAAACGCTTCACCAGTGCGAAGTACCTGTCGGACACGGGACGGATCGGAGGTTTGCGGTTGAGGGTTTTGCTCATAATGAAGCCTTCCAAGTGTCTTTCGAGTATTCCGCATGGGTGAGGAATCGCAGGACGAAGGCGAGCCCGGTGTTGTAGTGAAGCGCCGTGATCAGCCGGTAATCGTTGCGGCAAATGTTGAACACGGTGACCGTCTTTCCGCTCTTCACCATCACAGGGTCGGCGTCGGAGAAGACCAAACGAACCTCCGCGATGCTCGGCCACCGGGCGTTTTTCGCCATCGTCAACCATCGGTTGGGCCCTGCCGTCGCCTTCGGATGTTTGCGGCAGGCTAACTCGATCGCTTTCTCCGTGATGATTCGCATCGCTAGATAACATTGTGTGATATTTCGGCGCAAAAATTAAGCGAGTTGAGGCTGTTTTACCCTGAAATTGTGTCCGCCCCTCCGCCGTCCCGTCGTGCCGAAATGACCCCCCACCCCCTTGTCTGATCTGCTTGTTTATGGCTGCCGCGCCGCTCGGGCTGATATACTCGGTATCGTACGCCGACCTTATTGGCCCAATTGGATTTACCGCAATCCCGGCAATGAACTCTTTGTCATCGATCATTCTTGAATCCGCCTATTTGTGGCCCGTGGCGCTGGGAGTTTGTGCTGCGGCTACGATTGCGGTGGGGTGGCTGTATCCGCCGCAGGTTCGCGGGGAAGGGGGTTGGGGTTGGGTTACCTTGTCTCTGCGTTGGATTGCCCTGGTTGTTTTGGCGATTGCATTGTTGAAACCTGTTCTGCTCCAAACAGGTGGAGACTCGACCGGCGGGGGCGTGGAAATTCTTTTGGATTGCTCGAAAAGTATGGCTGTTGTTGATACGGGTCGAACGGTGCCGCAGCTTGTTGCCCTGGCTGGAGCGCTGGGCCGGCTGCCGGAAGGGGTGCGATCCGATGCGGGGTCGGGGATGCTTCAGCAGGTGCAGCAGTTGGAGAGCCTTGCGCAGGGTGTGGTCAATGCACTGGGCGATCTTGAATATGCGCGTGTAGTCGGTCGGGGGATTGCCGACCGGCAGTCGGCGCTGCGACAGACAGTGGATCGATATTCCGAGGCGGTGCGAGGCGTTTCGGCATTGGCCGATACTGCGCCGGTTGGATCCGAGCTGCGATCGCAGTTGCTCGATCTCAATAACGTCCCGGCTTTGGATCAGCGCCGCGCCTGGAACGATCGCGTCAACGCTCTCAAAAAGCTGCGCACGTTCGTGGTGGGCGTTCAGGCAGCTTCTGACGAAGCGCTGTATCAGGCAGATCCCCAGGTGCGCGCTACATGCGAGTCGCTGGCGAAGTTGACGCGGCTTCAATTGGCCGAAGCGGCGCTTGCCAGCCCGAACGGGCTGGTCGCAAAGCTCGGCGCAAACGGCGCGGTGAGGGCCTACGCGATCGATCAGGAATTGCGGCCAATTACGTTGGACCCGCATACCGGAAGTCCGGTCAATCCGTCCCGGCTTCGCCCGGAGGGAAAGGGCAGCAACCTGACCTCTGCTGTCGGCGCGGCGGTGGCCGCGGCCGCAGGTCGATCGGTTCGTGCGGTTGTCGTACTTTCCGATGGTCGCCAGACACGCGGACGGGGAGATGTCACTTCAGCCATCCGCCCCTCGGGGATCCCGGTTTTCACCGTAGGCGTCGCGGCGAGTGTCGTACCAGACGTTTGGATCTCCGGCGTCACGATGCCCTCCGCCGCCTTTCAAGGCGAGACCCTCGATGGCCAGGTCGAAGTGCGGCGACAGGAAATGGCCGATGCTCCCGAAGCCGTTACCATCACCACGCCGACCGGCGCCCAGCTTGTCCATCTTCAGCCGCGGAATTCGACGGATGGAAAGCCCTCGACGACGGAGTTCACCGCGCGATTCTCCCTCCCGATCGATCCGCCTGCGGCTGCTGCTTCGGAGCGAATCGTGTTCTCCGTCGAACGGGGCGCCAAGGAAGTATCCGATGACAATAATCACATCGAGCGCTGGGTGAAGGTTTCATCCGCCAAGTTACGCGTGGCGGCTTTCAGCGCTTCGACCACCTGGGATTTTCAGTATCTGCGCGCTTCGCTGACTCATCGGCCCTGGGTCAATTTGAATGCGCAAATTCTCGATGCGGCCCACCCGCGCCTGGCGATGCAACCGCAGGAGATTCTCACGCAAGACGTTATTGTGCTGCACGATATTCCGGTTGAAGCTTTGGATGTGAACCAATGGGATGCCGTTAGCCGGCTGGTGAACGATCGCGGGGGCAGTGTCATCATCATCCCAGGCACCGCGGCTGCATTGGCCAATTGGTCGCGGCAACCCATCGCAGCCGGGCTGTTGCCCTTTCACGATGTTCGTCCCACATGGAAGCAATGGCCCGGCGAACAACCCGCGTTTCATTTCTCACCCACACCCCTTGGGGAAAGTGCGGCGCTGAGATTGGGGGATGAACCGCAACATCGCTGGCAGGAATTGCCCGCCGTCTTTCGCTTTCTCCAGATTCCCGACAAAAATCTTTATAGCGATGTACACAAGCTATTGCTGGAAACCGATACCGGCTCTTCGGTCCTGACCGAACGCCAGCTTGCCGCGGGGCGGGCTTTCTTCGTTGGCCTGGATGAAACGTGGCGATGGAGACTAAAATCCGGCGAGCGTGACGCCGACCAATTCTGGCGTCAGTTGATCCGGCACGCAGCCGGCGAACCCTACGCTGCCAGCCGCGGGGGCATTGCACTGGATGTCGAGAAAGTATCCTGCCAGCCCGGCGAATCCGTCGGCGTGAGAGCCCGAGTGCGCGGCATCGGCGCCGGCTCGACTGCCCTCACCGCCAAGGCTCTTTCCCTGCAAATCAGGAAGGGCCGGTCGATTTTGCGCAC
This sequence comes from Tepidisphaeraceae bacterium, assembly GCA_036794395.1. Lineage (GTDB taxonomy): Bacteria > Planctomycetota > Phycisphaerae > Tepidisphaerales > Tepidisphaeraceae > DASXMX01. The sequence goes on along the minus strand of DAIRGS010000028.1, from coordinate 34,976 downwards.
CATTTCGCTTCCAGCCGAAGGCGGCGGAAGATTTGCGGGTCCCTTGCCGGGATTGAGTGAAGGCGATTACGACCTGGAAGTGGGTGTGACTGCGCGGGGTCGCGCTGAAGTCGTCGGCGTTCCACTGCACGTCGCGGGCAACGACGAATTGGAAATGCGCAACCTTTCGGGCGATCCTGATCTGCTTCGCCACATTTCACGCGCTTCCGGCGGGCAATATGAACCGCTCGAATCGGTTGACCGAATTCCCGGCTGGGTTGATGCCGTGCACAACACCGATTCGCAACTCGTGCGAAAGCCGCTTTACCAAAGCCCGCTGCTGTTCGTGTTCGTGCTGGCATGCCTTTCGGGCGAATGGGCTTTGCGCAAACGGCTAGGTCTGGCGTGAGTAAAATAAGTGTGACCGTGTGCGAATTGCCTATATGACCGTGCACGATCACGCGCTTGTGGTGCGGGTCTCCAGACCTGCACGTGCAGGCTTGGAAGCCTGCACTACAATGAACTGATCGCGCACGTTTATTTAATGTGGCGCGGGCTTCAAAGCCTGTATGTTTGGCCCCCGGGGCCGCCCACTTGGCGTGTTGTTTTTGTCAAGAAGTTCGCCCGTTGTATTGAACGAAGTAGCCATGGCCGCGCCACTCACCTTGCCCGCCCCGATCCGAACATACCTGAATGACTTCGTCGTTCGCCAGCGCCGGCTTGAAATCCTCAAGGCCACCGGAGAAGCAGCCGCGGCTTTTACCGGATGGATGCTGTTGTGGTGCGCGATTGATCGATTCGCGCATTTGCCGTCACCGGTTCGCGCCGGCGTCCTGATTATTGGCGCCGGTGCAGCCGTCTGGATGATTGCGCGGGCTGTGGCGCGCTGGCTGCGTCGCCCGAATTGGGTCACTGCGGCACAGGACGCGGAAGAGGTCGATACCCGCTTCGGCCAGAAGCTCATGACGGTTACCTCTCAGATCCTGACGCGTCCGGATCTCCGCGGCTCAGATCAAATCCTCGCCCGCCTGGCGGAGGAGGTAAGCGAACAACTTGCACTCAAACATCGTCGGCCACGCGGCAGGTGGGGCAGGGTGATGGCGCCGTGGGCCATTTGCATTTTGGCCGCAGTATTATCGATCGTGTTATGGCGTCTGCCCGGCCTGCGCTACCGGCAGCTTGCGATCCGTTTCTTCGCGCCGATGGCCGATGTGCCCGCCGTTACAACCACGCAGTTGGATGTTCTCCCTGGTGATGTCGACATCGTGCAATCTCGCCCGATTACAATCGAAGCCCGCGCTTCTCAACTGGGCGATTCATCCTTAACGCTTTATCTCTCCGATAACGATCGCGACTGGTCTGCGGCGACCATGACGCCGATCGGAGGCGGGGCGTACACCTTTGCCGTTCAGGCAGTCGATCACGATCTGCGCTACTACATCAGCGGCGGCGATGCCCGCAGCCGTGAGTATGCGATCCGGGTTCTGCGCCGGCCGGCCATTTCCCGCTTCGCCATTCGTTATGCCTATCCGCCATATTCAAGAATGGCGGCCGCTAATGTCAGCAACGAAGATGGCCGGATCGAAGCCCCCGCCGGCACGCGCGTCAATCTCACCATTTCCGCAACCGAGCCCCTTCAGGAAGCCACCTTCTTGATCGATGGCCAGAAGCAATCGATGCGTCCGGCTTCTGAGCCTGCGGCGCGCCAAGTCGATTTTACCGTCGTATCAAGCGCCACGTACGACATCGATCTGGTCAGCGCCAGAAATGTAAATGGGTCCGGCCCGGCGGACTGCGTGATCCGCGCCCTGGCTGATCTGCCCCCCCAGGTCCGCCTCCTGCGCGGCGGCGAGAGCCTGAGCCAGGCGCCGCTGGAGATTGTGCCGCTTTCATACGAGGCGCTGGACGACTTTGCTCTTGCATCTCTCACGCTAAATTCCCAGATCAATTCGGAACCGCCCGCTCAAACTGTCATCAAGTTGTGGGGCGACCCCCGCCGCCAGCAGGATGTGCATCCATACGATCTGGCCAAAATTCCAGGCTTGCATGTGGGAGATGTGGTGACACTCACGCTTGCCGCCACGGATTCCGGCGGCCATGAAGTCAAAAGCCTGCCCCTTCAGGTATTGATTTCGCCTAAGCCGGTGGATTTAGATGCATACCAACGCATTGTCGAGTTGACTCGTGCGGCCCAGTTGGCCCGCGCACTGGCGGGCGCTCTGGTCGAGGCGAACCGAATGCCTGAAGCTTCAAGCGGGAAAAAGGATCGGCGATCCAACCCTTCCATGTCGTTGGGTCCTCGAGCCGATCGGGCGCTCAGCAGCGCCTCGCAAACCGCGGCTGCATTGCGGCAGTCATTGCTGAAGGTCATTACTCATGGTCCGAACATGCCCCTCGCCCCAGTGGCGGCAAATTGGATCGACGTGGTTGAAATTGAATCCGCCGCGGCACAGGAAGCTTTTCGACAGAGCGGCGCTCCAGGCGGCTTGGATGACGCCGGCCGTCGCGCGCTTGCCGCAGCGTCTGATCAAGCCACTCACCTTGCTGACTCGTTGGAAACAGTGAGTCGCAGCGAACAGGCCGAGGCGATTATCAAAGACCGCAACAATCTTGTCGCTGCCCGCCACGCGCCGTTATCCCGCGAAACGTCGTCTCGCCAACGCCTCGATCAGGCCCTGGAACGAAAGCAGCAGGAAATCAGCGCCGAATCCCGCCAACTGGGCCTTGATGCCACCGCACCTGATTTCGATACGCGGTTGACTCAAATCAACGCATCCGGGCTGGCAATCGTTGCTGCCGATGCGTCTCGCGCCGTTGACTACGCCGCGGCGGTGCGCGCCTGGGTAGAGCACATGCGCACTGCCCCGCAGCGACGGATGGGCATGGACGCCCGGCTTGCCGCTGCCGCACAGGCCGAGGCGGTTCAATCCGATTCTGATCTCCTGCGGGCACGCGATCTCGACCTGGCCAGTCGTGCTGCCTGGACAATTGCCGCCGCCATCAGGACCGCTCAGCCCGGCAGCGCCGCAATGCTCAAGGCGTTTGCCGACGATGCATCCATCACATTGTCCGGACCCCGCCAGCCCACTCAACTTCATTCCGCCGCACTTTCACCCGCGCGCCACGCACAACTCGAATCCGCGCGGGCTGACATGCTTAAACTCGCCGGCGGCGCCGACGTGCCCTTGCCTGGAACCCGGCCATTTCAAATCGCCGGCGACTCTCAAAAAGACATCGACGACATCGCAATGCAGGCCAACGCCGCCTCCGCCAACCGCCAATACCAGCGCGCCCAGGACCTCGCCGGTGCAATGGGCCGCCAGCTACGCAGTCGCCCCCGCCGTGATCGATGGGGCTCCACGCAGCCCACAACACTTGCAGCTGATTCGGACACCTCCCCGTCCGGCGATCGAATCGAACGACATCGCCTCGAAGCCGATCGAAACATGGCAAACGCCCGGCGCGTCGATGATCTGGATCAACGCCAATCGCAGCTTGCCGGTCGATTGGCCAGCGGAGATACCGCGGCGGCGCTGGCCGAGCAACAACGGTCGGTGGCCGAAGAAATTGACGGCGTTCGACTTCCACGAGAAGGCGATGCGTCTACCGGCTACGAGCAGACCGACGGTCGGGAGCGCGCCACCACCGAAGTGCTCGCGGCCATCGAGCAACTTGCCGTGATGCCGCAGGCTCTGGCTGAGACTCAGGCCCTGGCGTCGACGCAGCGCAACGCAAACCACGGCGTCCAAACAGCCCGCGCCGCCGCCTTGGCCGCCGCCGAAGATCAGCGTGGGGCCTCCAGACGCGCTGCCGAAGAAGCGATACAGGTTGCCAAAGATGCGGCCGAGCGCGTGGCCACCGCATCTCGTTCACTTAATCCGTCCGTCGCACGCGGCCTTGCCAATCGCCTTGCATCCTTCGCGCCTGAAACCGATTCAGCGCGCGATGCGATCGAAGCGCGTCTCATTCCCGCATTGGAAGCGTTTGAAGAATCGCTGGCCGGTGACGATGGCGATTTTGTCGATCGTGCCGCGGCCGATACCCGGGAAGCCATCCAGGCCACTCAGCGTGAACTGGCCACCGCCCGTGACCTGCTCGTCAAGCGTGATCCGCTTGCCGCGGCAAAGTGGTTCGCCCGGGCTGCGGCCCAATCCCTCTCCGCTTCGCCCCCCGACGTAGGCGGCGCCCGTCGTCATCAGGCCGGCGTTTTTGAATCGCTCTCCCGGGCCTGGGACCAATCCATCCACCGCGCCGCGGCTGAACGCCTGGCGGTCGTTCCATCGCTTTCACCCGTGCTCGGCCCGCCTTTCCCTGGCGGACGCGGTGGCCGTGGCCAGGGAAGCCAGCAAGGCGGTCAATTTTCAAATGGCCAGGATTGGGGGCGCTTACGCGATGAGGGCGCAGGCCTCGACCCAGGCCTGCGCGACTCGGAACCCCCCGGGTATGAGCAATCGCTGCGGCTCTACTTCGAGGCCCTCGGCCACGCAGGGGAGGCCAAGTGAATTCCATATCCAGGCGTCAATTCTCCACCGGCTTATTCGCCTTGGGCACGGTTGCTGCCTTCTCAAGTTTTTCCCCTGCTGAGGCTCCCCCTTCCCTCGATGCCGATCTCGAACGCATCGTTACATCCGGGCTCAACTTTCTGGCCAAACTTCAAGACAACAGTGGCGCATTCGATGCCGAAACCCAATCCAGCATCTGGACCACCGCTCGTGCGCTCCTGGCCTTCCTGGCCGCGGGAAACGTCCCAGACCTCGGCAAGCACGGGTTGGTCGTGCACAAATCCGTCGATTGGCTCGTGGCCCAACAGGGATCGGCAGGGTGGTTCGGCCCCTCCGATCGAGGAATTCGCGCGCATGCCTCGGCCACGCTTGCACTGGCCGAAGCCTATGGAGTCGATCCCAACGCCGATCGCCGGCTCACCATCCATGCCACCCTGGTCCATGCGGTTGCCGTGATGATTGCCGGCCAGGTCGCCGGCAAAACCGCCGCGCCCTCCACCGGTGGCGGGGGGTGGGAAGGGGCATCGCCCGCCGCGCGCGGAGAAAATCTTTCCGCCACCGCCACCGTTCTGCTGGCGCTGCGAGCCTGCACGGATATTGGAATCAACCTTCCACCGGCGGTATCGCGAGCCGCCACTGGCTTTGCGCTGCGCTGTTACGAAGGTGCGACCGGTGGATTTGCCCCGGCCCCGGGAAAACGCGCCGATCCCCGCGCCACCGCCGCCGGGGTTGTCGCCCTTTTTGCGGCGGATATCGCATCGGCCAACACCGAAAAGCTCGATGCCTGCTCAAAGTATTTGGCATCCCACGTATCCGAGATAGTTACCCCCGACGGATACGCCGGGATGGCGCCCCTGGCGGCGCTGCGCCTCGGCCCAGATGCCTGGACATCCGTCGGGCACCCGCTCCTGGCCAAAATCGCCAAAGCCCAGGAAAAAGATGGCGGCTGGCCGGAGGTCGTCCTTGCTGGTAGAAACCGTCTGAGTCGCGCCGCCGCAACCGCTTCGGCGCTGGCGGCCTTGACGATCTCCTATCCCTTGCTTCCGATATACCAACGTGTCTGAAAACTCTAACCCTGCCGGAGGATCTCCATGTCGAACGGTTTGAATCGTCGTGAATTACTGAAAGGCGCGGGCATTGCCACCGCCGGACTGCTGGCTTCGCCGCTATTGAATTGGGCGTCGGCCCAGGGCCAAACCAAAAAGATGCTCTTCTTCAGCCGCTCGCAGACTTACGAGCATTCGGCGATCACGCGCCCGAAGAAGGACCAGGAAGCGATGAGCTTCGCTGAAAAGTTCATGATCGATTTCGGCAAGAAAGTGAACCTGGAAGTCACCTGTAGCAAGGATGGCGGGCTGTTCACCGCCGAAGGCCTTGCCAAATTTGATGTGATCATGTTCTACACCACCGGCCAACTCGAAAAACCCGGGGATCCTAAGAACGGCGCCAGCAACAACAAGCCCATGCCCGAAGGCGGCAAACAGGCGCTCCTGGATGCCATCGCCGGCGGCAAAGGCTTCCTCGGCGTTCATTCCGCCACAGACACTTGGGATAAGAACCCCGGCCCGGTCGATCCCTACATCAAGATGATCGGCGGCGAGTTCGTCATCCACCACCAGCAGGAAAAGTGCGAGATCCAGGCCATCGAGCACAACTGGGGAACCATCAAGGACCTCCAGACGTTCACCAAGAATGAAGAGTGGTACCGCCTCCACAACATCGCACCCGACTTGCACGTGATCGCAGTTCAAAACACCAAAAGCATGAAACAAAAGGAGTACAACGCCCTCGACCCATACCCCGAGACCTGGGCCCGAAAGCACGGCAAAGGCCGCGTCTTCTACACCTCCATGGGCCATCGCGAAGACGTCTGGGCCAGCGACGAGTTCCAAAACGTCCTCCAGGGCGGCCTGAACTTCGTCGCCGGGAAAGGTGATGCTGAACTCAAGCCTAATGTGATGGAAGTTACACCCAAAGCCCTGATGCGCCCCGCCGATACCGCTGTCTGATAGCTGCCAGTAATCCTGAAGAAGAGTAGCACAGCCTCTCATCCAGGCTGTGCTACTGTTGTTTAGCCCTGTCGCACGAGCCTGCTTTACGAAACCACTTTCTTGGCACCCCAAATAATCCGCACAAATTTATTTCCACCCCCGAACCCCCCACATTGACCCGGCGTATTGAAAGATGTCTGTAAACGATCCTCCTTCCCTGGGTGGCGTGGTGTGCCGAGAGAACCACGCCACCTTTTTTATGCGCTGAATCAATCAAGCAAAAACCCTGCGGGTCCTTTGTCGTTCGCCGATAGTTGGTCAGCACTCGGCACTCGACTACGATTTCGGCCTATGTCTCGCTCTTTACATCGGACGTTCATCGTCACCGCCGCGTGTTGGCTTTCGAGCGGATGCTCGGGGAACGAACGGGCCCAACCGGCGCCGGTGAACCAACCGCCGGCATCAGGTCCAACGTTTGCGGATTTGTACAAGATGCGAGGTCCAGTTCACTACCGCCTTGAGTACCGTGGCATCAACCCGTATCCAACGGCAGATTACAAGGTCGTTTATGTATTTCGTGTGCTTGCTTCATCGCCGAGCAGGGATGCCGAGGAATTGACCTTCGGCGGCGGCAATCCGCCCCGTATGGCAGTTGGAACAATTGTTGAATGCGATTTGCCCGCAGAGCGTCTGGGGCGTTGCATTGATGCGCCAATAGACAGCTATGAAGACCTTCCTCCCGAAGTGGTCTTTAAGCGATACGCCACCACCCAGCCCTAAAAGCCAATGGGGCAAAGGTCCCGTCTTTCGAATGGGGTCTTTGCCGTGCACCGGTCGTCGTCATAAATGCTACCTCACCAGCGCAATAAAGATGGTCGCGGCTGCAATGGCTTTTTCGACCTTAAAACCTGCCAAGGCGTTTTTGGCCACGAGGATCATGCGACTGTTTTAATGCCCAGACTTTTTAGGCACTTCCACGGCAGGCGCTTACGACTCGTGGAGCCCGCTTCTCATTGCCATACGCCGAATACAGGATTTGCTTCGGCGAACGAAACATGTTCACCGGTACTATCCGTCACCCATCACCGAAATCATCGAGCGCCATCACGAAGCCTCAAATCAGTTCCTCGACGACTCGTCGGATTGATTGCATCGATCAAAACCCCATACAAAAAAGAAGAGGCCACGTCTGACGTGGCCTCGTTCGTTATTGAGTTGACAGGGATTACGGCTTAGTACCGACGGCCACCGCCGCCGCCACCGCCACTGCCGCCACCACCGTAGCCGCCACCGCCACCGCCACGGCTTCCGCCGCCACTGCCGCCGCCACCGTAGCCGCCACCGCCACCGCTGCGGCCACCGCCGCCGCCACCGTAGCCGCCACGGCCACCGCCGCCACCACCGCCACCGCTACGCGGTTCACGCGGCTTGGCTTCGTTGACGGTCAACGCGCGACCGTCATGCTGCTGGCCGCTGAGTGCGGCGATTGCTGCCTGGGCTTCTTCATCGCTGCCCATTTCCACGAATCCAAAACCCTTGCTCCTGCCAGTGTCTCGGTCCTGAATGACTTCCGCGCTCTGCACGGTGCCGTGCTGCGCGAACAACTGTTCCAAATCCGAGCTGCTTACGTTGTAGCTCAGATTCCCGACATATAACTTCTTGCCCATTTAAAGCTCCTATCGCTTTGGGCCGGACAAACCCGCGCTTTTTACTTTCCGGGTTCGATCGTGAAAGGGGCCGACTCCCGGCCCGGAGGTAGGAGAGAGGACTGAGGCAGGCGGTGCGAGGCGTATAACTGGCCACTTTCCGTGAGACTCATTCTGCAAACTTACCTGAAAAAATACGGTAACAGCTTCATAACCATTTGACCAGATTAAAGTGTCGCAATTTTGTGATATATCGGCCTTCGTCAGTTTCGTCCGATAACACCATCCACTTCTATGCTTCGCCTTCAACACCCGCCATCCCTTGCGAGCACGCGTCCGCAGGCGTAGCTTCTTGCATGATGACCCTCGCGCCATCCATCGATCCTGGCATCTCCCGCGCCGTCGCTCTGCGTCACCGGCTGCACCAGATCCCCGAAATCGCCTATGAAGAATTCGAGACCGCCGCCGTCATCCGTGCCGAGCTGGACTCACTGGGAATCGCGTACATCCCCGGCGTCCCCGATGCCCCAACAGCCACCATCGCCTGGATCGGCGACCTGACCAGGCCCTGCGTCGCCCTCCGCGCCGATATCGACGCGCTGCCCATCCTCGAGCGCACCGGCCTGCCCTACGCCAGCACCCATCCCGGCATGATGCACGCCTGCGGCCACGATGGCCACACCGCCACGCTCGCCGGAATCGCGGGCATTCTTAAATCCATCGAATCCCAACTCCCGGTCTGCGTGAAATTCATCTGGCAACCCGCCGAAGAGGGCGGCGGGGGGGCCGAACGCCTCGTCGAAGCAGGTGTCCTTGATGGCTCGCTCGGCCCGAAAGTCAGCGCCATCTTCGGCCTGCACGGCTGGCCAGGTCTCAAGGTCGGCATGGTCGCCACGCGCCCCGGAATACTGCTGGCCGCGACAGATACCTTCTCCGTTACGTTCGTCGGCCGCGGGTGCCATGGTGCTTACCCGCATCTGGGCATCGATCCAATCGTCACCGCTTGCGAAGCGGTCATGAACCTTCAGCAGTTTGTCAGCCGCGAATTCGATCCCACCGATTCGGCCGTCATTACCATCGGTAAGTTCAACGCCGGCACGGCCACCAACGTCATCCCCGATACCGCGGTCATCGAAGGCACCGCCCGCACGCTGCACGACCTTGCCCGCAAGCGCATCCGCGAATCCATCGACCGCCGCTGCTCGGCCATCGCCGAAGCCAACCTCTGCGAATCCCGCCTCGACTGGATCGAGGGCTATCCACCCACGGTCAACGACCCCGCCATGGCCGACTACGTTGCCCGCATCGCCAAACAAGCCCTGGGCGCCGACCACTATTTCCCCGTCCCCCGGCCCTCCATGGGCGGCGAAGATTTCTCATACTACCTCGAAAAAGTCCCCGGCTGCTTCTTCTTCGTCGGCGTCGAACCCCTAGAAAAAGACACCTATCCATCCCTCCACAGCGACCACTACGATTTCACCGACGCCGCGGTCGCCACCGGCATAAAAATGTTCCACGAACTGATCATGAACTTCCCATCCCCATAAAACGCGAATGCATCCGCAAAATGCGACAGAAGTTGGCCACAGATAAACACAGATGAACACAGATAAAGGCAAAGAAGAATGGGGTGCCATGTTCTGGCGATCGACAATCCTTGAAACGAATTTCCCCAGCATTTCTCTTCATCTGTGTCCATCTGTGTTCATCTGTGGCAACAAGGTATTTCTCTGCGGTCTCCGCGGTGAATCGGTTTGCGGTGAATCATGACGGCAATTCGAAAACAGCATCTGGCCTCGATCAAGACGATCGTCATCAAGCTCGGCACCCAGGTGCTCTCCGATGCCGAGGGCCGGCTCGATTCGGTCTTTCTCCAATCCATCGCCGACCAGATCGCCGGCCTGCGGGCCCGTGGCGTCCAGGTAACAGTCGTCAGCTCCGGTGCGATCGGTGCCGGCCTTCGCGAATTAAATCTCCCCAAACGTCCAACCGATCTATCGCATTTGCAGGCTGTCGCAGCCGTCGGCCAGCGCCGCCTGATGGACGCCTGGGCCGCGGCTTTCGCCCCTCACAAGCTCCCCGTCGCCCAGATCCTTCTCACCCGCGAAGACATCGATGACCGCGCCCGTTTTCTCAATGTGCGGAACACGATTCACGCAGTTCATGAGTTGGGCGCCGTCCCGATCGTCAATGAAAACGACACCATCAGCACCGACGAAATTGTCCGCATCAGCTTTGGCGATAACGACATTCTCGCCGCGCTGGTGACCCACGCCCTGCGTGCCGAGTTGCTGGTGTTGCTAAGCGTGGTCGATGGAATTCTCGATGCCGAGGGCAAGCCCGTCCGGCTCGTCGAAAATCTCCAAACCGCCCGCGATCTGGTTCGCGCCGAAAAAAGCGCCCTGGGCAAAGGCGGCTTCAATTCCAAGCTGGAAGCCGCGCGGGCGGTCACCGAATCGGGCGAAGCCCTGATCGTCGCCGATGGCCGCACGGAAAACATTCTCCCGCGCCTGCTCGATGGCGAGGAGCTCGGTACGCTCTTCGTCCCCGCCGCCCGAAAGCTCTCCTCCCGCAGCCGCTGGATCGGCAGCGCCCGCCCGGCCGGCAAAATCTTCGTCGATGCCGGCGCCGTTTCCGCGTTAGTCGAAAAAAACCGCAGCCTGCTCCCCGCCGGCATCACCAAAGTGGAAGGCGACTTCGCCCGCGGCGACATCGTCGAACTCTGCTCCCCCGACGGCTCCGCCATCGCCCGCGGCCTCTCCAACTACGCCTCAGCCGACATCGAACGCATCAGAGGCAAACGCACCGCCGAAGTCAGAGCCCTCCTCGCCGAGGCGGCGTACGATGAAGTGGTGCATCGGGATAATCTGGTGATTGGATAGAAGCGATACCGACCACCGCTTGCTTTGCTGAAATCCGAAAGGCTGTCATCCTGGAGCGAAGCGAAGGATCTGGGAATCGAAGGGTTCCCCCGTATCGAATCCTTCGCTGCGCTCCAGGATGACAATCAACCGTCGCTTTGATCTATTTCCCAACATTCGGAACAAGGAATTCCAGCGGCTCGCGTTGCGCGGATCGAGCATCGAATATTTTTTCGTCGATGTTCTGAAGGAACGGGCTGAATTGGCTCCCGCGATCGCGGCGCACGATTACTTTCCAATTGTATAATCGCATTGCCACAACGGGGAACGAGAACTTCCCCTGGTCGTCGGTGAAAACCACATGCAGGAAGTTTCCTGAATTTAGTGCCACCGGCATGCCCGCAATAGGGCGCTTATCCATATCCACGACCCGGCCCGTGATCGCGCCATCCGCCTTTTCCAACGTCACTGGAGCGGCATTCCCGACGCCTGGCTCGGGTTTGATCTCCAGTGTGGATTCGCCAAAGCCATCGGCTTCGATGTTCAGAACGTATTTAAACGACGATGAGAGATTCCGTAGTGTGTAATGCCCATCGGCGGTTCCCTTCAGAGGCTCACCGAGACTTTCACCAAAATTACCGTACCAAGTCATGATCCTGACGCGCGGGTAGGGGACTGGCTTGCCCGCGCTGTCAACGACGGTTCCCGTCATTGTCACTTCTGCCGGCCGGGCGATCTGAAGCCGCAGCGACGTTTCGCCTCCCTGTACAATGACTGACGCGGCCCCGTCCTGTGTGGCCTGGCGGACGCGAACGGTGCTCTCTGGCGCGACGGCCTCAAATTGGAACTTCCCGGCGGCGTCGGTCTTTGTGGTTGCCGGGTACGACCCACCCGCTCCACGGCTGGTAGCCATCACCACAACGTCGGGCACCGGCTTGCCTTCTGCATCCACCACGCTCCCCGAAACGGGTTTACCCGGTCGTCGCGGTAAAGCGAAATCGACCGTCGCGTCCTGCCCCTCTGCCACGGTCACTTCCTGACGCGGCTGCCCTTGGCCGTCATACGGCGCAATGGAACCCGACAGGATAATCTCCTGTTTGCCTGGCGGGACGCGAACCACATAGGACCCGTCGTGCTGTACGTCCGAGCTCTGCATCCCGCCGCCACTTCTGGGATGTGCCGGCCCTATGGCATAGACGTTGAGATGGCTATCGATAAACGGTTCCCCCGTATCGCCCTTGGTGATCGTGCCACGGATAACGACACCATGAATCAGCGTCAGATCGATGCCGGTCAGATTGCTTCCAACTTCAACCTTAATCGCCTCACGCGCAATCGCGGTCCAGTCCTTTTCGACATCCGGTGTCAGATACAAAACGACGTTGTATTCACCAGCTGTCAGGTTCGCCGCGCGGAAACTGCCCGAAGCGTCCGTCTCAACAATATGGCCCCCACCCCAGCCGCCTCGAATCGTTCCCTGCACGCCGACATGAATGCCAGCCGCCGGAGCGCCAGCGGGGCCATACGTAACTCTTCCGCTGACCGAAGCGCCATGTTCAAGCCGAATTGTCTTTTGTGTACTAATGTCTTCCGCGATGAGCCCGACGCGATCGTTATACCCCGGATTGGCGTAACGCTCGTCGTCGGTTTGGATTGTCACTGAAGCGTTACGCGGCAGGTCTTCAAACGTCACCGTCCCGCGTGAATCGGTCGTCCGGGCAAGCGGTTGAGAAAACGTCCGCGGAAGACTAAACGAAAACCCGCCCTTATCGCGGGGCAAATATGTGGAGCTTGCCAAAAAGTGGATTGGTGCGACGCGTAAGCCTTCAATCGGCTTTCCGTCCGTTTCAAGAAAAACGATCGTTACGCGCGTCGGCGCCTCCAGGCGCAGCTCATTTGTCTTGCCCGGCACAACTTCGTAAGCATGGAGTGAATACCCCGGCGCCCGAGCGATGATTTGTGGAGGTCGCGATTTGGGATTGCCCGGCGGAACATGATCAAAAGCGAACCGGCCTTGCTCGTCCGACTCACCCGACATCAGGATTTCCGGTTCAAACTGGCCGTAATTCAAGACAGACAGATTAACCCGCGCCGCCGGCTTTCCATCCGGCGTAACAACCCGACCCTCAACCCGCGACCCACCCTGACTGGGCGGGCTTTCCTGAACAATCGGAGCGCCTCCCGCCCGAACGAACCCCATCGACAATCCCACTGCGATCGCGCACACGGCCAAACCAATTCTCACTGGCCGGGCCAGGCCAATCCTTCGAACCTGAGCGCCATCCAGCAGCCGGGCGACGCGTTTTCCAACCCCCGAGCGCGGCGTAACAATTCCGACTCCCGCTCCTCCCCACAACGTGCGATTCACCTGAAACTGTTCCGCGAGCTCGATCAGCCGACGTGCATACGTTGTTCGATCTCCGCCATGAAACAGCACAATGTCATCGCACGCTTCTTCCGCGTTCCGCTCCATTCGGCGCACCAGAATCCACACGAGCGGCTGAAACCAAAGCACCGCGGCCGTCATCCTCCCCAGAAGCTGCCATTGGCAATCGCGACGCGCATGGTGGGCCATCTCGTGCAGCAACACTTCCGTCTCAACCTCACCCAATCCCTCGACAGGGATGAAAAGCAAAGGCCGTAGCCAGCCAACGAGGCAGGGACTGGTGATGTGCGAACTCATTCGAATCACGGGCGGCAGCACATGTAATTTCTTCGCGCACCACGCTGCTTTGCGCACAATCGACTCAGGAGCGGTAATCGCCCTCCGGCGAGCGATGCCAATCAGGATGTTTGCAACGCATATCCGCGCAGTCAGGCAAATTGCGACCAAAACCCAAACTGCGCAAGCCGCCTGATAAATGATCAATGGATTCTGGATGTGAGGCGTTTCAAATGTTGGCGGTTTCAAATGACTCGGGCCGTGGAGGTCTGCGCCAGTTGAAGTGATCGCCGGTGAGGCGCCGGTGTCTGCGGAACGCTTGCCAATATCCGCCATCGGACGATTGACTGTTGCGTCGCTGCCATTTGAGACAGGAGGACTGATCGGGAAGTTGGACTCTGCCAGCGATCCGTTTGCCGGCAGACCAATTCGAATAGATCGCATCCCCGTCGCCCCGAACATCATTGCCGCAATCGGCGCGAGCGCCACGCATGCGAGCGTCGCCCGATACACCGCCGAGCGCACGGCTGGTCCAAAACGCCGTAGCAGGCGCGCTGTTACCAGGCCGATGATCAACACCGCCGACGATTGAACCAGTAGAGTGACCGCAGCCATTACGACGGTAACGTAAATCTCAGGTCGGCCAGGCAGGTTAGTCATGACTTTCCTTTGTCGCGGGTTTCATGTTCGTCAATCAGCTTGCGAATTTGTTCCAATTCCTTGCGTCCTATGCGTTCTTCTTTGAGAAGGTGAGCCACCAATCCGGCGGCAGACCCGCCAAACACCCTTTCGATGAGTTCACGGGTAGCGCCGCGCGTGACGCTTCGGTGGTCGATCGTGGGGTGAAACACAAACGTCCGATCCATCGTTTTGTGCTGGACTGCCCCCTTGGCTTCAAGCTTGCGAAGCAGCGTCTGAACGGTGCTGTGGGCGACCATTCGTTCCTTCGAAAGTGCTTCGGTGATTTCCCGGGCGTTGGCCGAGCGGCGCTCCCAGAGCACCTTCATGATCCGCAACTGCATTCGCCCCATGCGTACCGGTTGCATTAAACCTCCACGAGCGAGAGTTCATTTAATGAAGTAAATCTACCAAGGTAAATGACAAGGTCAAATAAAAATTATTTGAGCCCCCGCGCAATCCTCGCCGGGGCGAGTTCCTAAAGCCTGGCCTATTGCTCTTCTTTAGGCAGCACGAGTTTCAAATCATTGCGCCCGCCCAACCCGTTTGCGTGAGGACCCACCTGTCTTTGATCCTTAACCCGTACCCAGATCAGATGATTTTTGCCGGGCACGACTTGGAACGTGAACCGGCCTTGCGCGTCGGTTACGGCGGTCTTCGGAGACATCCCGTTGTTGAGGTGCACCGTAACGCCCGCAACCGGCTTGCCTTCGCCGTCCACGACGACTCCGCCGGTCGTGGCGTCGGCACGCGGCAGCTTCAGCGTGGGCAGGTCCTTGGCATCAGGATCGAGCTGTAGCTTCGCCTGGCTCTCGCCAAACCCCTCGGCATCGGCGGCAATGTTGTACTGCGCGTCGGCGTACAGGTCCTTGAGTTCGTACCGGCCATCCGCGCCGGTGATTAATGGCTCGCCTTCTCCGAGTCCGGAATTCCCGAACCACTGGCTAAGCCGGACGCGCGCTTTCGCCAGCGGCTTATCATTTTCATCGGTGATCAATCCCTTCAGGGTCAATTTCACCCGCCGAACAAGCTGCAATCGGATCTCGCCCTGTCCTCGTTGTACGTGGGCCGGTTCCGCGGTGCATACCTCAGCAGACTTCACTTCGATGGCAGTTGCGACGGGGATCGCATCGAAATGAAAACGTCCCTGCACATCCGATTTGGTGGATGACCCTCCGAACGGCCCCGAACCCATTTGTGCCTGTACGACAACATCCGCTGCCGGTTTTCCGTCGAGCCCGATCACGATCCCCTTCACGTCCTCGCCATCTCGACGTTGCAAACGGAAATTCATTCGGACAGTTTCCCCATCTTCTACTTTGACGTCCCGGATGTCCTGTCGCGGCTGCCGGTACGCTTCGGGGATCAGGCCGGAAATGTACACATGCTGAAGTCCGGGCGGCACGCGAATGGAATAGGTCCCGTCCGGCCCGGTCTCCGTGTATTGAATTGACGCACTGCTCTGCGGATGGGCTGGCCCGTGAACGCCAATCGACGTATTGGCGATCAGTTCGGCGGTGTCCGCCGTAATCACTGTTCCCGTGATGACGCCACCTTTGACCAGTGAGAAATCCAAGTCCTTGAGCGTGTCTCCGCCCGCGACTTTGACCCATTCATGGCCTGCCGCCGCCCAGTCTTTTTGAACCTCGGCATCAAGATTCAACATCACGTTGTATTCGCCGGCGCCGAGATGCGCGATCCGATATGCGCCATTGACATCCGTCAGCCCGCCGCCGCCCCCGGCTCGGTCCATCGCACGGCTTGTCGGCTGAACAGCAACATCAATCCCGGCCGCCACCTTTCCGCTTGGGCCGTAACGTACGACCCCGCTGATCGTCGTCCCCTTTTCAAGCTGAATTTTCACCGGCGGGCTGAGTGTCTCGGTTCGCGATAATTCCACGCCCTTCATAGCCCCCGGATAAGCAAATCGCTCATCATCGATTCCCACCTCGAACCGCGCGCCCTGCGGAAGCTCACCCAGCGTTACCTCGCCTTTCACGTCCGTCGTGCCTGCCAGACGCTGTGACAACACCCCTGGCATACGCATGAAGAACATCCTCCCCGGTGTCTGACCCGCGGCAATTCGAATCGACCCCGACACAAACGCCAGCGGAAACACCTTCATTCCCGCCACCGGCTTCCCTTCCGTGTCAAGCATCGTCAGCGTGATGCGAGTCGAGGTTTTTAGTTTTATCTCGCACTCTTTCGATGATTCATACCGCTCCGCCCCAACCCCTTTCCCCATCTGGAAAGCCTGCACTTCGAGGGGATTGGTGATGCCCGTCGTCGGCGCCGACAGATGCAGTTCGAAACTGCCATCAGAACCCGATTGGGTCGTCTCGATCACCTTGGGCTCGAACCCGCGGTTGCGAATGAGATAAACGTCGGCACCGGAAACCGGCTTGCCGTCCGAATCCAGAACGTGACCGGATTTCGCTCCCTCCGCAGGCAGAACCGTCGCGCCCAGGACGAGCATCACCATCGCAGGAATCCAGCCACCTCGCCGAACGCCCACCGCCAGAAAACCGATCATGGGTTTCTCCTTTAGCTTCCCGCGCCGTCGGGACATGTCAGGTCTTGTTGCCGCATAATGATTCCCCGCCCACGCCCGCGCAGCAACTTGATGGTTGTTAACTGCATCCAACTGGGACGCCTGAGTCAATTAGAAAATAAGTGAGGGAGGCCAATCCGCGCAATATTCCTGCCGCACCGAACGGAGTCCAAAGCCCGTAACGATCACACCTATCTACTACGGCATCGCGCCGGCGGGGCATGTGATGGATTTGTTCGGCGCCCGCCCACGCGGCTGCGGGTCATTAAAAAAGCTTCAACCACAGAGAAAAGCACAGAGGAAATCGCAGAGAAGAACTTTTAGCCGCAGATGACGCAGATGGCCGCAGATAAAGATACGAAAATACATGGATGGCATGTTTGACAAATGCAATTTTGCACGGTCTTTTAATCTTGCATTTTTCTTCATCTGCGGCCATCTGCGGCTAAATCTCTTGTATTGCCTTTCTCTGTGTTTCCTCTGTGCTCTCTGTGTCCTCTGTGGTTAATTCTTCTCACGTAACGATGATCGCCCGCCAAGTTCCCAAACGGAGGATCGAGTGAAACTGCAATTCGTATGGGCTTGCATTGTAATATCATTGGCCGCTTCTGTTCGTGGCGCCGACGACCGCCACGTGGTGCTCATCACGATGGACGGGTTCCCGGCCTACATCTACCAGGATCCTCGCGCGCCAATCCCCACGCTCCGCAAGCTCGCCGCGCAGGGTGTTGCCGCCGAGGGAATGAAGGTCGCCAACCCTTCGGTAACCTGGCCCAACCACACCACACTCGTCACCGGCGTCTATCCCGCAAAGCACTCAGTGCTGTTCAACGGCCTGATGATTCGCGACGAATCAGGCCAGCAAGGCCGGATTGATCCGAATCGCACGCAGGCGGATCTCGTCGCCGTTCCCACGCTCTGGGATGTGGCGCACAAGTCCGGCCTTTCGACGGCCGCGATTAATTGGCCGTGCAGCAGTGAATCGTCGGCGCTGGATGACTGTTTCCCCGATGTTGCAAATCAGGTCGATCACCTCTCGCCCCGGCTCAAGGCCGAACTGCTTGCCGCCGAGATTTTGCCCAGTGCATCCCAAGCCGATTTTTCCAGGCTCAGTTCTCCGCAGCACGACCGAATCTGGACCGATGCCGCGTGCTATGTGATCCGTCATCGCAAGCCCAATCTTATGGTCCTGCATATGTTGCTGACCGATTCCATTCAGCATCAATACGCCCCCCAATCCGCCGCGGACTTTGCCGCAATCGCGGTGGTCGATTCGCAGTTGCGCGACATTCTTGCAGCCCTTGATGATGCGGGCATCCGCAATAAAACCACGGTGATCGTCACCGCCGATCACGGCTTCGCCAAATTCACCAAGCGCATCCAGGCGAATGTGCGCGTCCGCAAGGCTGGTTTTCCCACGTCACAGGTCCAGGTCGTCCCCGAAGGCGGAACCGCATTCATCTACTTCAATGACCCGCAATCTGCCGAGCACCTCAGGACTGAAATCGCCGACTTGTTCAAAGGCCAGGAAGGCATCGACGATGTGATCCTGCCCGATCGCTTCGCCGCCCTTGGCCTTCCCGACCCAGCTAAAAACCCGCGCATGTGCGGCCTGCTTCTCTCGGCCAAAGATGGCTACGCCTTCGCCAATGGCACGACCAACGACGATGTATCGCCCGTCCCCGCAGGCAGCACGCCCGGTGCGCATGGATACATCAGCGACAACCCTAAAATGAACGCAATGTTTGTGGCCGCCGGCCCGGCCATCCGCAAAGGGGCGAAACTCGGCATTATTCAAAATGTCTCGGTGGCTCCGACCGTCGCGAAGATTCTTGGCATTCAACTCGACACACCCGATGGCAAACCCCTCGACGACATCCTCACTCCGTGACCGCGAACGAAGTGATGGATTTGCCGCCCACGGCAGAACCTCGCCCCCTTCACCAACTGCAGTACAATTCCCGCTGACTGCACCAATCCCCAGGCCGCTTACCTCCGCCAGGCAATTGCCTGCTTCCGAACCGCAACGGTTTCCCCCCCAAAGCCCAATTACCTGAAACGACTACTTGTTGCTAAATGACTGTGCGGAATTATGCGCCACTCACTCAACTCACCCCCGCGCCGCGTCCACACCAAACGCCGCGTCCCACCGCGCAAAGCCCCCACGCCGGGGTACAGCGGTACTCCGCGCCACCTCGGATTCTCAGATCGCTGCAATTCTCGCCTCGCGAAACCACCGCGATACCGATTTTACCTGCCGCCAAGATGCCTGATCACGCACGATTATTTAGCCGTATCTCCCACGACTTTGTAAATCGGCCCATTGGCATCCAGCATATACAACTCCCCATCCGCATCCTCCCCAAAGCTGGCCGGCTGGCTCGGCCGGCGCAGCCCGCCGGTTCGCGTCGGATCGTGCGGGTCCACAATCTTCCCGCTAGCGGTTACGGCTCCATTCTCGATTTTCAGGCCGTAGAAAAAGCCCTGCGAGTAGTCGCCGCAGAGATACCACCCGCGAAGTTCCGGAATCTGCTTCCCGCGATAAACATATCCGCCGGTGATGCTCGCCGCAGTGCGGTCGTGGTTGTACTCGAAGATGGGGTCGATCATCTTCCCTCCGGCGTTGGGCCGATCCGTATGAAAATCGTGAGCGCCTTCACGAATGCTCCATCCATAGTTGCCGCCGTTCGCGACCAGATTCAGTTCCTCCCAGGTGTCCTGACCCACGTCCGCGCCAAACAGCAAGCCCGTTTCGCGATCGAAGCTGAATCGCCAGACATTGCGCAATCCCCAGGCGAAAATCTCCTGCTTCACGCCCTCCCGACCAACCAGCGGATTGTCCTTCGGAATCGCATACCCCTCACGCGGCGACACGTCGATGCGCAGCATCTTGGCCAGAAACACGTTCAGATTCTGCCCGTTATGACGGCCATCCGCCTGCGGTCCGCCATCGCCAAATCCGATGTACAAATACCCGTCCGGCCCAAACTGTAACTGTCCGCCTTTATGAATGGGAGTGATATGCTCCTGCGTCAACAACACGCGCTCAGAGGAATCATCCACGTGCGTCGCCTTCGGATCGACGTGATACTCCACAACCAGCATGCGTACGTGATACGGAACAACCGGCCCGCGGCCCCTGCGCCCTCGCGCCGGGCCGGTGGATGGCTGCGTAACGGGCGCCGGCTTGGGGGCTAGATCAATCGTGTAGCAGGCATAAAAGTAGCCGTTCTCAGCGAACTTTGGATGGAACGCGATGCTCTCCAGGCCGCACTCATAATCCATGTACACCTTCTTCGAGATGTCCAGGTACGGCGTCTCATCCAGCTTTCCATTCGCATACAGCCTCACCCGCCCCGGCTGCTCAAGAAAAAACGTCCGGCCCGTCGGATCGTGCAACGCATAAATCGGATGCTCCAATTTGAACATCGGCTCAAATCGAATCCGCGGCAAATTAGGCTGCGTAGCCGGGGCAGTTTGTCCCACGGCCGCCGTCGCCAGCAGTGCAAGTCCAAGCGATGCGAAAGCAAACCAATATCGGGAATGGATCATGGGGAAAGTCTATCCGCCTCATCAACAACCGAACAAGAAGCCGGAATATCAACATTGCGTCAAACGATCCGAAGAGTTGCATTTTTGTGACATGCGCACCCTGCCCATGCTGCGCATGTCATCGAGTATATTCATTTCTCACAGGCCGCCTTAAATTCGACGTCACTTGTCGCAACCGCTACGCCGGATTACAACATTAAAATGCCACATCCCACCAACCCGCAGTGGCTGCTCGCCGTTCTGGCAGCCCTTCTATCTGGCCTCCCCTCGTCAACGCTCAAAGCCGCCGATCCACCTGCCTCACAACCCGCCGATACCCTGTGGGTGATCCCCCACACCCATTGGGAAGGCGCCGTCTTCAAAACCCGCGAAGAATATTTGCAGAGTGGGCTCTACCACATTCTTCATGCGCTTCGCTTGCTGGAAAAATATCCCCAGTACACATTCGTTCTCGATCAGGTCGCCTACGTCCGGCCCTTTCTCGAGCGATATCCCGAGCAGGAACCAGCCTTCAAAAAGTTCGTGGACCAGGGCCGCCTCCAGCTCGTGCTCGGCATGGACGTCATGCCCGACGATGTCAAAGTCGGCGGCGAATCCTTCATCCGCCAGATCCAGTACGGCAAGCGCTATTACCGCGACAAGCTCGGCGTCGACGTCAAGATCGCCTGGATGCTCGATACCTTCGGCCACCACCCGCAGCTTCCGCAGTTGCTCAAGCTGGCCGGCTACTCCTCTTTCTGGTTTTTTCGCGGCGTGCCGCGCCAGGATTTTCCATCGGAGTTTCTCTGGGAAGGCATCGACGGCACCCGCATTCCGGCGTTCTGGGAACCATTTGGATACGGGGATTTTTATGGTGCGCCGCGCACGCTGCCGGCATTTGAGGATTATGCAAAGAAGCGTTTCGCCGCACTGAACACAAACGCCAAAGGGCACGATCGCGTGGTTTATTCCGGAGCGGATGTTTCTGATCCGCAGGATCACGTGCCGCCGCTGCTGGAACAAGCCGCCCAGGGCGGTCGAATGGGGTTTAACATTCGCTTTGGCGTGCCGACGGAGTTCGAGGCCGCGGTGCTGCGGCGAACCGATTTGCCGGTGCACAAGCTGGACTTGAATCCGATTTTTCAGGGGACGTACAGCAGCCGGATCGAGTTAAAACAGTGGATGCGCCATGATGAACAGTTGCTCACCACCGCTGAAAAGCTGGGTGCGATATCGCAGCTACTCGGATTTGCGCCCGATACGAAAGCGATTTGGGATGGGTGGGAACCCATGTTGTTTAACGAAACCCACGATCTGGCCTCCGGCGTAATGACCGATCATGTTTATGACGACACGATCCGAACGTATCAGATCTCGGAGAACCTCGCGGAGCGATCGATTGCCCAGAGCTGGAGCCATCTGGCGGCGGCGGCCGATACGCGCGGGGAGGGCACGCCGATCATCGTGTTCAATACGCTTTCGTGGCCGCGGACGGAGATGGTTGATGTGGACTGGGGATTCACCGCGCCTGATGTGAAGGGTGTTCGGGTGAGGGACTCGGATGGAAAGGTGGTGCCGTCGCAGATTGGCATCGCTGGCGCCAACGCCGATGGGACGATGCGCCATGCGCGCGTGGCGTTTACGGCTCACGATGTCCCGCCGATGGGGTACGCGGTTTATCACTTCACCACGCAAGCATCCGCTCAACCGGCTACTGATGCGCCGCGCGACGGATCGGTTTTGGAAAACGAGTTTTATCGCCTGGCATTTGATCCGATGACCGGCGCGATCAAGAGCATTCGAGTCAAGCAGGGCGACTGGGAAGCGCTTAGCGGCCCGGCCAATGTGATCGCCCGGCAAGACGATCATGGAGATGTATGGGAGCTTTATCGCGGGCTCGATGGGGGCAGCCGGATTGCGATGACCAAGGCTCAGCCGGTGCCCAGGGCCGGCATGGATAAATTCAGCAATGAATATTCCGATAAACCCGCCACCGTATCTCGTGGCCCGGTGTTTAGTGAATTTACGGTAGCGCATCCGCTGGATAATGGAAAGTTCGCCACAACTGTGCGTTTGACGGCCGGTTCACCGCGAATCGATATCTCGACGCGGCTGGTGAACCAGTCCAAATTCGTGCGCTACCAGGCACTTTTCCCTACGACGATTCGCAAGGGGAATCAGACTCAGTCCATCCCCTTTGGCGCGATCGAGCGCCCAGAGGCAATCGAATTTCCGGCGATGGAATGGTCGGACTATTCCGACGAAAAGCATGGCGTCTGTGTTTTCAATGTCGGTCTGCCGGGCAATCTCGTTGCCGATGGAACGATGATGCTTTCGCTGCTTCGGTCACAAACGCTGGGTGCCTATGGGTTTGGTGGGGGATATGAGCCGGGGATGAGTTCGGATGGTGGGTTGGAACTCGGTAAAGAACGCACGCTGCACTACGCGCTTCAGCCGCACGAGGGCGACTGGCGGGATGCCAAGCTGTGGCGAGAGGGGGCCGAGTTGGCTAATCCGCTGATTTGCCGCAAGGCTGAGTCACACGCGGGGACGCTGCCGGCTCGTTGGGGATTCATTAATCTGGCGGCGGAGAATGTGGTCGTGTCGTCCATTCAAACGGGTCAGGACGGAGCTATCGTGGTTCGCGTGTTTGAGGCTTCGGGGCGGGCGGCGAAAGATGTCACGCTTTCGCTGCCGGTGGCGATTCGGTCTGCTAGTGAAGTCAACCTTCTTGAGGATCCGCTTAAGTCTATGACACCGGATGGCCGGGCGTTACGGTTCGATCTTGCGCCATTTGAGATCAAGACATTCGCCATTCGTCTGGCGGCGATTGTTCGGGGATAGATCGAGGCGATGTGCGACATTGGGCGAATGGCCGAAAAATGTCGCGTTCTGTCGCAAACGTCGCATTGATGTTTGCTGATGTGTTGTAATTGTAGTTGCTGTAGTGATTTATGGGTAGCGAAGTCGGCGCGTAAGAGAGGGCGAAAATGCGACAGTCGGGCAACAAATGCGACACGTGTCGCACGCGACCCCATTTTTAGTGCGGAAATGGGGGTTGCGTGGAGCGGTGTGCGACAGATGTCGCAAGCTGTTTTCGGTTTTTAAGATTGAAGCTGCGGGAGTTGTCGCCCTTGGTCAGACGTTGGGTACATCGGGTTCATGATCGGGCGAGGCGTCGCGTGGCGGGCAACCGGGAGCATCGGGCGGCGGGAAGTTATTGGGCCCGCTGGCGGGCTTCGAAGACCACGCCCATTCCGCCGCGACCGATTTCGTGGACGATGCGGAAGTCGCCGAGGCGTTCGATGTGCAGCGGTTTGACGGCCGCGTTGGCGCTTCCCGAGCGGTTGCGGGTTTTGAGTTTCTCCATCAGCGCGATCGGCGGAAGAATCTCGCGGAGCTGATCGGCGATTTCCGGATGGCGATTGGCGTAGTCGCTCACGGATGGGCGCTCGCCCCGGCGGCAGCGCTCGGCGAATTGCTCGGCGATGAGGTCGACCGGATGGCGATCGGGATCGGATTTGGCGACGTCGTTCATGGCTGCTCGTGCGAATCGGATGTGGCGTTCTCGTCGTCGTCAAAAAAACGGGTGTGGCCATCTTTTGTGGCACGGGGCGCGCTTTTGTGGTGCAGGCTTTCCAGCCTGCACGTGCAGCCTGGAAAGGCTGCACCACAATGGCCACCTGCTGCCACAAAAGACGGCCACACCCAAAAAAACTAGGTCGGCAAAGCCGGCTTGAGCCTGCGGCGATTTGAGTGGATACTGGCAGGCATTCCCCGTACATGGGAGGCCAGGGATGGCCCGAAAAACCGCTCGTCCATCTGCCGCATCGGAACATGAACTTTTCCCCCGGATCACGCGCTGCCCTGAATGCGGTCAGCCGATGTGGTCGGCCTACATGAGCCATCGCACGATTTGCACGCTGGATGGGCTCAGGAAGTTTCGCTTGCAGGTTCGGCGTTGCCGCAAGAGCGGCTGCCGATCTTACCACCGTCCCTACCGTCCGGAGGAAGAGGGCCGGCTTGCCCTGCCCCAGCACGAGTTCGGGCTGGACGTGATCGCGTTGGTTGGGTCGCTGCGCTACCCGGGCCACCGCAGCGTTCCGGAGATCCACCGGGAACTGCTTGGACGCGGCCTTGGGTTGTGCGAGCGCACCGTGACGAACCTGCTGGACCGCTATGATGAGCTGCTGGCGGTGCGTCTGTCGGACAGCCGCCGGTTGCAACAGATCACTGCCGCCCAAGGTCGCATCATCCTGGCGCTGGACGGCCTTCAACCGGACGTCGGCCACGAGGTTTTGTGGGTGCTGCGGGACTGCCTCAGCGGCCAGGTGCTGCTGGCGCGGAGCCTGCTGTCGGGCACGCAAGCGGACCTGGCCGGCCTGATCGGTGAGGTCAAGGCGGCGTTGTCGGTGCCGGTCGCGGGGGTGATCTCAGACGGGCAGCATTCGATCCGCAACGCGGTGGCCGCGGCGTTGCCGGGCGTCCCGCATCAGCTGTGCCACTTCCACTACCTGCGCGAAGCCGCCCGCCCGATTTACGAGATGGACCGTCACGCCAAAAAGGAGCTTAAGAAGCGGGTGCGGAACATCCGCCCGATCGAGCGGCAGGTGGAGGCCAAGGCGGCGGCGGGCGACCGGCAGGCCGGCGCGGTGCTGGGCTATTGCTCGGCGGTGCGCTCGGCGATCACCGACGACGGCCGTCCGCCGCTGGAGTCCAGCGGCCTGAAGCTGCACGAACGACTCACCGCCGTCTCCGCCAGCCTCGCGAAAGTCGAGGAAAAAGGGGGCTGCCGAAGGAACTGCAAAAGCTCAAGGGGATCGTCGACCGCGGGCTTGCCGAAACGGCCGCGTTGTGGCCGCCGGTAAAACTGGGATTCGACCTCGTGCATCGCGCCGCGGGCATCCTCAAGAACCAAGATGCCCTGGCCGGCTCTGCGGTGGCCGACCGCTACCAGACACTGATTCACGACGCCAACGGCCAAGCGGCCGACGCCGGCAAGCTCAAACCCGCGATCGAACACTTCGTCAAGGTGACCGAAAGTTACCGGCCGGGCCTGTTCCATTGCTACGACGCGGCGGACCTGCCGCGGACCAACAACGCTCTGGAGCAGTTGTTTGGATCGACCCGGCATCACGAGCGACGTTGCACCGGACGCAAGGTCGCCAGCCCGAGTCTGGTGCTGCGCGGGTCGGTGCCGGTGGTGGCCGGCTTGGGCACTCGCGCCCGAACGTATCGCGGCGAGGAGTTGGCCCCGCGCGAGATCGAAAGCTGGCGCACGGTGCGGATCCAACTGGAACATCGACGGCAAACGCGCGTGTTACCACGACGCTTTCGCGGCAATCCCGTAGCTTACTTGCAAGGACTCGAAGACATGCTCGTCAAGCCGGCTTTGCCAACCTAGAAAAAAATGGGGACTGCGGCATTGCGCTGGAGTGGGGCTTTATTCGAATGTGAGACTGAATCGCACACGAAACCAGTGCTTGCCATCTCGCTTAATTGCCGGGTAGAGCCTTCGCAATTCGCGCCGTATCTGTTCGGCTGAGGCAAATCCATCGGCTTGCGCGTCGACATCATCCAATTCGCGCAGCAG
>DAIRGS010000028.1:0-8972 GCA_036794395.1 Tepidisphaeraceae bacterium | reverse complement strand
GTCCACGCACTCAATCGATATCCATCCCAGCCCGGGGGTAAACGCCTGCTTGCCGGCGCAGACGCGAGGTTTTGTCCAGCGGCGAATGGTGGTTCGTTTCTGGCCGGCGCGGATGGACTCGAAGAACTGCTTTTTGAAAAGCAGGAGTAACATTACGCCGGTGAGTGTAGCTGTAAATGCGTTGGCTCAACATTCACCTAAACGGGTTACTTGTCGACGATCACATCGTGCGTCCCGGCGACGCGGGTGACCAGATCGCGCTGATCTTCAGCGCGGATGCGCGAGCGGGCAAGAACCGCCTTCAGATCTTCCATGAACGCATTCCACTCGGGCTGACTGATCTGCATGCCTCGATGGAGATCGAGCATATTGCGCCCCTCATACAGTTGCGGCCCATCGGCCAGGACGCCAAGGAATTGGGCCCAATACATTTTCAGCTCGGCGATATGATCGGGTGTGGCGGTCCAGACATGGGCGTGGCCGGTGCGCTCGAGATTCACTCTGGGGTCGAGCATGGTTTTTTCGATGAGGTTGTCGGCGATCGCGTAGATGGTTGCGCCACCGCCGAGGCGTTCGTAGAGGGTGGTGGCACCCGGCGGGCGTTGGGGCTCATTCTTGACGGAGGTGTTTGTTGGAGTGCCGCCGCAGCCGATCAATGCGAAAACGAGAAAGAACGGGGCGGGGCGGGCGGATTGAATGTGATGGATCATCATGATGGAACTCGGCTCCAACGGAACGGTAATATTCTTTGGGGCCGTACTGCGGCAATTATAGGCGCGGGCTGCAAAGTGCTTCTGAATCAATAGTTATTAAAAACGGTAGGAATACTAGGTAATTATTCTTGACAGTTGGATCTTCGAGGATAAAGTACGCACCGTCATGAATGGCAAACGCTTCAATTCTTCCGGTCTTCGCCCGCGTGATCATCGCGACACGATGGCACGCTGTTGTCGCCGCTAATCTTCCCGGGCTGCGTTTTCGCCCATCCCCCGTTTTCCAAAATTGAATAACTGATCCGCCCGTTTATTTGACGGGCGACCTTTTTCAGACCCGCGTCGCGCTTTGATGCGTCACGCCTTGAGCCTTCTGGCGGTGCGTCAGAAGGGAGGAGATTCTCTGTGTCGGTACTGCATCGAAAACTGTCCCTATTGGCTGCCGCGACTCTCGTGGCATCGACTGTGCTCACCACGTCAGCCACGCTGGCGGCGGACCTTCCACCGCCGGCAACGCAACAGGATTTGAGCGCCAAGCTCGAAGCGCTAGAGGCGGAGATCGATCAGATCAAGGCACAGCAAGCCGCCCAGGCGGCCGTGCAACAGGAGACGCGCACCACGCAGGATCTGTTGAATGATGCCAATCGCCACAGCCAGTTCCTTGATGCTCAAGGCGTACTGGCGGGGTGGACCGGCGGGCGGTTCGTCCTGCAAAGCGAGGACGGGCAATACCTCGCCCATCCGTGGCTCCAAGTGCAATTTCGGAACGTGACCTCATATCGACAGGACGTGAAGCAGAAAGGCACGGCCGACGACATCCAAAACGGTTTTGAAATCCGACGATTGAAATTTGGCGTGGATGGCAACCTTTTCGGGCGACAGCTCACGTACTTCACGCAGTTTGCCGTCGATCGGAAGAGCGGGAACGTTCAGCTTGAGCAGGTCTATGTGAAGTACCAGATCGATGATTCGCCCTTTGCTCTTCGCGGCGGGCAGTTTAAGGACCCGCTCGATCACGAGCAGTTGACGGCCAGTAAAGTATTTCCCGCGATTGACCGCACACTGACCGACGACCAGTTCGCCAATGCGGAAGGATTCGTCAAAGGCGTGAGTTTCATTTTTGACCCGGGCGAGGCGATTCGGGCGGAAGTGGCGCTCCATGACGGACTGCGGAATTTCAACACGAACTTTCAGGATTACCCAACCACGGGGATCGTTGCCAACTGGGGTGCGGCGGGCCGAGTTGAATACAAGGCATTCGGTGCGTGGAAAGATTATGAGCAGATTTCGGGATATGGTGTGAAGCAGAGCACACTGGTGTTTGGCGCGGCGGCTGATTACACCGAGGCGGGCCACACTGCCGCGTTGGTTCATGTTGTGGATGGGCAGTTTCAGACAAGGGGCGGATTGTCGCTGTATGGCGCTTATCTCGGCCGATACACGCAGCACAATACCGCGGCGAAGATCGATACTTACGATTCGTCTGTCCGCGGGCAGGTGGCCTGGGCGATCGACAAGCACTGGGAACCTTACGGTCGGTATGAATACATTCACTTCAATGGCCATGAATTCGCCAGTGGGACAGAGACCAACGTTCACGTCATCACGACAGGTGTGAATTACTATCTATACGGGCAGTCATTCAAGGTCAGTGCCGATCTTTCGTTCCTGCCGAATGGTTCGCCGGTGAGCGATGATGGATTGGGAATTCTGGCCGACAATGGTCATTGCGAGGTTGTGGGCCGGGTTCAATTTCAGCTCTTGCTTTGATGTGTGAAAGTGTCAGGGATGGAAGCTCCTATTTATCTCGACGATATATCTGGGATCTGGATAAGTTGCTCATGGTGAGACGCTTATGTCGTCGCAATTCATTCTCCTTGTTTTCCGATAGGATTTTCTTATCTTCAGCTTCGGTCAAGCGATGAAAAATGAATTTGTAAAGCTGGCTGTGCGCGCTGGGGTCGTTGTCGCGGCGCTGTTGATCGGCGTTTCCAGCTCATGCAAAAAGCAGGTGTCGGAGCAGGGCATACTGCGCGAAGTGCGGATCGGCTACTTTGCCAACATTACGCACGCGCAGGCGGTTCTGGGGGTTTCGACCGGGGATTTCGCGGGCGCGGTTGCTCCCACCATTCTCAAGACACAAGTTTTTAACGCTGGGCCTTCACTCATCGAAGCGGTGCTGGCCGGTGAAATTGATATTGGCTATGTCGGTCCCGGACCCGCGCTCAATGCGCAGGCCCGCACGCATGGTAAAGGCATCCGGGTGATTGCCGGGGCGGCGGCCAACGGGGTTTTAATCGTGGCCCGGGAAGGCAGCGGCATCAAAACGCTGGAAGATCTCAAAGGCAAAAAGCTCGCCACGCCTCAGCAGGGAAATACCCAGGATATCGCGGCCAGGCATTACTTGCAGTCGGTGTTGAAGCAGAGCGATCTCTCGAACGTGGGTCCGATCGCCAACGCCGAGCAGGTCGGCATGATGAGTCGGAATCAGATCGACGCGGCGTGGGCGCCCGAACCATGGGGATCGTTGCTGGTGTCACAAGCGGGCGCAAAGATCATCGCTGAAGAAAAGGATCTGTGGCCCGACAAGCAGTTCACGCTGACGGTGGTTATTACGACGCCCGAGTTTCTGGCCGCCCATGCTGATGTCGTGGAAAAGTTGCTGAAAGTGCACAGAACCTGGACCGCGAAGCTGAACGACAACCCCGCGCAATACGCAACACAGTTGGATGCCGCACTCTTCGGCCTCACCAACAAGCGCTTCCCGGCAGGTGTGTTTCCAACCGCCCTGGCACGGGTGAAATTTACCGACCAGGCCGACGAGAAGACGTTTCAGACGTTGGGCGAGTGGTCGTTTGATTTGGGTTTTGATAAACAGAAAGCGGATCTCACGGGCCTGTTTGATCTTTCCGTTTTGCGTAAACTGGAGCAGCAGGGGGGCGCGACGCCGACTACCACGGAGGCCGGGCATGCGGGCAACGATCCCGCTGCAAAGTGAGATGCCCAAATCCAGCGACCCTGCCCCACTGGCGCGGACGCGAGGTCGGTTGCGCCTCGATCATGTGACTCGGCTGTTCAATGGCTCCGCCGATCACGGCGTGCAGGACATCAGCATGACCTGTGAGCCGGGGGAGTTTGTGGTGGTGGTGGGCCCAAGTGGATCAGGAAAAAGCACCCTCTTAAATCTCGCGGCGGGAATGATTGGTCCGACGTCCGGGACGATTGATCTGGATGGCCAGCCGGTGCGCGAGCCGGGCCCGGATCGATCGATGGTGTTTCAGGACCACGGCTTATTTCCCTGGTTGTCGGCCGCTCAGAACATCGAATTTGGTTTGAAAATGTCCGGCATGCCCCGCACCGAGCGGAAAGATCGCGTCGCCGAGGCGCTGCGCCTGGTTCACCTCTCGGATAGCGCCGGCAAGCTGATTCACGAACTCTCGGGCGGGATGCGGCAGCGCGTCGCCATCGCCCGCGCGCTGGTGCTCGACCCGGCGGTTCTGCTTATGGACGAACCCTTCGCCGCCCTTGATGCCCAAACCCGCACCCTGATGCACGCTCAACTCCAGGAATTGTGGGGCCAGACGCGCAAGACGATCATGTTTGTTACGCATTCGGTGGGTGAGGCGGTGCGACTTGCAGACCGCATCATCGTGCTGCACGCTCATCCCGGGAGAATTCGAAAAGAGATCCGCGTTGCTCTCTCGCACCCGCGAAATTTTGACAGCGCGGATATCAATCAGCTCGTGCGGCAAGTCCGCAAGGAGATCGAAGACGAGGTTAACCGTGTCAACCGCTCGACGGCCGATGCTTATTGGAAGCCTGAAACGCCTGCTGATATGGGCAATGATCCTGGGGTTATGGGAGGGGGCATATAGAGTCACGCAAGTTGTCAGTCCGACTTCGTGGCGAAGCTGGAACTTTCCCGCACCGAGTCATGTGCTGGATGCTGCTCTCGGCATGTTGGAAATTCCAACGGGCTTCGGCAATCCGCTGAATACGCCGGGCTGGCCGCGAGTTCATAGCGACGCCACAGCGGGCCGACCCGCCGCCCACGTGTACAACAGCCCGCTGGTGATCGCGAATCTGGTCAGTCTGACACGGCTGGCGATAGGTTTTGGGGTCAGCATCCTGATCGGTGGATTCGCGGGGCTTGCGATGTGGCGGTGGAAAGCGTTGGACGACTTCCTTGGTCCGCCGTTGCTCGGCGTGCAAACATTGCCGAGCGTGTGCTGGGTGCCGATGGCGGTTCTCGTGCTGGGGATCAATGAGAATTCGATCTTGTTCGTTCTGGTGATGGGAAGTTTTGCGGCGATTGCCATCTCGTTGCGCGATGGGCTTCGAACGATTCCGCCGCTTTACCCGCGTGCCGGGTTGATGCTGGGGGCGAAGGGCTGGCGGCTGTATCGGTATGTGCTTCTGCCCGCAAGCCTGCCGGCGCTTGCGACGAGTCTGCGACAGGGATTTTCGTTTGCGTGGCGTTCGCTGATGGGAGCGGAGCTTATTCTAATCGTGCCACACCGGGGACTGGGGTATTTGCTCCAATCCGGCCGCGATTTTTCGGACATCGCACAGGTGATCGCAATCATGATCGTAATGGTCTTGATCGGCATGCTGGCCGACCGGTGGGTCTTCGCCAAAATCCAAGCCGCGATACAGGTTCGCTTTGGGCTGGCATGACGAACGCTACAGTTACTCCATCTTGCCGGAAAATAGATTTCTTCGAGTCTAAAATCTCGTTGTCGCCTTTGAAGGCAAGGGGTACTCTCATTGAGTGAGCTGTAACGGAGCGGGAAAATGATAATGAATGTTGTATTTAAAGCTGTAAGACGGCCAGAGTGCCGTTGTTTGGTATTGCTGTGCCTGTTGGCTTTGCCGGGGACTGCCCATGCGGTCATTGTGCAGGGCGGACATGACGTCAACGGCGTGGCCGATAATTCGGGCCGAAACCTGAACGCGGCGCCCTCGGGGCTTAGCAGTTATGTTGGAACGTTCGGCAACTACCTCGGTACGCCGATCGCTCCCCGCTACTTCATCACCGCCAACCACATCGGCAATGGATTCCTCCAGAATACGGGTGTCGGCACGCTTACTTATTCAAACGGAACGGCCACTCCCACGGTCTACGGCGCGACTCTCGCCGGGGCGCAAAACGATTTAGCGATTTGGAAAATCCGCGATGCTGGTCCGGCGTTCAGTCTGTACGCGCCCATTTATTCGGGGCCGGGCGAGATGAGTCAACCGCTGGTCGTTCTTGGCCGGGGCACAGCTCGGGGTAGTGTTGTGAATTCGCCGACCACGCTGCAACCGGGCGGCTGGGCGTGGGGTGCCGCCGACAACGCCACCAGTTGGGGCACTGGTACCATCGCCGACATCAAAACCGTTACCACTCCCGGATTTGGCGGCGATCAGTTGAAATGGGCGTTTAACTTCGACGCCGCTCACCCGGATACGAGCATTTTGTCAGATGGAGATTCCGGCGGGCCGGTTTTCGTCTTGAACTCCACAAACAGCCAATATCAGCTGGCTGGAATCAGCGGCCTGGTGGATCAAGTCAGCGCCTCGTCCGATCCGAATGGGACCAATCCATTGCGCGACGCTCTTTATGATGCGCGAGGGTTCTATTCCGGCACGCAACAAATATCCGATCCCCAGCCTGTCCCGCTGTCTTCGTACGCCTCGCGCCTTTCTTCGGCCAGTGGATTCATCAATGCCACCCTTGTGCCAGAGCCTTCGACAATCGGCTTAATGTTGGTGGGAGTTAGCGGCACGCTGACCTGTCGCCGTCGCAGCAAGGTGTCTGCGACTGCCCTGTGAAACGAAAGACAGGCTGGGATAAGATTGGCGTGGTCGCTTCAGCGACCATGTCTGCATCGTCATTGAAAACATGGTCGCTGAAGCGACCACGCCATTTGATCTGTAATATCTGACAGGTATATCACGTTGATGATCGCGAATGTCGCCGGAAGGCGACGGGCGGCGAACCGAATTCCTCGCGAAACAGCGTGGTGAAGCGTTTGGGATCGCGGAACCCGCACTTAGTTGCGACCTGGGGGATGTTGAGATCTGTCTCACTCAGCAGCTTGCGGGCTCGGTCAAACTGGAGCCGCCGAATCTCATCGTGCAACGTCCGGCCGACGATGGTTCGGAATCGCTTCTCAAGCGTTCGGCGCGACACCTTCAACATGCCCATCATGTCTTCGACACGCATTGGATCGCAGGCATGCACCTGCATGTAGCGGATCGCGTTGGCCACTTCCTCATCCGACACGGCAAGTACATCGGATGATCCGCGGACGACCAGGCCGGTGGGGGGAATCTGCACCAGTTTTTGTTCGGCGCGGCCGGTGCTCATGAGCCGTTCGAGCGTGGCTGCGGCCTCAAAGCCGATGCGGCGGCCGTTTGGATCCACGCTGCTCAGCGGAACCTCCGCCATCTCGCACATGGCTTCGTCATTATCCACGCCAAGCACCGCAACCTCGGACGGCACCTTGGCCTGGCAGCGCACGCACGCTGAAATGAGCTGCTTGGCCCGGCCATCGCTGCACGCCATCACCGCGACTGGCTTGGGCAATGCGCGGATCGACCGCACGTCCTGCCCATCGGGAAGTGCGTGGCATTCAAAGCCGGCTTCTTTCAACGCAGCGCTGAACGCCGCAAAGCGATCGCGCGAAAAGAAATGCTGGCTGTATCCGGCATAGGCGAAGTGGCGGAACCCGCGCTCGAGGAAATGTTGCGCCGCGATCTGGCTGATGGCGGCATTCTGAGGAATGACGCCCGGCAAGCGATTTCCCTTGCACATCGAAGAAACGCTGACGGCCGGGACCTTTAACGCCCGAACCGCGTCTTCCAGTTCGGGGGTCGCGAACAGACCGATTACGCCGCCGGGCTTCTCGCGTTTGAGCGAACGGATATTCTTGACCGTTGCCTCAGCGACGGCCAGCTGCCACATCCGGTTTTTCTGGGTGTACTCGCGAACGCCGCGAATGATCTCGCGCCCATACGAAAAATCGATCGGCACGAAGAGATACACAACAGGTGTTGGCTCCATGCGGTTGAACCCTTCACCAACGACGACTTGAAATGAACTCGAACCGATGTGAACGTCTTGGAGGGAAATGTACTCGTTTGGCCACATAAAACAAGATGAAATTGCGCCCGTGCCACCCCTGAGGTATTAATTTTTAGAAAGTCCTTGCCGTGGACGTTGCGTGACTTTGACCTCAGTATCATTGACCCACGCCGACCGTTATACTTAACGCCAATGTCCTTAAGGATTCTGTGTTTGGGCGACATTGTCGGCCGCCCCGGCCGGCAGGTCGTTCATCAACGTCTTCCGCAGTTGGTGCGTCAGCACAATGTGGATCTGGTAATCGCCAACGCCGAAAACATTGCCGGTGGCAGCGGGATTACGACAAATCTTTTTCATAAAATTCGCTCGTATGGTGTCGATGTTGTCACGTTGGGTGATCACGTCTATAAGAAGGCCGACATCATTCCGACCATGCAGACCACCGAGCGCATTGTCCGCCCGGCAAACCTTGCTTCGTCCGCCGCCGGCCGCACATTTACGGTTGTGGCAACCAACTCAGGCGTGCACGTTGGCGTGTTTTGTCTGCTGGGGCGAATCTTCATGAACTTGCCAAGCGACGATCCGTTCGCCGCCGCCGACCGCGTCCTTCAGCAGTTCCCCAAGCACGTGCGCGTTTGCGTGTGCGACATCCATGCAGAAGCCTCCAGCGAGAAAGTCGCGATGGGCCACTATCTCGATGGCCGCTGTTCGATGATCTTCGGCACGCATACCCACATCCCCACCGCCGATGCAAAAATCCTTCCGGGAGGCAGCGCATTTATCAGCGATCTGGGCATGTGCGGCCCTTACGATTCGGTCCTGGGCCGACGCAAGGACAGGGTCGTAAAATACATGACAACGAACATGCCCCAGCCATTCGATGTCGCCACCGGCGACGTGCGCCTATGCGGCGCGCTGGTAGAAATTGATCCAGATACGGGCCGGGCGGTTGCCATCGAGCGCATCGAAGTTCAAGGAGAAAACGCGGATCAGGCCTACGACGCCGACGACGCGCGCGGCGGTGGGGCGTTTGTCCGGGATTAAATCGGATTCACCACGCAGGCACGGAGAGCACGGAGGAGAAGAAGAGATTTAACCACAGATTGCGCAGATTTTCGCAGATGAATTCAGCCGTTTTTCTTATCTGCGAGCATCTGCGCAATCTGTGTTGCAGCCCACAAGGCTGCGTG
>DAIRGS010000228.1:0-11733 GCA_036794395.1 Tepidisphaeraceae bacterium | reverse complement strand
ACTGACCACTGACCACTGACCACTGACCACTGACCACTGACCACTGACCACTGACTAATCACGAAACCTGAACCGAATAATCGCCAGCACCGCTTTTAAGCCGTCTTTCCAGGTGATTTTCTTTCCTTCTTCGTAACTCCGGCCGTAATACGCGACGCCAACTTCGTAAATTCGCAATCGCGGCCGCATGCGGGCAATCTTCGCGGTCACTTCCGGCTCAAACCCGAATCGGTCGCATCGGATGGAGATCTGATCCAGAACCCCCTTCCGAAACACCTTGTAACATACTTCCATATCGGTCAAATTCAGGTTCGTAAACATGTTGCTTAAAGCCGTCAGAAATCGATTCGCAACACTGTGCCAGAAATAAAGCACCCGATGCGGCTCGCCGATAAACCGGCTCCCGTACACCACATCCGCCTTGTCCCGCAAAATCGGATCAAGCAACTTCCCATAATCCTGCGGGTCATACTCCAGGTCGGCATCCTGCACCAGAACGATATCCCCCGTCGCAAGCTTAAACCCATCCCGCAACGCCGCCCCCTTCCCCTGATTCATCGGCTTATGAACAATCTGGAACTGCACGCCGGGAAAGAACTTAGGAAGCTCATCAAGCTTGCCAGCAGTCCCATCCGTCGAGCAGTCGTTTACACAGATGATCTCGCGCGACACATTCGTCGGCAGCGCAGCCGCAACCACCATGCTCACCAGCAACTGGATAGTGCCGGCCTCATTGTAGACCGGGATCACAATAGATAATTTGACAGGCGGCGCGTTTTCGATGGCGATCCCGAACCCGGCCGTCCGAGGTGCCGCCGCGCCGGGCACAACCGGCTGCTCTTCGTGCATAGGCCGCAGATCGTACAAAGGCCGCCGGGAATCTCAATAAACCCATCCCACCTTCTCCTACTCTTACTCTTAATCCTAATCTCGTCTGGCTTCGCCTCGCCGCCAATGGGATTAAGATTAGGATTAAGAGTAAGAGTAGGAAAAAAAGCGACCGGCCATTCACCCCTTCTGAATTCCTTCGTGTCTTCGTGCCTTCGTGTTTAGTTCCCGCTCCCCCGAAGCCGAAAGACTGTCCGAGACCACCAGCCCATCCTCCATCGTAATCATCCGCTCCGCCCGCTGAGCAAGCGCAATGTCATGGGTCACCATCACGATCGCCTGCCCCTTCCCCGCCAGCTCGGCGAAGATCTGAGCCACCCGCTCGCTGTTCCGCCGATCAAGATTCCCCGTCGGCTCGTCCGCCAGCAAAACCGACGGCTCGTTCGCCAGCGCCCGGGCGATCGCCACCCGCTGCTGTTCACCGCCCGACAATCGATTGGCCGGCCGGCGGAGTTTCTCACCCAGCTCAAACTGCCTCAGCAGATCCGCCGACCGCTCCATGGCCTGCGACCGCGAAAGCCGGCCAAGCTTCAGCATGGGCAGCGCCACATTTTCCTGCGCGGTAAATTCTTTGAGCAGATAATGGAACTGGAACACAAATCCCACGTGTTCATTGCGCACCCGCGCGAGAGCCGTGTCATCCAGCGACTGCGTATCCGCCCCATGAACAAAGACCCGGCTCGGCGGATCAAAGATCTTGCCATCCAGATCGGCTTGCGATGGCCGATCGAGCCCACCAAACAGGTACAGCAGCGTGCTCTTGCCCGATCCGCTCGCCCCTACGATCGACACGTACTCCCGCCGGGCGATCTCAAGTGTCACCCCGCGCAGAACAGGATTAGCGGTATCCCCCGAGCCGAGGATCCGATGAACGTTCTGAGCGCGCAGGAGCAGCGCTTCGGATGGGTCGAGGGGGAAATCAGTGTGCGCCACGAATGACCTCAACCGGATCATACTTGGCCGCACGCCACGCCGGATACACGGATGCGAACATCACCACGATCAGAGCGGCCCCAAACGCCATGTAATACTGGCTCGCATGCTCGCTCATGAGCAACCCCTCGGTGCGAATCAGCCCTTCCAACGTCACGGGAATGCGTCGAAGGCCCTCAATCGTCAGCTTCCCCATCACCAGTCCAATGGATGCCCCCACGATGCCAATCACAATCCCCTGCATCGTGTAGATCACGCCCACATCCCAACGCGAAAGCCCAAAGCTCCGGAGGATCGCAATGTCATTCACCCGCTCCAGCACCGCCATGATTAGAATATTCAGCACCCCAAACGCCGCAACCACCAGAAGCGCGCCTGTGATGATGTAGGTAATGACCGCCTGAATATTGAAGATCTTCAGAAAGTTCGCGTTGGATTCCTGCCAGCTTTCCGTCCGGTACCCGCACACTCCTTCAATCTGCTCGGCGTACTCGCGCGCCTTGGTGTAGTCGGTCGTCCGCAACACGATTTCATTCACGATGTTCTTCTTATCCAGCAGCGTCTGCGCCGAGCTAAGCAGCATATACCCCCGCGAATAATCCACCGGCGTTACCCCCGTGCGAAAAATCCCCACGATGCGCGCAGTCGTCTTCCCCCCGGTCGAACTGGCAATGACAATCGAATCATCGAGCCGTGCCCCCAGCGTATCGGCCACGCCCTTGCCCACGACAATCCCATCCGCTGTGGTGCGAAGCCGCTGGAAGCTGCCTTCCAGAACATCATTCCCAATCGTCGTCACCCGAACCTGCCGCTCCGGCTCAATGCCATGAACGTTCACGTTCATCGTCTTGGTGCCGTAAGTGACAATCGCATCCCCAAACACATCCGGCGCCGCCGCCACAATTCCAGGCATCGCCTCCAGCGCCCGCAATAACCCCGTCGGATTATCAATCTTCCGAATCGCATCCCGCGGCTTCACATTGCTCAGCGCCAGCAACGCATTCGGATTCGGATAAGCATCCTCAAGAATCGGCGTCCGCGTCTCACGCGGCTCATCCTTAATCGTGATGTGCCCCGACGACTCAACCGTCTCAATAATAAACTTGTCGGTAAACCCATCCATCAGGGCGGTCATCGCAATAAACATCGTCACTGAAATCGTGACGCCGGCGATGCACACCAGGGATTGGCGCTTGTGTGAGAGGAGGTAGCGGAATGTGATGAACCAGCGCATAGAGCTCCGGGTGATCTTTGGGAGTCTTCGGTCGAATGCAAGCAATATGATGCGACGATCTAACCCCCGCGCGCCAGCGTCCTCGCTAAATGACCGTGCGCGATTCCGCGCCTTTTCGTGGCATGTGGCTTCCAGCGCATGATCAAGGGAGATGACCTCCAGCGACGGGTTAAATGTGGGAAAACCAAGTTTCGGCAGTTGGACAACCTTTTGCATTAACGCCAGAAAATGCCCGGTTACGGCGAGTTGGTTTTGCCACCTCTCACACGTCGCAGGACCCGAAGCGACCCCGACCACGGCCTGGAAGGCCGTGCCACTTAAAAGCAATGGCGCGGAATCGCGCACGGCCATTTAGAATAATCGGATGACCCGCGCTCGAACAATCTTCATCGTCCTGTTCGGCGTGCATTCTGCGGCTTGGCTAATCGTTATTGGATCCCACTTCTCATTGAACATTGATGTGCCGCAATACTTGTTTGGCTTCAGAATTCCCGTCGGGGCGTCGCAGCTGCTTGTGGTCTTCACACTTACTGCGATGCCAGTATCTGGAATCGGGCTCCTTGTGATTTCCATACGGGAGACATGGAAGTCACTTCGTCGAAGACCGCGATTTGGGTGTTGTGCGAACTGCGAATATGACGTGACAGGCAGCACGAGCGGTGTGTGCCCGGAATGCGGAACGACCGTTTGCCGTTAAACTAAAGCGGCTTGCCTCGCCGGCGCGGGCGCGCACGATACTCCCGCAGTTCATCGCGAAGCTTCGACGGATACAGATCAAGGGCGCGATTGAGCAATTGGAGAAGTTCGGAGCGCGCCGCGTATCGGGGATCGAATTCGTATTCGCGGGTGGTCCCAACTAGCCGGCTAATCAGCACGCCGGCAATTTCGAGCCTGTCGAGCGCGTATTGAATCGGAGAAAGCGGCGTGTCAAAGAAGCGCGCGATCTGCCGTGCGTAGCCGCGGTTGCGGGCGGCGAGAAAAACCAGAACAAGTTCTTTGTTAATTGAGCCAAGGAGATTGGCGAGCATAAAGGTGACCTATAAATTATGTCGATTGACTTAAATCATAGGTCGGCCCGACAATGGTTTTCATCAATGCGATCCTTGCGACGTAATGCGACGCTTTCAGGGCATTTCGCACGATATCGCATGCACTATCGGCTATTGAAACCCCTTAAACACCGCCGTCGTGCTCGGCTTGTTGAGATCGGACGCGGCTTTGGGGTCGATGGTGGCGGCGATGCGGACGAGTTGGCCGTCCTGCAGACCCGCGAGGGGGCTGATGAGGACCAGGTCGCCTTCTTTGAGGCCGTTGGTGATTTCGGCGCGCTCGGTGCTTCGGATGCCGATTTGGGCGGGGGATTTGGCGAGGTGGCCGGAACGCAGGGTCCAGACGGCGTTTTGCTGGATGGCCTGGGCGGGGACGATCAAAGCGTTGTCGCGGGTTTGTTGGATGAACGCCAGTTCGCCGGTCATCCCGGGCTGGAACTTGGGGTCGGGAGCCACAAACCTGATATCCACCTCAAACGTCCGGCGAGTGGCGTCCGCCTTCGGATAACGCTCCACAACTAATCCATCGAACGTGCGCCCGGGAAACGAATAGAGAGCGATCTTTACATGCTGGCTGATTTCAACGCCGGCCACGTTCTCCTCATCCACCGCCGCTCGAACAATCAGGCTTTGCACCGCCACATCCGCCAACTGCATGATGTGACCATTGATGTCCACCCGCGTTCCCTGGGCTATCGGCTGATCCAGAACAACTCCATCGATCGGGCTGCGAAGCGTCTGGCGGGCGAGAATTTCCTTGGCCGCCCGGTCTGCGGCTTGCGCGGTTTCGACGTCCTGCTGAAGCTCGCGCAGTTTGGCCAACCGCTGGGCCTTGAGAGATTCAAGATCCCCCCAGATTTTCTTTTTGTGCTCGATGGATGAATCGCGATCATTAGCAGACGCGGCGTTTTTTTCGGAGAGCGAAGTGAATCTTTCCTCCTGCTGCTGGGCCACCTGGAGCATCCCCTCGGCGGCGGAAATCTGCCGGTCGAACTGCATCAGAATCGGAGACGATTTTATATCTGCAAATTCAATCCGTGTTTGAAGGTTCGCCCGCGCCTTATCCGCCTCGGCCTGAAGATTCGGATCGCTCACAATCGCCAGGGGCTCGTCCTTGTGTACGGTCTGGCCCTGGCTAACAAGGACCTGCGTGACCAAGCCTCCCACATTGCTTGAGATCGGATATTCGATACGCGGCCGAACGGTGCCAGTGGCATAAAATGCCTGAACCACCGGGCCCTCAATCACGCGGGTAACCGTCACGCCCGGCCGGCTGAACCAGAACACGCCAATCGCGATCGCAACCACCACGACCACAATCGCGGCGATAACAAACACTTTCACAAACCCCTGCTGCCGCGGTTTATTCATGGATGGCAATTGTAGGCTCGACTCGATCATTACCGGATTTTAATGGGATTTGACCTCCGTTCGCGCTTCAACACAATTCGTCGCCAATGCGATTGCTTCTCAAATTCGGATACGTAGCGCTTCCTTTGGCGTTTTTCGTTCACCTGTTTTTGCCCGGCCACGGGCCCGAATCGATTCGCGAATGGGAGCCGGTGATTACATTCATATTATCCGGGGTGGCCATCATCCCGCTGGCCCAACTGATGGGCGAGGCGACCGGCCAACTCTCCGTTC
The DNA here is from genome assembly GCA_036794395.1 of Tepidisphaeraceae bacterium. GTDB lineage: Bacteria > Planctomycetota > Phycisphaerae > Tepidisphaerales > Tepidisphaeraceae > DASXMX01. The sequence goes on along the minus strand of DAIRGS010000228.1, from coordinate 5,985 downwards.
GAACCGGGCCCACCCTCGGCGGATTACTCAACGCCACATTTGGCAACGCCGCTGAGCTCATCATCGCAATCATTGCCATGACCAAGGGCCTGAATGATGTCGTGAAGGCGTCGCTGACGGGATCAATCCTGGGGAATCTCCTGCTGGTTTCGGGCGGGGCCATGTTGGCCGGTGGATGGAAACGCGAACGGCAGAAGTTTTCCCGCGATGGCGCGCAAACCAACTCGGCGATGCTCGCCGTGGCGGTGGCGGCGATGCTCTTTCCTGCGATCTTTCATTTCAGCTATGGACTCACCGATCAACACCTCGCCGAGCACGAAGAAGGTGTTTCGATCGGGGCATCCATCGTTCTGTTGACGGTTTATCTGCTTGGGCTTTTGTTTACTTTAAAAACGCACCACCACCTTTTTTCCAGCGCACCAGCCGAGTCGCCCGAGGACCCGATCGGGGTAGGCGGGGATGAAATGTGGTCGGTGAAGAAATGCGTGCTGGCATTGCTGTTTGCATCAGTCCTCACGGCAGTCGTCGCGGAATTGCTCGTCGGATCGGTGGAGGCGGTGGGTAAGTCACTGCACTGGAACCCAATCTTCGTCGGTGTAATTCTGTTGGCGATTTTTGGAAACGCCGCCGAGCAATCGACCGCCATCATCCTGGCCAAGCGCGGGGATATGGAAACAGCGATGACAATTACCTATCAGAGCAGTTTGCAGATCGCATTGTTTACAACGCCGTTCCTGGTGCTGCTCAGTGCGGTAATGACGTGGGCGGGTCATGGAAATGGCCACGGGCTGGATCTGATCTTTTCGCCCATGGAGGTGGCGGCGATCCTGATTACGGTCATGGTGGTGATCGTGGTGGGGCTAAACGGGGAAACCAACTGGTTTGAGGGGGTGATGCTTTTGGCGGTCTATGCGATTCTCGGGATCACGTTCTTTTATATCCCCAATACCAAGCCGGCTGGATATGATGTTGAAGTCCGTGGCGCGGGTGTAGTGCATACACAACCCGCGCATTGAGCACGCGTGCGGGCTTGGAAGCCTGCACTGCAAAAATGGCTGGCGCGGGAGCGATCCATGGCATTGCGGGATAATGAACTCGCTCGGCGGCAAGAGGGCCGGCTGGAATTGCGCACCCGGCCCATGCGGATTGAATGGGCGCTCAAAGAGCTGTTTTCCGCCGATGGGCATGAACTGCGAGCGGGGTTTACGTGCAGTGCGCGGGCGTTGCCCGACACGACCGAACGGCGGATGCTCGAAGAAATCCTGATGGGGTCGCGATACGCCATCACCGACGCAGAAGTATCCAAACATTTTGAGCCCCGATTACACGCGGCGGCGGCCAAAGCGGCGCAGAAGCATTCGGTCGCGGAATGGATGGCCGAAGGCACTCCTGCTGAGATGACCGAGGCGCTGCGGGTCGCGGCGGTGGCGGTGGCCTTTGATTGCGGGGTGGAGGTGTTGCCACCCTTCACGCTGGATCTGACCAGTCCAAGCTTTCAACAACAGCAGATGCGGGCCCGGCAGCACGCACTGGCCGAGCAGCACACGGCCGAGCAGGTCGAACACGTGCAGCGGGCGGCGGGGTTGCTCAAGCAGTTTGCCGAAATCCGTGCGGCAACGCCCGAGCTATCCCCCGGGCGCGTGCTCGAACAAATCAGCACAAGCGACCGCGGCGCGGTGTTGCAGACATTGCTGCTGGCGTCAGCGAAAGAGGAGAAGGCGGGAGATCTCTGGGCGGTGGCCGGGCCATACCTGGTCAAGTTCGATCGAGCCGGCGGCGGAACACAACCCCGGCTGTTTCCGTTACCCCCCGACCTTGGACCGCTCCGCAGCGTGCAACGGGCAACCATTGGCGGAAAGCGAAATCTGCTCGTCGGAGCGAGAGGTGGATTTTTGAGGGTAGACCCTGAAAATCCAGCCGAAGCCCAGGTCTTCAAAGATAGCCCCCCCACCGAATCGGCGCTGGGATTTAACCGCCTGATTTACCGCGGCGAAAAGCTGGGATACGCGGCATCACACGGGGCGGCGGGGATTGTGTGCTGGCTAAGCGATCACACTGATGGGCCGACAACGAAATTGACACCCGATCAGCTGGGATTGCGCGGAGTGGTGGACAGCTCGGCATCGGAGATCAGTGCACTGATCGGGCCGCGAAATGTCGAAGTGTTGAACGATACTTCGATGATCTTCAGCGCGGGTGGGAAGCTTTTTGCGACGGATGGGGCCAACGCGGATCTCCTTTCGACGCCGTCCACAGCAGAAATCATTGCCATCGTTCCCGAAGACCGGCGGGTGATCGTCGTGCAGGATGATGGGACCATTTCCACGGTCGATCGATATTCACGGGCCGTCACATGCGTATCCCGCCGAAGCACCCGGCTTCGGTCGGCCGGCTCGCTTCCGTGGCTGGGCTCCGTGCGGCTGCTGCTGGCAGAGGATCAGGGGCCGGTTGAATGCGTTGGACTCGATGATCCGCTGGTCACGCAGTATCAAAGCCAACACCGAAGTTTAAGGGTCGTGGCTGGATCGGCGGAAATGGTCGCCGGGATTTCTTCGGACCGGCAGCGGGTACTCATCTGGAATAGCTGGGATGGTAGGCAGCCGGTGGCCGAGATTTATTTGACTGGAATCACGCGGCATCGGGTGGCGGATGTGGATTTTGGTTGAGATGCGGACAAATCATTCGCCGGGAGTGTGTGGGGCTTTTTCCCCTCTCCCTCCGGGAGAGGGTTAGGGTGAGGGCGAATTCCAGGTTACTTGGATTGGCTGGTGGGAGTAGCTCGTCATTCCCCCTCACCCCAGCCCTCTCCCGAAGGGAGAGGGGGCAATGCGCAGCCCCTTACTTTCTTGCGTTTCAAGCACGCCGGGCTGCGGTTACATGAGCGACCATCCTTCTCTTCCATCACCGGACTACGAGGGGATATTCCGCGCGTGCGTCGCGATTGGGATTGGGGTTCTGACGTTTCTGGTTTTCAGTCCGGTGCTCGGCCACGCGTTTCTGGATGCGTGGGACGACAACATCGCGATCATGGGAAATCCGGATTACAACCCGGCCACGATTTCGAAGCTGGTGCACTATTGGGTTCCGCCGCCGCGGGATGAGTTTTTTGTGCCGGTGATGTACACGCTGTGGGGGCTGGTGTCGATGGGGGCACGATCACCGGTGACGGGCGGCCTCAATCCTGCCGCGTTTCATGCACTCAACCTCGTGGCGCATTCGCTGGCGGCAGTGATTGTGTTTTTGATATTGCGCCGGTTGGTGGGCAAAACCTGGGCGGCGGCAACGGGTGCGCTGGTTTTTGCATTGCATCCCATTCAAGCCGAGGCGGTGGCGTGGGCAAGCAGCGCCTATACGCCGATCAGCGGGTTGCTGGGTCTGACAGCGGTTTTGGAATTCTTGAAGTATTTCGATGCGCGGGACCAGGGCGATCGGCGCGCAGCTCGGGTTCACTATTCGCTGGCATTTGCGGCATTTCTTTTAGCGATGCTGACCAAGCCCGCTGCGGTATCAGTGCCGCTCATCGCGGGGGCGATTGAGGTGGGGTTTCGCGGGCGGAAGCTACGGGATTTGATTTTGCCATTAGGGGCATGGGTGATGGTGAGCGTGCCGATCGTGATTGCGACCCGGCACGGGACGAGGGGCGCGACTGTGGGGAATTTTGATTTATGGCAGCGGGCGGTGGTGGCGCTGGATGCGACGGCGTTTTATCTGTTCAAGATTTTTTGGCCGGTTCGATTGTCGCCCGATTATGGAAGATCGCCGGGCTGGGTGCTGGGGCATCCTGGGGTTTGGGTGGCGGGGATGATTCCGGTTGCGATTTTTGTCTTGATGCGCGCGATACGAAAGCGCGCGGCCTGGCTGAACGGTGCCGGCGCGGTTTTCATGGTCGCGCTACTGCCGACATTGGGGCTGGCACCGTTCAACTTTCAGACTTTCTCGACAGTTGCGGATCGGTATGCCTATCTGGCGATGTTCGGGGTGGCGATTGTGATTGCGGTGTTGCTGTCGAAGGTAGAGCGAGCGATGGCTTACCGGATTGGGGTAAGCCTGGTGATCGCGGCGCTGGCGGTGATGTCCGCCCGGCAGATGTCGCACTGGCGAAACGGGTGGACACTGTTCGATTACACCCTGCGGACCAATCCCCAGAGCCGGATCGTGAGCGCGCAGCTTGGGTTCATGTTTACACCGGCCTCTGAGGCTCAGTGTGATCTGCCTGCAAGGAGAATTGCCGGGATGGCGGATCTGCTGATGGAGCAGAAGCGATCGAACCTTGCCGCACACATGTACCAGATGGCGATCGATCGGAACGGCAACGACGTGGCAACTCGAGATGGCCTGGCGCGGGCGCTGATTCAGAGCGAACAGCTTGAGCAGGCGGCGGCAACGCTGGCCGAGTCAATCAGGACCGATCCGCGGGATGCCGAGGCGCACGCGCTGCTGGGTGACGTGCTCGCCAGAAAAGATATCGACGCGGCAAGGGCAGAGTACCGAAATGCACTGGCGATCGATCCGGAAAATGTAACGGCTAAACGGGGAGCAGCGAGCCTGGGGCCGGCCACTCAGGCGGGCAACTGATTGTTGGGCGAAATGGGTTCGCCGATTCGGATGTTGAATAGTTGGGACTGAATGCTGATCTGGCCCGCCTTATCGACTGAGATTTGATCATCGAGGGCGTAAAACACCTGCTTGCCGTTGCGGCGATTGGTGATCAGGTTCTTGGAGCGGAGCAGGCCGAGGTGATGGGAGACGGTTGGCTGGGGGAGGCGCAGCTCCTCGCAAAGACTGCCGACATTGCGCTCGCCCTTGGCCAGAATAATCAGAATCTGCATTCGGGTTTTATCGGAGAGAAGTCGAAACAACTCGACAAGGGGTTCGAGTTCGCGTGAGCTATCCACAAGGTCGCCTTGCGCTTCCATACACCCACTCCTGCCAGAACTGACCTCCCCGGCTGAGGGCAGTATAGGCGAGCGGGCGCGACCGGGTCAAAAACTTGGTGCGCGAATTCACTACTTCAATGTCTAATAACGCGTCAGGACAGGTTATCGGATTCTCGGGCAGCAATCGCGGCAGGAATCGATTCGATCACATCGCGAGCCAAGACACAGCGGTTTCCGAGGCGTTTGCCGGCAATTTCTCCGGCCTTTCCATGGAGCCAAACCGCCAGGGTGGCGGCATCGAAAGAGTTGAGTTTTTGCGACAATAAAGTCCCGATTATTCCGCTGAGAATATCGCCGGTGCCGGCTTTGGAGAGGCTGCTGTCGCCGGTGTCGTTGATGTAGAGCCGGGCGCCGTCGGTCACGATGGTCCGGCTGCCTTTCAGGACGATGAGCTGTCCAAAGGCCCGGGCTGCTTCAGTGGCGATATCGATGCGGCCAGGTTCGTCGGTTGGAACTTCAGACCGCCCAATGAGCTTCACCAATCGGCCCATTTCCCCTGGATGAGGGGTGAGGACGGCATGGGCTTTAAAGGATGGGGGCCATTTTTTCATGGCGGCGATGAGGTTGAGCGCATCGGCGTCGACGACCATGGGTTTATCGAGGCGGATCAGACAGTTGAGCCGTTTGGCGGCTTCGGGCGACTGGCCCAAACCCGGGCCGATGACAATTGCGTCAGCTTTTTCGGCCGCATTGAGCAGCCGGACTTTGTTTACGCCCTTCCGCAAGCCCAACCCGATCAGCTCGGGCGTAATCGAAAGGCACGCGGCAAGGATCGACCTGGCAACGGCAATTTGCACAAGCCCCGCCCCCATTTTCAACGCCGAGGTGCCGGCCAACACCGGCGCGCCGATCATCTCCTCGTTCCCCCCCACCACCAGCACCCGGCCAAACATACCCTTATGCCCATCAGCCGGGCGCGGCGGAAGTTGCGGCGGATGGGCGATGCGATCCATGAAGTGCTCCAATCTGGAAAGTTCAGGATTCAGTCGAAAAGATTAACGTCGAGTAGAGAAGAGGCGCAGTCATGTTTAGACCAATGACTTCCAGT
>DAIRGS010000496.1:0-2482 GCA_036794395.1 Tepidisphaeraceae bacterium | reverse complement strand
TTTGTCGGTGTTCGGACTATTCAACTCTTTTGGGGATATCTATGGACGGCAACGGACAGGCGATTCAGGTCGTGAACCGGCACAACATTATTGATGCAAGTGGCCAAGAGCCGGCACCCTTCAGCGCAACGGCGGCACCGCTTCGACCCCACCAGAGTCGAGCGTTCATCGTGTACAGCGAAATCGTCTTGCCCACCATCACCGAGGAAGGGCAACTGAAAGGCCCACCGGAGATTCACTTGGGGTGGCAGTTCAAACCTGGTTTTCGTGGGACGATTGTCGGATACCGCAGCACCAAAGGGTTCGGCAAGTCGGGCGATCATGGGGAGATGATCGTCAACAGCCGCATTGATGATTCCAAGCCGGAGCAACTCGATCCGGGTGAATACTTCTACAGCTTCTTCACCCGAAGCAGCATCCTTGGCTTAGTCCATAAGTTTTCAAATGAGGTGCAGTTTGCCGTGACCGTGCCGAATGCCGCTGGCGTGTTAGCCATGATGCGAAATGCGATCAGCTTCACCCAGATCCGACAAGAGTATGTGAAGCTCACCAAACCGGCTCCGAAGACCGAGGATTCGCAGGTGCTCTGGAAGCGGAAGTTTGACGCGGAAAAGGCCGCGATGGATCTCCGGTTCACTGCCTTGGGGGAATTCATGGAACAATGGGAGGCTAAGAGAAAGGAAATCGAAGAGAGCAACTTGACCAAGGCCCAGAAGAAAGAGCGCCTCGACTATTTGGATGGATCAATGCAAAAATCGCGGGAAAAGCTCGAATTATAAAAAAGGAACCGTCCAGGGACGGTTCCGAAAGGGGCTGTCAGGGCTTCCCGACACTAAAGCGTTTTTCGAGATATTGGATCTCGTCAAACGGGGCAAACGCAACACTGACCGCCGCCATCAGACCTGAGCGATTAAAAACTCTGTCGAGTTCTCCATCGTGCTTCACGAGACTGAGGTCGAAGCAGAAGTCGCGTAGCAAAGTGCTGAGCTCCTCGGCCAGAACCTGGGAGACGCGTTGTTGCATCGCTGCCGGCATATCGCGACAGATTTGCGAACAGCACTTGCAAAGCCTGCCCACATCCGCGTGTGGATTGGGTGTATTGAACGTCTCTGGTAGGGGCTCAGTAAGCCGACGCTTTCGGCGCGCAGAGATGAAGTGCAAGACCGTGTGGTCGTCCATGATCGACTCCTTTTTAGTGGAAAACAGTGACAGAAAAGGCGTGCGGGGCAATGGATGTATCTGCCGTAAGTATAGCGCAAATAACGAGTAATGTCAAATATATTTCATTATCTGTCAGTTCGAACGGGAAAGGAATGTGTCTATGCACTTTGAAGTCACACCCGCAGGGAAACTGGTCGGAAAGGCAATTCGACGTGTGCTGCGCGTCGCCCTGTACGGAATTCCCATCGCTCTGATTTGTGTGCTCCTGGCCTACGGCGTGAGTTGCGTGCGGAGTGTTACCAGCGCGTTGTTCGGCAACTCGCATTCCAACGTTTATTCAAATCACGTTACGTCAACGCCGCCCGCCGTATTAGTATCAAGCCCGCCACACATTGCGCGCACTCCAATTGTCCCGAGTCCCCCTCCAATTGCGGAGCCCGCAGGCGGCATCGAGAGTGCGGTCGGTCCACGCCCAATACCAACCGAGGTACAAGTGGTGCCAGTCGCGCCATCAGGCTTTCGGCCCGGACCTCAAATCGCGGCCCGGCCGGCTGACACGGTGAACATCAACGCGGTGGAAATAGAAAACAACATGTTTCTGAATGTGAAGGAGCTCCCTTCGCATACCCTGGCTCGCGATACAGATCGCCACGATGGAGCCACGAGCCGGCCGGCGGCACCGTTGGATAATCATGACCGCACAACGGTCATCGCATCCCTTCCGTTTTCTAAGGCTCCCGTGTCAAACGGAGGTCGGGAACAGGCTTCCTCAAATGCGGCCTCTCCGCCTATCACCCGGCAACCGACCGCAAACCGCGGGGGAAAACCGGCAACGCAGCCCGCAAAGGGTGATGGTGCAACACGGACTCATCCGCCCGTAAACCCCTCTTCCGATCCGACCCAACGCAGCGGTGGCGCTCAGTCCGATCGCGGCGGGGCGGCTTCTGAAAACCGTCGTGGGAGCATTCCACCAAAGCGAGGAACCCCGACCCCAGACGGAAATCATCGCCCCAATGGTTCGGACAATCGCGATCGGTGAAGTGTTACTTCCCGGTTTCTCTTCGCACCTTGAATCGAGTTCCTTGGGGCTCCTCGCCCGTTCCCTCCTGAAAGAACCGGTCACGGATATCCTTCTTCTTCGTCTCCAGCGCCGTTTGCGCTTCAGCGGCTGAAAGCGTGAACTTCCACCGCCGCATGCGCTTTCGGACATATCGTTCCACGGCCTTGGGTGATGTGTGCGATGGGGAGATCGTGGGTGTGTAAAGCGCCAAGGGCACGCGAGCATCCGCCAGTCGGACCATGCACTGGCGTTGCTGTTGAT
>DAIRGS010000027.1:0-39072 GCA_036794395.1 Tepidisphaeraceae bacterium | reverse complement strand
GCCTGTCTTCGACCCTGAGGCTCAGACCCGAAGGGGAAGGCCGTGCCACTTAAAAGCAATGGCGCGGAATTGAGCACAGTCATTTGTTACCCCTTCTGCAGGGGCTTTTACGGGACTTGCGTCCTTTGATTATTTAGGCGCGAAATCGGGTCGATCCTCAGATTGATCAGTAGCGCGCCTATGCCCCAAACCTCCCTTGATGATTCGTCCGTGTCCGACTTGACGACGCGCCCATCCGGGGGTCGGGCCTTCTGGATTACGATTGCGATCGTAGTGGCCACGTTCGCGGTCTTTTATCCGGTGCTGAATCACTGGTTCGTTTATTGGGATGATGACTTTTTCATCCTTCGAAATGCCGATCTCGACCCACCCACGCTGACCGGCCTGGCAAAGTTCTGGTCGAATCCGATGCACGGATACAACCAGTTTCTGGTGCCGCTCAATTACACAATCTGGTGGGCCCTGGCCCATGTGGCGCGGACCCCCGGGCATTTAAACAATGGCTCAACGCTCAATGCGCCGGCGTTTCACGCGCTCAACCTGTCTTTTCACATGCTGGCGGCGGCGTTGGCGTTTTTGCTGCTTCGCAAGCTGGTGAAATCCGACTGGGCCGCGGCGGCCGGCGCGGCTTTTTTCGCGCTCAACCCATTGCAGGCCGAGCCGGTATCCTGGGCTTCAAACATGTACACGCCGTTGAGCGGAGCGCTGGCCCTCGGTGCGTTGCTGGCGTACTTCAGCTCAATAGAGCGGCCAGGTAAAAGTGTCGGCCGGTGGGGAATGTTTGGGATTAGCACGCTGTGCTTTGTGCTGGCACTTCTGAGCAAGCCATCGGTGGTGATGCTTCCTTTAATCGCGATGGCCATTCAACTGTTCCTGTTGGGCGGCCGAGTGCGTGATTGCGCCCCGCTGGCGATCTGGCTGCTCATTGGCGGAGCCGACGCGTTGATTACGCATCACATTCACGCGGGGACCAACGCCTTTCAGCCGCCGCTCTGGCAACGGCCGTTTGTGGCGGGCGATGCGCTGGCTTTTTATCTTGGAAAGCTTGTCCTCCCGATCAATCTGATTCCCGACTACGGCCGTCCACCGGCTCGGGTTCTCGCGCAATGGACCACGTACGTGATTTGGATCTTTCCAGTCGCCACACTGCTGGCATGCTGGCTGGTTCGTCGGCGGTTTCCGTGGCTGCTGTGCGGGGCGGCAATCTTCGTGCTCGGCGTGTTTCCCATGCTCGGGCTCGCACCGTTTGATTTTCAGGGGTTTTCAACTGTTGCAGATCGGTATCTTTATCTGTCGCTGCTGGGCGCGTCGCTGATCATCTCGTTCGCCATCAAACAGGTGGCCCCAACGTTGATGCAAACGCGATGGCGCTCGGCGGCGGTGGCGGCGCCATTGGCAGTCATCCTGATTCTTGCGACGCTTTGCCGGGCGCAAGTGAATTATTGGGAAGACACCGGGTCGCTGTTCCATCGAACATTGCAGGTCAATCCGCGAAGTGAAGTGGCGCATCTCCAACTCGGCTACGTGCTTCTCAATCGCGGTGGGCCGACGCAACTGGAAGAGGCGCTGGACCATTATCTTGCGGTCCTCGAAGTTCGCCCCAAGGACGCACCGCTCCTGTTTAACATCGCTTTGACGCTGTGTAAGCTCGACCGCCCTGCCGAGGCCATTCCCTTTTTACAGGCGGCATGCACGCTTGCGCCGCGAGTCCCCACTTCTTACTACATGCTTGCCGACGCGCTAAACGCGACCCACAACCGTCCTGCCGCCATTGCCGCCTTCACCGAAACGTTCCGGCGGTTCCCCGGCTTTGCGGATACGGAATTGCGCATCGCCCGCTTGCTTGCAGAATCCAACAACGCGACGGCGGCCATCAGCCATTACAAGAGCTACTTGAGAACTCACCCCAACTCCGCCGAGGCCCGCTTCGCCATCAGCCGCCTGCAATCCTCCCCCGCTCAGGCCGCAACGGACGGCCGGTAGCCTCCGGTCGTTTCCTTCCGCTATAATCCCGACAGAAGAGGTGTGCAATGCCCGTCGTCAGCACAACCAAAATGACTGCGCGACAATTCGCCATGCTTGGAGATGATCCACCTGGCGTTCGGCTCGAACTCGTTGATGGGGAGATTGCCGTGAGCCCAAGCCCGCGACCCAGGCACTCGCGTCCCGACAAGATGCTCACGCGCTTTCTTCTAAATCATATTGTTGAGCGCGATCTGGGCGAGCTGTTGGGCGATGTGGACACGATCTTCGGCAAACATGATGTCCGTCGGCCTGATTTGATTTACTATCGCAAGGACCGCGTTCATCTCATTCCGGGAGATGACGCCCTGAACGCGCCGCCGGATTTATGTGTCGAAATCATCAGTCCCAGCAGCGGGATCATCGATCGGCGGGATAAGTTCAAACAGTACGCCGCGGGTCGCGTTAAGTTTTATTGGATTCTTGACCCTCAAAAACGAACCGTCGAAGCTTATCGCCACACGACCGGCCGGTATAAACTTCTTGCAAAGGGATCTAAAAACGACAGGGTCCAACTGCCGCCTTTTGACGACTTGGAAATCCCCCTCGGAGAACTCTGGCTCCCCGAGGAATCGAATTAACTGACGAACCTGTTTTTTGGAAATCAAAATGCTACACATCCCAATCCTGCGTCAAGGCAAGCCCTACGAATCCATCGACAAGATCCAGATAGTTCACCATGCCACCGGCGAACCCGTGGCCGAGGTGAGCCAGGCCAATGGCGGGCTGATTAGCCGGGACGTGCATCGGTGGGATTTCGACATCCTCGAGCAGTTCACCATCAAGCAACTGATCGCGATGTGCAAGAAGGCCGCGGAACTGCTGATGACCGGCACGCTGCCCGTCGGCGACACGAAGCAGACATTCGATGATTACATCCGCCAGCTTTCTTCCACCACGGGAATGCCGCACAGCTATTGCCGGCTGAACGCCAAGAAGATTCATCGCGTTCTCGATGAGATGGATGTGATCCTTGCAGGTCTCACTCGTGGATTTGATCTATCAATTCTCGATAAAGGCTATGGCTCCGACGATGGCCGGACGCTGAGCTACTTCCGCGAGGCCAAAACATTTGGGGCGGTACTCCCGAGCAACTCCCCCGGGGTTCACTCGCTCTGGATTCCAGCCATTGCCCTCAAAACCCCGATCATCCTGAAACCAGGACGTGAAGAACCCTGGACGCCTCTGCGGGTGCTCGAGGCCCTAGCCGCGGCAGGCATCCCGCGCGAAGCGTTTGGCTTCTATCCAACCGATCACGGTGGCGCATCCACGCTGCTCCAGGTGGTCGATCGCGCAATGCTGTTTGGCGATGCTTCCACTACCAAGGCCTGGTCGCACGACCCCCGTGTTGAGCTGCATGGGCCGGGGTACAGCAAGGTCATTCTTGGAGAAGACGCGGCCAGAGAATGGGAGAAGTACGTCGACTTGATCGCCTCATCGATTTCAGCCAACGGCGGCCGGTCGTGCATCAATGCATCGTCTGTCTGGACGCCAAAGAATGGCGACCAGATCGCAAACGCCGTCGCGCAAAAGCTGGCGCAGGTAAAGGCCCTTCCCGCCGATGATCCGAACGCCCAGATTGCCGCGTTTGCCAACCCGCAGATGGCCGTCCGCATGTCGGCAATGATCAATGCGGGCCTGCCTGGCGCACGCGAGCTCACCGCCGAGATTCGTGGCACGCATCGTCTCGTTCAACAGGGCCGCCTTGCCTGGCTCCTGCCGACCATCATTCGCTGCGACCGCGACCACACCCTTGCGAACAAGGAATTCCTGTTCCCCTATGCGTCAGTCGTGGAATGCCCCATCGCCGAGATGCCCGAAGCCGTTGGACCGACCCTGGTTGGAACGGTGCTGACGAAGGACAAGAACTTCGCCCGGGCCATGATGAACTCCCCTCACATCGATCGGCTGAATGTGGGCGTGGTCCCGACATGGCAGTTGAGCTGGGATCAGCCGCATGAGGGAAATCTCTTTGAGCATCTCTATCGCCAGCGTGCGTTTCAAATCGAGGCGGTTGAGGTATAACAATCCCGGGTGCTGTCATGCCTATAAAAACGTTACCCACTGACGAAGAACTAATGGCCCTCCCGAAGGACGGCTATAAGCGTGAACTGCTCAACGGGGAGATCGTGATGAGTCCCGCGGGATCGAAGCACGGGCGGCTGATCATGCGGTTCGCCAGCGCATTTACCGTACATGTCTATCAGCACCAGCTCGGTGAAGTTTTCGATGGGCAGACCGGGTTTCGCATGAAGAGCCGTGATGTATTGATTCCCGACATTTCGTTCGTCTCGAAGTCTCGCCTCGCCGGCCTTCATGAAGTATCGGAAGGGTTCTTTGAAGGATCCCCGGATTTGGCGATCGAATTCCGATCGCCCAGCGATACCCCAAAACGCTTTCAGAAAAAGTTGGTGCAGTATTTCGAGAACAACACGCTGCTGGCATGGGGGATGAATTCGAAACACCGGACCGTATCGATCTACCGTGGCCCCGATGCTGTTCGGATTTTGAAGGAGGGCGACGTGCTTACCGGTGAAGACGTCGTCCCCGGGTTTACGATCCCGGTAGCGAAAGTTTTCGAGGGCTTCTGAAACATCTGGCCCCGGCAACCCGCATTGTTCAACCATTACCTGCGTATAGTGTAGATTGAACGAGGGTTGGCACCCGGACTGAATCCCAATTGTGGCGTTCCCAGCGCGGGCTGGAAGCCCGTGTCACGAACAAGCCCGAATGATGTTTTCCAAATCCCCCGTCCCTACTGAACTGCCCGGCTCCCGCGTCAGAATTGCATTTGGCGCCGGCAATCTCAATCGCGTCGGCGAAATCGCTAAGGCCGAAGGCGCAACGCGGGTTCTCCTGGTGAGTGATCCGGGCATCACCAAAGCCGGCCATGTCGATCGCGCCGTTCGATCCTTATACAAGGCCGACGTCCCGGTGCGCGTATATGACGATGCCGATCAGAACCCTACTACCGAGCACGTGCGTAAAGGATTGATTATCGCGCGTCCGTTCAAGCCCGATCTGATCATCGGCCTGGGCGGCGGTAGTGCGATGGACTGCGCCAAGGGCATCAACTTCCTGCTGACCAATGGCGGCCGGATGCAGGATTACTGGGGCGTGAATAAAGCGACGCAGCCGATGCTGCCGTTTATCGCGATTCCGACGACGGCCGGGACGGGAAGCGATGCCCAATCGTTTGCGTTGATTACCGATCCCGAAACGCATCAGAAAATGGCTTGCGGGGATGTGAAGGCGCTGCCTCGGGTTGCAATTCTCGATCCGGAATTGATCGCGACAGTTCCGCCAGGCGTCGCTGCCGCGACGGGTATTGATGCGGTGGCGCATGCGGTGGAGACCGCCGCCTCATTGAAACGAAATGAAACGTCGAGACGGCTGTCGCGTGAAGCGTGGGATTTACTCGAACCGGCATTTGAGCGCGTCATGCTGGATCCCAATGATGCCAAGGCTCGCGAACAGATGCTTCTGGGCTCGCACATTGCCGGTGCGGCAATCGAAAACTCCATGCTTGGGGCCGCCCACTCCTGTGCCAATGCGCTGACCGCGCTGTGCGACACGGTACACGGTGTCGCGGTTGGACTGATGCTCCCCCATGTCGTTCGATTCAATGCGGCCGCGGGTGAAAATCCCTATTCAGATCTGATGCCCGACGCCCATGCATTGGCCGACCGGCTTACGCGAATGCTCACGGTGGCGGGCCTCCCCAAGAAACTCTCTGAAGTCGATGCAATGCCGGAACTGCTGCCCAAGCTTGCAGCGATCGCCGCCAAACAGTGGACGGCGACTTTTAACCCGCGCAAAGTTGGGGAAGCAGAGTTCCAACAGATTTTTACTTCCGCTCTTTAAGCCAGAACCGTCGTCGCGGAGCGATCTACGATATGTCATCGTCCCTCACCATTGCGATCGTTGGCGCCGGCGCGATTGGAGGGTATTACGGCGCTCGCCTGGCCCAGCATGGGCACGAAGTTCATTTCCTTCTGCGCTCGGATTATGAGCAAGTCAATCGCGTCGGATGGAAGATTCAGAGCGTCAATGGAGACTTCAATCTTGCCCCAAGTCAATTTCACGGCCACGAAAAAGTTGAGCAATTCCCATCGGTGGATCTGGTCGTTGTTACGTTGAAATCCACCTCCGCGGATTTATATGAATCGCTGATTGGTCCTTTGCTCGGTCCGGAGACCGCGATACTCACGCTTCAAAATGGTTTGGGCAACGAGAAGGATTTTGCCAGCCGATTCGGCCCGAGCCGCGTCATCGGCGGCCTGGCCTGGATTTGCAGCACGCGGATTGCGCCGGGCACAATCAATCATACTTTTGGCGGACGCATTCAGCTGGCCGATTTCGTTGCCCGCTCTGATGGTCGTGCTCAGCGCATTGCGACGGCGTTCAAACGATCGCAAGTTGAGGCTGAAGTCCTTGACGACATACGGGTGGGCAAGTGGCAAAAGCTGGCCTGGAATGTCGCATTCAGCGGGTTGGGTGCTCTGCTGGGACTTTCGACCGACCGCCTGCTTGGCAGTGAATCGGGTGTGCAATATGTAAGCGCGCTGATGGCCGAGGTTGTGGCAATCGCGGCAGCACAGAAAATCCCCATCACCGGCGACTTCATCCACAAAGCCATCCCCTTCACATGGGGAATGGGCACTTATCGCACGAGCATGCAAATCGACCGCGAGCAGGGCCGGCCGATGGAACTGGGGCCAATCCTTGCCGAGCCTCTGCGCCTGGCACTCGAGATGAACGTTCAAACCCCCCGCCTTCGGGCCATTTACGAACTTCTTTCACTGCTTAACTCGGATATCTCGGCCGCTGCGCCTTTGCATGCACCCTTAACCCGCCGTTAAACTGCCGGCCACTGCGAAGTCGCGCCGCGATCTTGCAACGTTCACCTTAGGGAGGTTGCATGCCCCGCTCTGTACTCCTGCTGGTTCTTTTCGTGTGCTCCTGCTCCGCCCAGGGAGCTCCAGCGGACGATGCAAAAGTTGGCAAGCTTCCACACCTCGAGTTCAGCGCCAAAACCAAGCAGGTTCGCGTTGAATGCGAGATGCTTGCGTGCAATGCCCCGCTCGAATTCTTCTGCTGCGTGAAGGGCACGAACGACTACGAGGCCATGATTCGCTCGGAAGTGAAGCCTTCGGATTTACATGCCGCCTTGCTAGCGATGGGGCTTCAGCCGGGGCAGCCCGTTCGATATTCCGAATCCACTCAGAAATGGACGCCTCCGCAAGGACCCCCGCTCCAAATCACGATGCAATTCGATCGCGATGGAAAGACTGTAAGCGTACCGGCGTGGCGATGGATGCGGGACACGAAAACCAAGAAGACTGCTCCGCCTTTCACCTGGGTCTTTGCGGGCTCCCGCGTTCTGCCCGATGGAAAATACGCAGCGGACATTACCGGCTATCTGGTCAGCATCGTGAATTTTGATCTGACCGTAATCGATATCCCACAGATCGCCAGCAGCTCAAATGAAACGCTCGAATGGGAACGCAACCCGGACGTGACACCCAAAGCCGGTGCAAAAGTTTGTATGGTTATGGAGCCCGTTGGCAACTCGCCTGCTCCGGATCCCGCGTCGACTCCGGCCACCCAGCCAACAACTCCCAAGGCAGATGCGACCCCAATCGCCATACCCGCCAACGCCGAGCAAGCCACCGCCAGTGTTGAGGCAGATGTAAAGGCTGCACAAGACAACGTTAAAGAGCTTAAGGACCAGTGGGAGCAGCAGGTGGGTCCGCGACGTGAGGCGCTGCGCGTCGCAGCGGAGACACATTACAGGGTTATCCAGGAGCTTCGCGCTCGCCAGCAGAAGCTTATCGACGCGGCAGACCGTGTTCAGCGCACGATCGATGAATTGGAGAAATCGTATCAGGACCTCACCGTGCCGCGGCCCCAAACCAAGTGATTGATCGCGGACGGTTTATCTCATGAGCGCGCTTGCAAGCCGATGGCTCAAACCCGCGGTCGCCCCGTTTCTCTTCGCGATTGGGGCTACCTCGTGGTGTGCGTGGAGTACCGGCCCCGGCTTGGCGCTGTTCTTTGGCGCCGTGATGCTCGGCGCTCTATATGTTCCATTTCTTACATTGATGGAACCGCCGGCTGCACGCTGGAACTCCCCGCTTGCGGCCGGTCTGGGCGTTGGCGTCTGTTGGGCAGTTGCACTGCTCTTTTGCGATGTCACGGCTGTCGAGTGGATGCGATGCCTGTTGATTTGCTTCGCGTTTTTTTTGGCCTTAGCAGGCGCGGCATCGGCGCTGAGCCGCCTGCCAATCCCCACCTCCCTTGCCGCGGCGGTCGTGGTGGTCGTCGCACTCTTTTGGCTGACATGGCCTGTGTGGCTCAGCCATGGGCTCAACCAGTCGCGGGTCAACGAGCTGGTCGTCGCCCACCCCCTGCTCGCCATCAATGGGGTCCTCCAGCATCTGGGTGCATGGGACCGCGCCCCTCTGGCATATCAACGGCTCACGATCCTGAACCAGGATATTCCTTATCATTTACCCCGCAGCATTATGCCGGCCATACTGGTTCATGGCGCGATTGCCACGATCGGATTCGCGATCACAGTGCGGCGCAGCGCAAATCCGCCGGTATGAAGTTCAAACCATTGTGAAGTTCAAACCATTCGTCCACCGCACTAATGGGCATCAACCGAGCGGCTCTTCCCCTGAGCGATTGCCGTCTCATCGATCAGCATCGGCGATAAAATCTTCTCGGCAAACGGTTGAGACATGCACCCCACGTGGTTGCCGATATTCTGAAACGCGATCCAGCCGTCGTCGTAAGGTATCTGGACCAATTTCGCATACGATTTTTCGTCAGCCGAGTCGGGCTTTTTGAATCCGATGAGTCCTGCCGCGTTAGTCTTCACACCGTCGATTGTTCCAAAGAGCCGGGTTCCGGCGCCGAGCACGACCTGATCATTTTTGCTGTAATAGACGTACGCTTTGCCCCGCACGTGCTTCAGGGCATTGGACAAGTCGTAATCCGGCGATAATGCCGATGCCAGCAGGACAAGTGTCTGAATCTGCATCCCCTCGGGCAGCCCTTCAAGCGCCCAAACGGCAATCCCAGTTCCCCCGCTGTGGCAGGTTACGGCGATCTTTAGCCCCGGGTCCTTTCGCAGCTTTTCCTCGATCTGCTTCTCCACCTTCTCAGCTTGTTCACGATTGCGTTTGTATGAAAGGAGTGCGTCAATTCCGGGATCGTTGGCCGTCCAGTCGTAAATAGAAATCGGCCCATCCCAGCCGCCCTCTTTCAGTCCGATCGTCATATGACGGTCGAGCGATCGGGCTCCTCCGATTCCGGGCAAATGCAGCAGCCACGTTTGCGTGAAATCAACGGCCGGCAACGTTGTCGGGTGATCGTCGCGGGATCCTGAAGCAGCGGTGGCCAGCCCAATCAGCAACAGCGCAAATCCAAGCCAACGAAATCGACGATGCATCATTCTCAAACTCCTCACCATCATTGCACGACTGCCGGCACGGCCCCCACCGAAATGTTAAACAAATTCTTCCCCTGGCGGAGCCGACGTTTTAGCTGGCGGACGTTCGATCCGATTTCGGCGCGTTCATAGTCCTCAAGGATTTGCGAGTCATCCAGCGCTCCAGCTGTCGAACAATTCCTCATCTTCCGGCCAATGTCATTGCGAACCCAGGAATAATGGTGCATCAGGACCATCTCTCGCGGCAGAACGATGATATTTTTCGCGTTCACCGTACGCGTTGGATCGCACAAATAGGGGTAATTCGAGCCGCAGCAGTGCAAACCCTCGCGATATCGATGGATGAACGGGACAAAAGCCCGGTCAACATCATCCAGCTCCCAGTCGGGTCGTTTGAAATATCCCTGGATGTAGGCCACCGACCCATCGGCGTCGCTGGCATCCAGATGATCCCGGGCGGCCTTAAACTGATCCGACAAGTAGTACTCGTCACAATCCATGTGAAAGAAATGCGTAAAGCCCGACTTATAGCCTTTCTGCATCGCCCCAAAACGCTTCCGCAGTTCATCCATCTGTGGGCGTTCAGCGGGCTGGGGGGTATAGACGACCACTTCATCCACTAAGCCCTGGCGCTTCAACTCATAAGCCTTGTCGGCCCCGCCTTCGTAGACCTCGCCCGCATACGAAACCGTCTGCACCGAGCATAGAACAAAATCCACGTGCGGCCTGATTTGCCGCACCGAGCCTTCAAGCAACTCTTCGCCGTCAAAAACGCTGTAAAGCGCGATCAGCTTCATGACAGATCGATTATACTCCTCTTTAACGCCTTCACACCTCGTTTCTGAGGTCATCACCGTGATTGGACGACCTTCCTTCGATCCCGTATATTCGGGATAGGCCAAGTCTCTTTTGCGGGGAGTCGCGAATGGTTCTTTACATCCTACGCGCCCTGTTCGTGCTGCTGATGGCGGCGTTAGGTTGGTTCTATGTAGCCCATGCCGCCCGCGAAACGGGTGCTCCCGCGTTCGCGTTGGTGGTGCTTGCCGCGATTGTCTTCGCATTGGCATTGATTGCGGTCGATGTGTTTTCTCCACGCCGTAAGCTTGCGATCCTCGCCGGATCATTCTTCGGCTTGTTAGTGGGCATCGCCATCGCATACGCCCTGAGCTTCGTTGTCAGCCTCGCGGTGGACACCTATTACCAGCCCCATGCGATCGAGGCTCTCAAGGTCGATGCCCAACGCGAGGCGCTTAAGCGGTTCATCGACATGGTGGTTGGCGTCATGTGCTGCTACCTCTCGATCAGCTTCGTCCTCCAGACCAAAGACGATTTCCGCTTCATCATCCCGTATATCGAATTCAGCAAGGAAACAAAAGGTGCCCGGCCCATTCTGCTGGACACCAGCGTGCTGATCGATGGCCGGATCGCGGACATCATCGAGACCGGCATGATCGAGACGCAATTGGTGGTTCCGAATTTCGTTGTCGATGAACTTCAGGCAGTGGCCGATAGCGCCGACCGGCTCAAGCGCAATCGCGGCCGCCGTGGATTGGACATCCTGGGTCGGCTCCGCAAGGGCAGCAAAGCCGACGTCACACTTTACGAATCACCGCGCCAGGAAAAGGGCGCCGTGGATCAGCAACTGGTTGAACTGGCCCGCGCCCTTAACGCTCGAATTCTCACCAACGATTACAACCTCAACAAAGTCGCGCAGCTCACGGGCGTCGGTGTCATCAACATCAATGATCTTGCGACCGCGTTGCGGCCGGTTGTCATCCCCGGCGAAAAGATGCGCGTGCAAGTGGTGAAACTCGGTGAGGAAGCCGGCCAAGGCGTTGGGTACCTTAATGATGGGACGATGGTTGTTGTCGAGCAGGCCAAGCCACATCTCAATCAGGAAGTGGATTTTGTGGTCACCCGCGAGCTACAGACCAGTGCGGGCCGGATGATCTTTGGTCGAATGGCGGCAGAAGTTGCGCCCAATCATCTTGAGCGGCAAGGCCAATCAAATGGGAACTCGGCTTGAAATCCGTGACCAGTTAATAGGCAGTCGCCGCGATCGCGCCGGTCGCCGCTCAATCGATAACATCCTGTTGAATAATTGATTAAGCTTTGAAGGCACTGTTTCAGCGCAATGACATTGTCGAAATTTTCGCTATTCTCTTGCAGCCATGCCGACGCGCCTTTATATTCCTTCCCCAACCAAACCGCTCTCACTATGGCACTGAAAATCTGATTCACGCTAATTACTGAACAGATGCGGTGCGCCTTTCATTCTTCTTTTAAGACAGGAGCCAGGAAGTCATGGGTTTCGAGAACCCCCGTTTCGCGGCAATTCAGGCGATTGCCACCACACGTCATAAACTCAATTACGTCGATTTCCGGAAGGTGCACGCGAAAGACCTCTTCGGCGAAGCTGTCTTCAACGAAGAAGTACAACGTCAGCGGCTTCCCAAGCCGATCTTCAAGGCGCTTCAGAAGACGATCCGCCAGGGCGCTCCGCTCGATCCGATGATCGCCGATTCAGTCGCCACGGCAATGAAGGATTGGGCCATCGAGAAGGGCGCGACGCATTTCACGCACCTGTTCCAACCCATGACCGGCCTCACCGCCGAGAAGCATGACAGCTTCCTGAGTCCCACCGATACCGGATCGACTCTCACTGAGTTTTCCGGACGTGAATTGATCAAGGGTGAGCCGGATGCATCGAGCTTCCCCTCGGGCGGCCTGCGCGCCACCTTCGAAGCACGCGGCTATACCGCCTGGGACCCGACCAGCCCGGCCTACGTCCTCGATCACGCCAATGGTTCAACGCTCGTCATCCCGACGGCCTTCCTCAGCTGGACCGGCGAAGCACTCGACAAGAAAACCCCGCTCCTTCGCTCCATGGCCGCCCTTTCCACCCAGGCCATCCGCATCCTCAAGCTCTTCGGCAAGGACGTCCACAAGGTCTTCACCACCGTCGGCGCCGAGCAGGAATACTTCCTGATCGATAAGAACTTCTACCTGGCCCGCCCCGACCTGATTTCCACCGGACGCACCCTGTTCGGCGCCAAGCCGCCCAAGGGCCAGGAATTGGAAGATCAATACTTCGGCGTCATCCCCGAACGCGTGCTGGCCTGCATGGCCGACGCAGAGGTCGAACTCTCCAGGCTCGGCGTCCCGGTGAAGACCCGTCACAACGAGGTCGCGCCCAGCCAATATGAAATCGCTCCGCTGTTCGAAAACAGCAACCTTGCCACCGATCACCAGAACCTCATCATGCAGACGCTTCGCAGCGTCGCCGAGAAATACGGGCTGGTTGCGCTGCTGCACGAAAAGCCGTTTGCCGGCATTAACGGATCGGGCAAGCACAACAACTGGTCGATGGCCACGGATACGGGTGAGAATCTTCTCAACCCCGGCGACAACCCCCACGACAATGCTCAGTTCCTGGTCTTCACATCGGCGGTCATCCGCGCCGTGAGCAAATACGCCGACATTCTTCGTCTCTCCATCGCTTCGGCTCATAACGACCATCGCCTGGGCGCAAACGAAGCTCCCCCCGCGATCATCTCGATCTTCCTTGGCGATCAGCTCAATGACATCATCGAGCAGATCGAAAAAGGCGGGGCCAAGTCGAGCAAGCAGGGCGGCATGTTCGAGACGGGCGTCTCGGTCCTTCCCACGATTCCGAAGGAAGCTGGAGACCGCAACCGTACCAGTCCGTTCGCCTTTACCGGCAATAAGTTCGAATTCCGCGCCGTTGGCTCAAGCGCCAACATCGCCGGGCCGAACACGATTCTGAACGCGATCGTTGCCGAGTCGCTCGACTTCATCGCGACCAGCCTCGAGAAGTCGGTGGCCGGCGGCAAGGATCTGAACAAGGCGATCCAGGAGCTATTGCCGAGCATTATCAAGGACTCCAAGAAGGTCATCTTTAACGGCGATAACTACACTGAAGAGTGGCACAAGGAAGCCGAAAAGCGTGGTCTGCCCAACTTGAAGAACACGGTGGACTGCCTGCCGGTGATCAACAAGAAGGAAGTCGTTGAGTTGCTCGCCAAGTACAAGGTGTACACCGAGCGCGAGCTTCAGAGCCGGTATGCGATCCTTGCTGAGAACTATGTAAAGACCGTGAACATTGAAGCTCTGACCATGACCTACATGGCCAAGACCATTATTCTGCCGGCCGCGTTGCGTTATCAGGGCGAGGTTGCCCAGACCGTCGTGTCGACCAAGGCTGCCGGGGTCGACAACGCCTCCCAGGCGGATCTTCTCAAGAGCCTCACGGCTAACATCAGCGACTTCCAGAAGACCACCGCGGCCCTCGAGAAGGCAAGCGCTCATCATGCCGAAGGCGATGCCTTCGCTCACGCGAAGAACATGCGCGACACCGTCATCCCCGCGATGGTGGAACTCCGCAAGCAGGGCGACAAGCTCGAAGGCGTAGTTGCCGACGACCTGTGGCCGCTTCCGACGTACCGTGAAATGCTATTCATCCGGTAAGTTCGAAGACTGCTATTTGCTGTCAATACGACCCCGGTTCTTTCAGGACCGGGGTCGTATTCTTTTGCAACCGAAATCAGCATTGTGATGAAACGTAGTCGCTCTCAGATCGGACGCTTGCGAAGACTTCTGAAAAACGCGGACTTCTACAATGGACGGCGCGGGTGTAACGTGACTTACGCGAATGAGTTGAGCCAACATGCGACGTGAAAATCGGTTGAATCTTCTGTTCCTTGCCGCATTTATTGTGGTGGCGCTTCCGGGCGCTGTGATTTTATTCAAGAAAAAGCTCGATCCGACGGCACATCGCCTTGACCAGCCCGATCCGATATTGAATCGCCTCCCATACATGGTGCCCCCGCCGGCCCCCGCTGGAATAAAATGGATCGTGCCCGATCGCACGCAGGCCTGGGTTCAATCGCTGACCGCGCCGGCGCCGGTTGCCTCTGCCAAACCGCCGGGACCGCAATGGGAACCGGTGATTTCGGAAGATCACCGCCTTCAACTTTTGGGAGTGACGGTCGGCGATCCTTCGCATCTCACGCTTTTGCTCTGGAACGGAACGGTCGAGCCTCGCGCGGATCTTTTCGCGGTGACTATCGATGGCGCGCCAGGAAGCGCGCACGTTACAAGCGTGAAAGTGATTGCTATTCCGCCAGATGCCCGGCGCGAGCTGGTCATGATGGGTTTTGTGCGGCCGCCGGTGAATGTGTTGGTCCTGGATGTCGCTGCGCAAGCCCTTGCGCCCCTGGCGAAACACTCGCTGGCCCTGTCGTATACGGCGTCCAGCGGCGGATTTCGTACATCAGTCGAATTCGGGGTACCGGCGAACCGCTTACCGCGGTGATTATTTGAGACGGCAGACTTCGGTCCTAATTTCAAATTTCAAATTTCAAAGTCAAATTTCAAATTTGAGATTTGAGATTTGAGATGAGATTTGGCGGCTTCATGGCATTGTGCCGACCACGCGGAAACCGAGGAGAAATTGCAAAATCCTCTCGAATTCAGACTAAAATAAATCTCCCATGATCGAAGTTTCCCGGCGGCCGAGTTTCGCGGCGTTTGTTTCCGCGGTGAATGAGCCGCAGATTGTTCTGGCGGCGCTGACCCGGTTGAGGTGGCTGGCGGTCATCGGGCAGCTTGCCGCGACGGTGCTGGCCATGGGCGTTCTTCGGCTTCGACTTCCGCTCGGACCCATTATCGCGGTGATTCTCGTGACGGCGGTTTCGAATGCGGTGCTGGCGGTACTGCCCGCTTTGGGCAAGCCGCCGGCGTGGCTGGTCCAGGCAACGCTTCTGCTCGATGTTTTATTGCTGACGATCTTGTTGTATCTGACCGGCGGGCCGGACAATCCATTCGCCTCGCTTTACCTGATTCATGTGGCGATGGCCGTCATCGTGCTTCGTGCGGGATGGACGTGGGTCGTTGTCGCGACCGTGGCGGCTTGTTATGCCATGTTGCTGCGGTGGCATATGGAAATGGGGCTCAACCCGCGCGTTCGAGCCATGGGGAATTGGTCGGGGTTGGTTCTGGTATCGGTTCTGACCACTACCTTTATTGGAAGGGTCATCCGATCGCTGCGTCAGCGCGAGCTTGAGCTGGCGACGGTACGCGAGCGTGCGGGGCGGAGCGAGCAATTGGCGGCGCTCACCACGCTGGCCGCCGGCGCAGCCCACGAACTGAACACGCCACTGGGCACGATCGCTGTTGTGGCTCGCGAGCTGGAAGTGAGCTGCAACGCGGCCACCGACGCTCAATCCGTGCTGGACGATGCGCGATTGATCCGGCGGGAAGTAGAACGATGCCGCACGATTCTTTCGCGAATGCGCGTGGATATCGGAGAGGAGGCGTCTCATCCAAGCGTCATCTCATTCTCGCTGCTGGAGCAAGGGCTTCGCGACAGCCTCAACGAGCAGGAGTTGGGCCGGCTGAAGATTCTTCACGATCCGCAGGTAGATGCCGTTCCGGCCCCCCCACGTGCTATTGAACAGGCCCTGCTCGTTTTGCTGCGGAACGCGTTTGACGCATCTTCATCCGGTGCCGCGGTCACCTTGCGAGTGGACCAGCATGAAGGCCACGTGCGGTTTGAGGTCAGTGACACCGGGTCAGGGATGTCTGAGGAAATGCTGCGACGGGCGGGCGAGCCTTTTTTCACGACCAAGGAACCGGGCCGGGGTATGGGGCTGGGCTTGTTTCTGGTCCGGCTGGTTGCGCAGCAGTGCGGAGCGACGTTTTCCATTGACTCCAAACCGGGCGTTGGAACAACGTGCGTGCTTGAGCTAATTCCGCCGGTTGGTCAGAATGGGGAGCCAACGAAGGTGCACTGATGGCCGTCCCCAATCCGAATCCCCTTCCGCCGGCAGTGCTGCCGCCACCTGCGTCGGCGCTGCCAACGTCGCCACCCGTCGCGAGCCCTACCAGACTCCTCAAGCGATTCCTGGTTGTCGATGACAACGAAGCGTTCCGCACACGCCTGGTTAAGGCCCTTCAAACCCGCGGGCTGGAAGCACAAGGCGCCGGCGACGCACGGCAAGCCCTCGAGATTGCCGGTCAATTCCGCCCGCAGGCAGCGATCGTGGATCTAAAGATGCCAGGCTTATCGGGTTTGGATCTGGTCCCTGAACTCACTGCGAAATGTCCCGGTGTACAGGTTGTGGTTCTAACCGGCTACGGAAGCATTGCCACGGCGGTGGAAGCAGTGCGACGGGGAGCGGTGAATTACCTGACCAAGCCACTGGACGCCGACCAGATTCTCGCAGCCTTTAACAAGGCCCCAGATGCCCCGTCCGTTGACGGCATTCCATCCCTGGCGCGCGTGGAGTGGGAGCACATCCAACGGATTCTTCACGACTGCAACGGGAACATATCCCTGGCCGCCCGGAAGCTGGGCCTTCATCGTCGATCGCTACAGCGTAAGCTAGGCAAGCTTCCGCCGCTCGAATAGCCCGGACAATTCATGATTCACCGCAGAGCCGCGCCCTTCGGCTCGATTCGACCGAGGGCGTCGCGGGCTGCAGAAGAATAGAACCACGGATTACACGGATACCACGGATGAAGAGATTGTCTCGCCGCCTATCTTATCCGTGATATCCGTGTAATCCGTGGTTCATTTTATCTAACCCGGAAGATTCATGATTCACTGCGGAGACGCGGCCTTGGGCTCGACTCGACCCAACTCGTCGCGGGCTGAAGGTGTGCCGTGAGTAATCGGGGATAGCGGTCGCGCGCAAGTAATCCGCTCGTTTTCGCAAATTCCGATGATATTGTCGTGGCCTATCGCCGGGTGAAATCAATTGGTGGCTCTGGGTGAAACTCATCGCGCCCCTTGGGGCTTCCCCAATCGCGGGGCGGGCGTCGGCGTGGTGCGCCTAGTCGTCGTGGGTCGCTGAGAGAATTGAGATGGCGTTTTTGCTTCGGCGGGGTGTTTCGCCCAATACCGTTCTCGCTTTTGGCGAATTTCGTCGGGCACGGGATTGTCACGGATGAATTGCGCTGTTTCGTGCAACATGCGGAAGAACGCGACGAAGTCTTCGCTGAAGACGAACAGTTTGGTCTTTCGAATCTCGGCGGTCTTTTCGTCGCGTTTGCCTTCGGTGAGAACCAGGAAATGGTTGCCGTTCCCAGCCTTCTTCAACTGGGCCGCGTAGGTTCGCGGACCGACGGATTTGAAATATTTCTGGAAGAGAATCTCCGGCTCGGGTTTCGATGCCGCCCCTGCTACCGTCCCAGCGGGATTGGAGCGGTCCGACCTCAAACCGCCTGAAGCCGGATTGCGAAACCCGGGTTTTTGAAGCTCGGGTGGTCGAATTCCCGTCCGTCCCGCTACATCGCCACGCCGTGCCACTGCCTGTGCCATGACCTTCTCCTTACCAAGAGAAACTCACAACCATCCGAAGCCGCCGTGCGGCTTCAACAACCCCCGCGTAACAACTACTCTCGACTCACTTCCCGCCCCTTCGTGCCTCCGTGCCTTCCCGACTTCACGCATCTCTTCCAACCGGGCGGACACGGGGGTCCGCCCCTACGATTGTCCCTCGCGTGCCTATCTTCCCCTCCGTGCCTCCGTGCCTTCGTCCCTCGCCTCATTCACGCATAACTTCGCAGCACACCAATCACCACGCCCTGCACCTTGCAGCGATCAGCGTCGACGATGCGTGGCTCCATATTTTTATTAGCCGGCTGCAGGCGGATGCGGGACCCTTCGCGGTAGAATCGCTTGAGGGTTGCTTCGCCGGTATCCAGGAGGGCAACGACCTGCTCGCCGTTGCGGGCTCCCTCGCGGCGTTCGATGACCACGTAGTCGCCATCGCAGAGATGATCATCGATCATCGATTCGCCGCGAACGCGCAAGACATACACACCGGAGCGGCTTTGGAACATTGTTTCCAGATCCAACTCTTCGCGATTTTCCACCGCTTCAATGGGTGAGCCGGCGGCAATCGTGCCCAGAAGAGGGAGCTTGGTGGAGCGCTCTTCGTCGGGAAGCTTCTCATCCGAGACGATCTCCAAAGAGCGTGCCTTGTGCTTGTCCCTTCGCAGGACGCGTTTTTTTTCCAGAGCGCCGACGTGCTCGAAGATCGTGACCTTGCTCGTGCCGAGCTGGTTGGCCAGTTCCTGCATGGTTGGGGAATAACCATGCAAATGGCGATAGTTTCGGATGGCGACCAGCACGTCCAGCTGACGCGGCGTCAGATTCATGACTTACTCCTTTGACAGCCGGGGATTCACACCCGACTTGCCCGGCCAGACCGCTCCAGCCAGGTACATCCAGCTCCGTCTGCTCCAACAGCGCTACCAATCCCGCCAACAACGCCTGAACCTCCAAAGGATCCAAAACGGCGTTTTCCACCTCAAACACCGACGGGGCTGTTGGCACCAGCGTCGGATCATCTTCAATAAGTTGCTCGACCTGCTCCCGGCTGAGATTGCCCGTAGCATTCCCGTGGCCGGAAATCCGTCGTTTGTGGGAATCCTTCCCCATGACACGGGCTCCTTCCCGTCTAGCCATATTGCGTTCGGCGACTGTTTGGTTGGACATTAGCCTAACAGACGAATCCAAGTCAAGAGTAAACTTTTAGAATCTGCCACCCCGCGTTGATTAGCTGTGTCTAACGGTTGACTTCGTCTGTCATACGCATGGCGGTAAATAGCTTCGCCGCCGCAGGTTCTTACAATGCCGCCACCTGTGCCGCCCTCGCTAACTATCGCCGCGATCGACCTTTCAGACGTAGTGAAGGTCTATCCCGGGCGTGTTCACGCGCTTCAGGGCATCAAACTTCGCGTAGGAATCGGCGAGGTGTTCGGGCTATTGGGGCCCAATGGGGCGGGTAAGAGCACATTAGTAAAGATCATGATGACGGTCGTGCGTGCCACACGGGCGCACGGGACGATCCTGGGAAATCCAGTTGGCCACAAGCCCACTCTCGCGCGGATTGGCTACCTGCCGGAAAACCATCGCTTTCCACGATATCTGACAGGCCGGCAGGTGCTCGAATTCTTCGCGGCCCTCGCGAAAGTGGATCGCCCCACCCGCAAACGTCGATCGGGGGAACTGTTGGATGTGGTGGGAATGACGCCGTGGGCCGATGCCAAAATCTCCACCTATTCCAAAGGCATGCTCCAGCGCGTGGGTATCGCGCAGGCATTGGTTCATGATCCGGATTTGGTAGTGCTGGATGAGCCCACCGACGGGGTGGATCCAGTCGGCAGGCGCGATGTGTTAGCCGTGATTGGCTCGCTTCGCGGCAAGGGCAAAACGGTATTCATCAACAGCCATGCACTGAGCGAATTGGAATCGATTTGCGACCGCGTGGCGATACTGGTGAAAGGCCATGTCGCGCTTCAGGGCAGCATTGACGCGCTGACCGTCGCCCGCCAGCGCTATGAAATCGAAATTGGATCGGCGCCGGGCGACGACATCTTATCCCTTCGACCTCGAATCCTCCTTGCGATAGGCGCCACATGGAACGCCCCGGACGGACCTGTGAATCGGGGCATGCTCGACGGCAATATTCCTGTCGAACTGGATAGCCTCGTCGTTCGGATCGGCACGACCCATGCACAAGACGTTCAGCCGCTGATCGACAGGTTGCGGGGCGCGGGCCACACAATTCGGCGGGTGCAGCAGGTGCGGCCATCGCTTGAAGACTTGTTTATGAGCACCGTCACCGATGCAAAACCCGGAGCGGCTCTGGCCCCGGTAGCGAGGGCTGTCTGATGATGCGGCAGACTCTCGCCATTTTCGTGGATGCGTATCGCGATTTGAACTCGCGCAAGCTGTTCTGGGTGACATTGGTCCTAAGCGGGGTGTTCGTTGCGGCTTTCGTGTTGTTGGGAGTCGACGACAAGGGGGTCCAGTTTGCGACGCGGCATTTCGATATGCCGAAAACGCAGGCTGTGTATATGTACAAGTATATTTTCCGATTGGCAGTGATCGGAATTTGGTTGACCTGGGCCGCGACGATTCTCGCGTTGATCTCGACGGCCGGCATTTTTCCCGATCTGATTGCAGGCGGGTCGATCGATCTTTATCTGTCGAAACCGCTCAGCCGTGCCCGACTCTTCGCCACAAGATATGTTGCCGGGCTGACATTCGTTCTACTGCAGGTGATGGTTGTCACGCTCGGCGGTTTTCTCGTACTGGGGTGGCGCGGGCAGACTTGGCTCCCGCAGTTGTTTCTCGCAATTCCGATTGTCATTTGCTTTTTCAGTTATCTGTTCGGTATTTGCGTGTTTTTCGATGTATTGACACGTTCCACGGTAGCCGCATTGCTATTGACGATTGGGACGTGGGGTTTGCTGGCAGGCGTTGATATGTTGGAGCCCTTCCTGCTGAACCAGTACAACATTTTCATTCACGAAGCCGACCGGCTTGACGCTGACGCCGACGATCCCTCTGAGTTGTCGATTCCTGGAAACAAGTCCAAATTGAGTATGCCAACTCCCAGCGAGCGTGCTCAAACTGCCCGGGACATTGCCGGGCGGATTAAGGTATTTCAGAGGATTGTTTACGGGATCAAAACCATCACCCCGAAAACAACTGACACAACCGATTTGCTCAGCCGCTATGTTTTCACCGATGAAGAAGTCGAGAGCAGCCTGAACCCTCCTGCCCGTCAGAGAGGCGCAACCCGTCGCGAGGGCGGCCCCCCTTTCGACGATCAATCGGCCAAAGAAGCGTCCCGCGAATCCAGCCGCGAGTACCGCGGCCGGTCCATCGCGTGGGTTGTCGGTACGTCGCTGGTCTTCGAAGTTGTGCTGGTGACTTTCGCAGGCTGGATGTTTTGCCGGCGGGATTACTAACCGATTGGTTTGTGCGTTAGCCCTTTGTCATAGGTACTAATCCCGATTGAATTGAACGGAACATAATCTAATATTCGGGTGTCGCAGGGTTCCGCGGCGAAGGCTCCCCCCCTCCTTTGCCCACCTGCGATTTTTTTTTGCGCACACAAAGGGCGGTCTCAAGCGGCGACGTCAAAGACGGCGCGGACGAAAGAATCGATCTTTTCCGCCGACTTCTTGCCCTGCGATGCTTCGACTCCGGAACTGACGTCGACCGCCCAGGGGCGAACGACGCGGATCACGTCGGCGACGTTCTCGGGATTAAGGCCGCCGGCGGCAATGAGATGGGGGAGGCCGATGAAGTCGCCGCGTTTTCGGTGCAGGGCGATGATGTCCCAGTTATTGGGCTGACCGCTTCCGCCCATGGTGCCGGGCGTTTCAAGGACGAATCCCTGAAGGTGGGTCAGCTGAAGACGGGGGATTGCTTCGCGCCACAGATCCAGCTCGGCGCCAAACGTGGTCGGGTCTACACGGAGCGCCTTGATGACCGTGAAATCCCGCAGGCTGGCGACCTGTTCGGGCGTTTCATTGCCGTGAAGCTGAATGTGGCGGATGTTCAGCGAGCGAGCGGCATCCAGGACTCGACCCGCGGGAAGATCAACGAACAAGCCGACCGGGGTCACAAATGGCGGAAGGGCGGCGAGGATCTCGGCGGCGCGCTGCGGCGTGACGTTACGCGGGGCCGGGGGATGAAAGACCATGCCGATGGCATCCGCGCCGGCCCGGGCGGCGGCAAGAGCGTCGTCGACGTGGCCAATGCCGCAAATCTTAATGCGCGTTCTTTGCACGGGAGAATGTTAGTGGTTGGGTTCGGGGGATCAAAATTCGTTGTCGGTTGTCATTGGTCATTGGTCAGCTGTCAGTGGTCAGTGGTCAGTGGTCAGTTGTCAGTTGTCAGTGGGGAGTCGTTGTCGTCGGTTGGAGTGCTGGGCGGTTAGGGAGCGTGCCGGTAGGATGTGGATATGGCGGCACGAAATTTTTTGGCATTTGATCTGGGCGCGGAGAGTGGGCGGGCGGTGCTTGGGACGCTTGAGGGCGGTCGGTTGACACTCGCCGAGCGGCATCGGTTTAACAATCCAATGGGGCGGATGAATGGGCACTTGTTCTGGAACCTGCTCTCGCAGTGGGAGGAGTTAAAAACCGGGCTGCGAAATGCCGCGGTGGAGCAGCACGGGGATCAGAAAACGCCGGTCACGCTGCACGGGATAGGGGTGGACACGTGGGGCGTGGATTTTGGGCTGGTGTCCGAGGCGGGGGAAGTGCTGGGCAATCCGTTTAACTATCGCGATTCGCGGACGGATGGGATGATGGAGCTGGCCTTTTCGCGCGTGCCCAAAGAGCAGATTTTCGAGGCGACGGGCGTGCAGTTCATGCAGCTCAACAGCCTGTATCAATTGCTGGCATTGAAGGAATCCGGGTCATCGACTTTGACTTGCGCGAGCACGCTTCTGTTTGTCCCCGACCTATTTAATTACCTGTTTACCGGCGTGCGGAAGTGCGAGTTCTCGATCGCCAGCACGAGCCAATTCTACGATCCAAGAAAGAAAACCTGGGCAATGGAGATGCTCGAGAAGCTCGGGTTGCCGACGAAGATTCTGCCGGAGATTGTGCCTTCGGGAACAATTCTTGGACCGTTGCGGGCAGATGTGGCGCAGGAATGCGGGGTGGGCGAGGTGCCGGTCATCGCACCGGCATGCCATGACACGGCCAGCGCCGTGGCGGCCGTGCCGGCTAAGGGAACAGATTGGTGCTACATCAGCTCCGGCACCTGGTCATTGATGGGCGTGGAGATCCCGGAGCCCATCGTGAATGCTAAATCCTTGAAATACAACTACACCAACGAGGGCGGTGTGGGCGGGACGATCCGGTTTTTGAAGAACATTATGGGATTGTGGCTGGTGCAGGAATGTCGGCGGCATTTCCGGCGCGAAGGGTACGATCACAGCTACGCGGAATTGACGGCGATGGCGGCGCGGAGCAAGCCGCTCGGGGCGCTGATTAATCCCGATCACAAGCCGTTTTTGTCGCCGGGCGAGATGCCCATCAAGATCGAGGAGTTTTGCCGGCAAACTGGGCAGCGGCCGCCAAACACGCGCGGCGAATTTGTCCGAACGTGCCTCGATAGCCTGGCACTGACGTATCGCAAGACGCTGGAGGGTATGGAGGATGTGTTGGGGCGGAAAGTGGGCGTGATTCACATTGTCGGCGGCGGGTCGCAGAACGAATTGCTGAATCAGATCACGGCCGACGCTTGCAACCGGCCGGTGGTCGCCGGGCCCATCGAGGCCACGGCGATTGGGAACATCCTTGTGCAGGCGATGGCTACCGGGGACATCAAGTCGCTGGACGAGGCACGGGGCGTGGTGCTCGAGAGCTTCGAGGTAAAGCGGTATGAGCCCTTGCACGTGAAGCGGTGGGAGCAAGCATATGTGCGGTTTAAGGAGATTTTGAAGAAGTGAGGCTTGCGGTTGCCCCCTCTCCCTCCGGGAGGGTTGGGGTGAGGGCGAATGACGAACAACTTCCCTCACCCGAGCCTCCCTACCCAAGAGAATCGCGGGAGTCTGAATGGTTGTTGACTGTCACGTTCATGTCTCGGCCTGTACTCCCGAGCATGGAGAGATGTCGGCCAAGCTTCAGAGGAGCTTTGCGTTTCGGTTTATGCGATGGCGGTTGAAGGTGAAGGGGTACGACGCGAACGCCGAACGGCAGATCGCCGAGCGCTTGCGGACGACGCTGGAGCAGACGACGGAACTGGACGCGGCGGTCATCCTGGCTTTCGATTCAGTGTACGACCGCGACGGAACGCTCAACCAATCCGCGACACATCTGCACGTGAAAAATGATTACGTCATGGAGCTTGCCAAGAAGCATCCCAAGATGCTTTTTGGGGCATCGGTGAATCCGTATCGCAAGGATGCGGTCGTGGAATTGGAACGGTGTATCGCGGCGGGAGCGGTGCTGCTGAAGTGGTTGCCGGTGACGCAAAACTTCGATCCATCGGATGAAAAATGTTTCGCGATGTATGAAGTGCTGGCGCATTACAAGCTACCGTTGTTGTGTCATACGGGTGGGGAAAAATCATTGCCGATGCTCAATGCACGGGTGGCCGACCCGGGACTGCTGGAGCCGGCATTGCGGCGCGGGGTGACGGTGATCGCGGCACATTGCGGAACACGCTCGGCCCACGATGAGCCGGACTATGTGCCGCGGTTCATGCGTCTGGCGCGGGAGTTCGAAAACTGCTATGGCGACACGGCAGCGCTCAACCTGCCCACGCGATCCTACGCCTGGCAGCATGTGCTGAATGACCCAGTGGTGCGGGCAAAGCTGGTGCACGGAAGCGACTGGCCGATACCTGCCTTTCCGCCTGTCTCTCAGTTGGGGTGGAGTGAGTTTTTGCCGTTGTTCTGGGACAGCAACTGGATGCGGCGAGACGTTCGGATTAAGCATCGTTTGGGCCTGGGGCCAGACTATTGGAATCGGGCCACGACGCTGCTTCGGCTGCCCGCAAGAGTTCCAGGAGTTCCAAAAGATCAGGGAGTTGGAGCCAGGGGGTAGCTTCGAACGGGCGCGGGCGGCCGTGACTGATCCAGATTGACGCGATGCCCGCGGCCAGGGCGGCTTCGATATCGTATTGGCCATCGCCCACCATCCATGCCGCGGACTCGGGGATTTGGAGCGTGCGGCAGGCAAGCTTCAACGGGTACGGGTTGGGCTTAAAGGGGCCGTCTTCACGAGTCATTAATATGTCGAAGCCGAGGTTATTGCGATCAAGCACGATTTGGACGCTGCGGCGGCTGTTGCGGGTGATGAGGGCCGTCGGAATCCGCCTCTCGTGGAGATGAGCGAGCAGCTGGGTGCAGCCGGGGTTGAGGGTGGAGTGCGCGGCGGCTTGATCTTCATGGCGCAGGAGGATGGATTCAGCCTTTGCGCGATCTGCAGGTGACATTTCGGCAAGGGCCTCGAGGATCGGACGGTTGCCAATGCCCATATCGGCTTTGATGCGGGGAAAATCAAGCATGGGTTGGGTGAGGGTACCGTCCATGTCGAAGAGGATGGCACGGGGCAGGATAATGGTCGAAATGGGCATGTGGTTGAACAGTTTATATACCCGAAGCTGGATTTGAATTTTTCCCCGCCTGAGGATTTCCTAGCCCACCCTGCTGGTGGAGTTGACACCCTGCATCTGGTCGCCTCATATACTCTTTACCGAACATGGCAGTTCCCATCGTTTCCATATTCGAAGGCGGCCAATATGAGCGGCACATTCGCCGTGGTGCGGACCTGTTGAATGAAGGCGGCATCGTGGTGCTGCCGACGGAAACAGTTTACGGGGCTGCCGGATTGGTGAATCGGCCCGAATCGCGAAAACGACTGCGGGCGTTGCGTGGAGATTCGGCTCCCGGGCCGTTGACAATCCATGTTGCACATCCGACCGATGCTTTTGAATATCTGGATGAACCCTCGGACTACAGTCGCCGGCTAATTCGAAAGCTTTGGCCGGGACCGGTTGGGCTATCGATTGAGGTGTCGGAGATGCGTCGCGGGGAAGTCGCCACGAAGCTGGGGATTGACGCCGCGGACATTTATGACGAAAGCGGTCGCATCATCCTGCGATGCCCTGATCACGTGGTAGCTGAAGATGTATTGTCGGAGGTGAACGGACCGGTGGCGCTAACGGCGGCAGGAAATGCAGCCGGGCCGAGCTTTCGGCCCGAGCAAATGGCGCAGGAGCTGGAGGGGATGGTCGATCTGGTGTTTGATGCGGGGCCGACGAAGTATTCGAAGCCTTCAACGTTGCTGAAGGTGATGGACGGGAAGTATCAGATCGTTCGGGCAGGCGTGTACGACGAGCGGATCATCGAGCGACTGCTGCGGACAACGATATTGTTTGTGTGCAGCGGAAATACGTGTCGGTCCCCGATGGCCGAGGCGATTGCACGACAGCTGTTGGCGAAGAAATTAGCCTTGCCCGAGCCGGAATTGGAGAAGAAAGGGATCAGTGTGGTCTCAGCGGGGAGCGTTGCGATGCCCGGCGCGCGAGCCACTCCGCAGGCGGTGGCGGCACTGAAGGATTTAGGGGCGGATTTGACGCACCATCGATCCAGGCCATTGACGGTGGAATTGATTCATCAGGCGGATGTGATCTTTACGATGGGCCGGAGCCACGCTCAAGCGGTGACGGCGCTGGTACCATCGGCGACAGAAAAAGTTGCGACCCTCGACCCGGACGGAGACATTGACGATCCAATTGGCGGGGATGTGACCTTGTATCAGCATCTGGCCAGTCAGTTGCGGGAATTGATTCAGAGAAGGCTCGAGGAGAGAGTGCCTTTGTAAATGGCGTATCAGCGCCACAGGGAATTTGCCGGGATCTTCACTGGCGAAGCGCCGCATCGTGTGCGGGTTGAGCCGGTAAGAGCATGAGGTACGAATGAAGGTTGCCGTTGCGAGCGATCATCGAGGATTTGAAGCGAAGCGCCGACTGGTGCCGGTGCTCAAGCAATATGGACACGAGGTTGTCGATTTTGGGTGCGACGGCACTGCCGCATGCGACTACCCCGACCATGCCGCACCGGCGGCGCGAGCGGTGGCCGATGGGCAGGCGGAGGTCGGCATCCTCATGGATGGCAGCGGGATCGGCATGTCGATCGCCGCGAACAAGGTGAAGGGGATTCGGGCGGCGCTGGTTCACGATGAAGTGACGGCCCGGCGGGCACGGGAGCACAATCATTGCAACGTGTTGTGCCTGGGTACGGATCTGATGAGTGAAGAAGTGATCCGGCAGATCGTGCAGATCTTTCTGACGACGCCATTCGGCGATTCAAGGCATATCCGCCGCGTGCAGAAACTGGTGCAGATCGAAGAAGAAGAGCGGACGCGGAAGCCGGCCACCGGGATGTAAGGTGGCACGGGTTTCTAACCCGTGTTTAGGGCAGCCGCGGGTCTGGCACCGGGTGAGATGTGGGAAAACCAACTCGGCGTGAGGAGGCATTTTCTGCTGGCGGAACAGAAGGTTGTCCACCCGTCGAAACTTGGTTTTCCCATATCGTTCCCGGCGATTCTGGTCATCGCCCCCGATCATGGGCTGGAAGCCCTATGGCACAAAAAGAGCCGAATCGCGCGAGGTCATTTAGAAGGTGGGGGCGGCGCGTGAAAAAGAGGGCAGACACGGGGGTCCGCCCCTACGGGACAAGGACGTCGCGTTTCCAAACATGACCCCCCTGCCGATTGATAAGTATTTGGCGGAGATTGTGAAGACCGCTGGGAAGCATCGCGCGCTGGTGCTGGTGGCGGAGCCTGGGGCGGGCAAGACGACGCGGGTGCCGCCGGCTTTGGTGCGGGCCGGGGTGATGAGCGGGGACCATCCGAATCTGGTGATGCTTCAGCCGCGACGGGTGGCGGCCCGTGCGGCAGCGGAACGGATTGCGCAGGAGAACGGCTGGCGGCTCGGCGAAGAGGTGGGATACCACGTTCGATTTGATCGGAAGATCTCTTCCAGCACCCGGCTGCGGGTTTTGACCGAGGGCATTCTCACCCGCCAACTGCTTGACGATCCATTTCTTGAGGGCATTGGGGCAGTCGTGCTTGATGAGTTTCACGAACGGAGCCTGCACACGGACATGGCGGCGGCGCTGTTGCGCGAAGTTCAGCAGACGGTGCGGGAGGACCTCATTCTGATTGTGATGTCGGCGACGCTGGAAGCGGAGCCGGTGGCGCAGTTTCTGGGCGGGTGTCCGATTTTGCGGGTCGAGGGGCGGACGTTTCCAGTGGAAGTAAGTCATCGCGGACAGGCGGCCGGCGCGGCGAAACAGGCGGTTTGGGATCGTGCCGCCGATGCAGTGATTGACACACTTGGTAAGGGCGAAGGAGACGTGTTGGTCTTTCTACCAGGGGCGCAGGAGATTCATCGGACGGCCGCACGGCTGGACAGCGTAGCGCGCGAGAAGGATCTGCTGGTACTCCCGCTTCACGGGAGTTTGACCAGCGAAGAACAGACCCGGGCACTGCGGCCGGCCGAGCAGCGCAAGGTGGTGCTGGCAACGAACATCGCCGAGACATCACTGACGATTGATGGGGTGGACACGGTGATTGATAGTGGACTGGCGCGGGTGGCGGGGTATGACCCCCAGCGCGGGCTCGATCGGCTGGAACTGAAGCAGATTAGTAAGGCCTCGGCAACGCAACGGGCGGGCAGAGCTGGACGGACGCGGCCGGGGCGGTGTGTCCGGCTATGGTCGCAACGTGATGAAGTCGCGATGCGGGATTTTGAGCTGCCCGAGGTTCAGCGGGTGGATTTGTGCTCGACCGTGCTGTCGTTGCATGCCTGGGGGAAGAGCGATGTGCGGGGGTTTGGGTGGTACGAAGCGCCCGGCGAGGACATGTTGGCGGCGGCAGAGCGTTTACTGGAAATGCTGGGGGCGCTCGAGAACGGGGCGATTACGACCATTGGTCGACAGCTCATGGCCATTCCGGCGCATCCGCGGATCGCGCGTTTGCTTCTGGCGGCCGCGGAGGAAGGGCTGCTGAAAGAGGGAGCGGCGATGGCCGCGCTGCTTTCGGAGAAGGATATCGCGACGATCGATTACGCCAGTGATCCCCGACAGCGTGGGCCGGTAACGCAAGGACCGAGCGATCTGCTGATTCGCATGGAGATGCTGGAACGGGCGGAGCGAGCGAAATTTGCAGGGCACTTGCGCGGGGAAGGAATTGATCCAATCACCGCCCGGCAGGTGTCGCGCATCGCAGAGGAACTGCTGCGGATTGGGGGCCGGCTGGTGAAGAGGCCGCGACAAGCCGCCGATGAGCAGAAACTGTTGAAACTGGCGATGTACGCCTACCCGGATCGCGTCGTGCGCCGGCGCGAAAAGGATCCTGCCAGCGGCGCGGTTGTGGGTGGAGGCGGCGTGCGGTTGGCTCCGGAATCGGTGGTGCGGCAGGCGGAATTCTTTCTCGCGCTCGATGCCCGCGATGATCAGCGCAGCGCCAATCGTGAAGCGATGGTCCGGATCGCCAGCGCTATTGAGCCGGCATGGCTCGAGGAGCTATTTCCACGCCAGATCAAACGGGAACGCTCCGTTGTTTACGATCCGCAGCGGGATCGGGTCGTCGGGCGCGGGGCAACATATTATCGCGATCTTCCGCTGCGCGAAGATTCGGATGCGGCGGTTGATCCAGCGCAGGCCGCGACGGCATTAGTTGAAGTGGTGCGGCCAAACATCGTGGAGTTTTTCGAGTCCGAAGAGAGCGCGGCGGAATGGTTGGCGCGGTTGGCGCTGTTGCGGAAGTATATGCCCGAGCAGCCATGGCCGGTGATGGATGAGAAGGGTCTGGTGGAAGTACTTGCGGGTGCGGCGCAAGGCAAACGAAGCATCGCTGAATTGCGCCAGTCGCCACTGGGAACACTGCTACAGGACCGACTGGGGTATCCGCTTGATCGGATGCTTGACCAGCATGCGCCGCGGACCATCACGGTGCCGACGGGGAACGCCATTCGATTGACGTATGCCAACGGTGAACGGCCTGTGCTGGCCGTGCGGTTGCAGGAGGTGTTTGGGTGGGTGGATACACCGCGGGTGGCAGGTGGCCGCGTAGCGGTGGTGATGCACCTGCTGGCGCCTAACTATCGGCCGGTGCAGATTACGGATGATCTGAAGAGCTTCTGGTCGAACACGTATTTTCAGGTACGCAAAGATTTGCGCGTGCGGTATCCAAAACATTCCTGGCCCGATGAGCCCCTTATTGCCAAGCCCGAGGCAAAGGGGCGACGACGGAGTCCCTGACGAGCGGCTTCTGATTTTTCTCAAGCACAGAGACCACAGAGGACACTGAGAACACAGAGAAAAGGCAAAACAGATCAGCCAGAGATGAAGAGGATGAACGCAGCGCGGCGGAGCGCGACTAAAAAAAGAGATGCAACCACGAAGGCACGGAGGCGCGCTTGACGGTTTGAGGCCACACTTGAATTGTGCATGGAAGAAATAAAACCACGGATTTCGCGGATGCCACGGATGGGAAAGACGGTTTCTCTTTATCCGTGCCATCCGTGTAATCCGTGGTTCAACCCAAGCTCGCCGAAAATCCGCGTACGCTGCGAACAATTGGGCGGTTAGAAGTACAGATGGGAAATACTTAAGTCTCATCGCCTTCTGTGCTGGTCCGCTTCTTCTGTGGCAGTATTTCTTTCTCAGTGTCCTCTGTGGTCTCTGTGTTTGAATTTGAAAAGCGGATCGCGGGGGCGTCCAATTGGTGCGATGCGAATCATCTGGGCGGTACTTTGCGTTTTGGGTTATGGGCTGACCGGCTTCGGGGCGATGCCGGAATTTGATTTTCGAGACGCCGGTCAGGTGAAGCAATGGGCCCCCACGCATGATCTGGCGGGATTAGAGGGTACGGCGGAAGGAATGCTGCTGCGGATCAGCGGCGGCGATCCCTACACGCTGGGGCCGGCGCGGGATTATCCGGAAGGGGTGGCGCTGCGGGCGACGGTGCGGCTCCGCGCGACCGACAGCGGTACGTTGGAAGTATTCTACTTCAAGCGCGGGCCGAGCCAGGCGCAATCGGTGCGGGCGGAATTGAAGGGTGGGGCGTGGACGGATGTGAAATTGCGATTACCGGCGCTGGGGAGCGGGTATCGGCTGAGAATCGATCCGCCGGGCGATCGGGGAGAGTGCATAATTGAGTCCATTCGCATTGAAGCAGCAAATGTAATCCCACAGCCAGTGTGGCCGAAACCTGCGGAGGTGATTGCGGGGGCGGGGGCGGGGACGTCGTCGGTGCGAAGCGGTGATTTGACGCTTACACATGCCGGCCAATTGGGACAGGGATTTACGGTCTCGGTTGGCGGTGTGGCGATGGCGATCGGGTGGAATCGAGGTTTGATCGGACACATCTACCATGACCGGCCGGTGTGGATACCGCTTGATGTGAAGCCGACTGTCCAAGTCGCCGGGCAGACAATTGTCGAGACAAGCCGCGTGAGGGATGAGGGTGGCGGCAATTGGTTAATTACCCGTCGATACACGCCGGCCACACAGCCTGGGGCGATTGACGTGGAGACGAGTGTCGGCGTGGATCAAAATCGGAGCGTTATCTTCGTGTCGATGTTCGGGCTGTTTCCCGGGGCGGGATCTTTTGGGGCAAGCAAGCATCAGGCATTATCCCCCGGGTTGGAGTATCTGGGAGATGAGCCCAGCAGCAGCGAGGCGGATGTCATTGGGCCGGCATCGCATCGACAGGTGCCTGACTCGATCAAAATCACGTTTCCATTGATGACAGTGGCGGCGAAGGGGAAATATGTGGGGTTGATCTGGGAGCCGCGGGCGGAATTTTCGGCGGTGTTTGATTCGCCCGATCGATTGTTCGGGTCAGGCGGGCATGTAATGGGGGTGATTTTCCCGGGGTCGGATGGGCTTAATCGCGTGGAGGGAAGCTTGCTGCCGGACGAGGCGGTAATGGTAGAGGCGAACAAGCCGATCCTATTAAAAGCGACGATTATTGGGGGAAGCGGGGACGATGTGACCGGCGCGGTGCGGCAGTACATCAGCCTTCGCGGTTTGCCATCGATCCCAAAACCGCTGGATGCACAGACTTTTTTTGAACAGGCAGCCTCAGGATGGCTGGATTCCGGCATTCGCGCGGGCGATCGATACAGGCACGCGATTCCAGGAAACTTCGGCGCGCACTCAGCCGCGGACGCGGCAATGTACCAGGACTGGCTGGCCGAACACGTTTCGGATCCGGCCCTGAAACAGAAGTTACGCGACGCTGCCAGTTCCGCGATCGAACAGGTTGCGCCAAAGGCGTACGACGCGGCCGCGGTGTCGCATGTGCGATATCCGGTGCAGTCGCTGATCTATGGGCATGTGTCGGAAAACGTGGAGGAAGCTCGACGGCGCGGGCACGCGCTGTTGGCGCGATTTGAAACGGACGGATCCGTGCGGTATCGCCCTCCTGCAAAGGTGGACCTCGGAAAGACGAATCCGACCCCGGAGGCCAATGGCCTTACCGCGCCATTGGTTGCGCAGGTTCTGGAAGACGCGGCTATCACGGGCGATCCAGAATTGATCCGCGAAGGACTGCGGCTTCTGCACGCGATGGATAAGTTTGCGGGGGACGTGCCACGTGGCGCGCAGACGTGGGAGGTGCCACTCCATACGCCCGATGTCTTGGCATCAGCGCATCTGGTGAGGGCTTACACGTTGGGATATGAGCTCAGTGGGGATGAGCATTCCCTGGAGCTGGCCAGATACTGGGCGTGGACAGGGGTGCCGTTCATTTATCTTACGAGCCCTTCAGAACCCGTTGGGCCGTATGCAGGCATCGCGGTATTCGGGGCGACACAGTGGACGGCGCCGGTGTGGATGGGACTCCCGGTGCAGTGGTGTGCACTGGTGTATGCCGATGCGCTGTATCGGCTCGAGCGCCATGACCCGACCGGGCCATGGAAGCAATTGGCGGACGGGATCACGGTTTCGGGAATTGCGCAGAGTTGGCCAAAGGGATCCGATGCGATGCGGCAGGGGCTGCTGCCGGACTCGTTTTCGCTGCGGAGTCAGGTGAGGCATGATCCGGGGATTAATCCGGGGACATTGATGGCGGAGGCGGCTCGGGTGTACGGCAAGGTTCCGCTTTATGACTTCGTGAGTGCTCGAAAGAGCGGCTTACTCATCCACGCACCGGGGAAAATCAGCGATGTGGAGGATACGCAGTCCGGGGCGAAGTTCGAGGTTGAGGGCTGGAGTGGGCGCCCTTATAACCTTTTGGTTGCGGGGATTAAGGCTAAGCCTGAGGTGAGGATCGATGGGCGGGTGATTGGTCTGGGCGGGGTCAATGAATTTGATGAGGCAGGGCGACGGCTGGTTCTTCAAGTGAAGGGGCGGGTGGGAATTGAATTGCGGTTGCATTGACCGAGTCGGGCTCGGTACCCACCAGGGTAATCGCATGTGCGGGTCCCTGGGAGTGCGGGGCTGGGCTGATGAAATCTGACGGTATTTCACGGGTCTTGTTCGTGCAGGTTCTGTTGCGCTTTCGCCCGTCCAGAACGCGTTCAATTTCAAAATCGTTTTCCCGGTCGGGACCGGGGCAAGAGGGGACTGCCGAAGGGGTGTGTGCGACAGTGGAGCGAAGCGGCAAAAGTGTCGCAAAGTGCCGCATTGCGACGCGGGGGTTGGGGACGTGCATTGCAAATTCATGTAATACAGTTGTTTATGATTGACCGAGTGGAGGGTGGGCGTGAGACAGGCGTGCGAATTTCGTGCGACGGGTGTCGCAAGTGTCGCATGGAGGTCGGTTTTCAGGCGAAAAACGGGGGGTCCGTGCGACACTTGCGACAGTGCATGGATGCGATGACTCGGAGGTTGAGGCGGAGTTTTTCAGACTGGGAGTCGAGGGCTGGTTTTTGACGGGCTTGGTCGATCTGGATTTGAACGCTCAGCAGAGAGGGGGCAAGAGGGAGCTGGTCAAATTGGCGCATCAAAACCAGGACGAACGCGATCCTGAAAACCCACGGGTTTTCATCGGCCCAGTGCGAGGCTCCCGTCGAGCGCATTTTTTCAGGTCAGATTGGCTCGGCAGGAGCCTCGCACTGGGCTGATGAAAAGTGGCCGCTTTTCACGAGTCGCATGCGTCCAGGTTTTGTTGCGCCATCGCCTGATCAGGCCTCTCGGGTTTCAAAAAAGTTTCCAAGGTCGACGTATTTCCCCCTCTCCCCCCGGGCCTGCACTGAGCTTGCCGAACGTGAGAGGGTCGGGGTGAGGGCGAATGTAAAGCGACTCCAATTTCCGGCAGCAAAGTGAGGTCGATTGCGAGCATCATGATTTCTGGAAATGAGTGGCGCCTGGCATTCGCCCTCACCCCAGCCCTCTCCCGAAGGGAGAGGGGGCAAGAGGGCGCGCGTCAAACCGCGCAACAATACCTGTTCGAACGCGATCCTTGAAAACGATGGGTTTTCATCAGCCCAGTGCGAGGCTTCCGCCGAGCGAAATTCGGTCTACGTTCACGCTTGATAGCAGGCTCGTCCCCCATTGAAAATAGCGTGGTCGCTTCAGCGACCATGTACTTCCTGATTTAAAAAGTCATCGTGGCTAACCCAAGCACTGCATAAGACAGCGAAGTGGTGGACCTGGGGTCCGACCGCTAACCCCATCACTATCGCAGCGGATCACGGCAACTCACCTTGCAGTTTCGCCGACGACCGCAAGCCCGCACTCCGGGCAAACCCCGCTGACGTTGCCGGCAAGCCAATAGCCGCAGCAAAGACAAAAGCCGTTACGCAGACGAGCGCGTCGTTCCCGCCGCTGCCTGATACGCTGCACGGCCCAGATCAGCGGCAGCAGTCCAAATGCCCAAAAGACCAAGGCGTGGCTCAGGTTCAACGACTGAATGCGATAGCTCGGCCCGCCGCTCAGATATACGCCTGGCTTGGACAGTTCCGGATACCACACCGGCAGGCCATCTTCGCGATAGATCACATCCGTCACCC
Source organism: Tepidisphaeraceae bacterium (assembly GCA_036794395.1). GTDB lineage: Bacteria > Planctomycetota > Phycisphaerae > Tepidisphaerales > Tepidisphaeraceae > DASXMX01. Next base: position 4,279 of record DAIRGS010000027.1, on the reverse strand, counting down.
CGCTCAACCACAGAATTCCCGGAGCCCGGTGGCTACCCGCCGATCCCGGCCAGGTCTGAACGCCAAAGAACGGCCGATACCCGAGATGCTCCCCACTGGTGAAAAGCGCAACGGTATGACCCGGATCGAACCCGTCCACTCGTTCAATCTGAATTCCCCATTTGTCTGAGCGAACTGCCCAGAACACGTGGCTCGCATTCATTCGCGCGATTTGAAAAAATCGCGCCGCGCTTCGTGCCCACAACCCCGCCGTCGCCAGGCAAAACACCAGCGACAGCAGGCAAGCCGTGTTAAAAATGCGTTGACCCACGCAATCATCCTACCCCGAGTGTTTGCTATTGCCGCGCCCCAACGCGACGTCTCCATCGCCCGAATCATTCCCGCCAATGCCGGTATTTTGCAGCGTCGTCGTCCCACATTCAGGGCATATGCCGCTGGCATTACCGGTCAGGTCGTATCCGCAATGCAAACAGAGCCCCGCGCGTGAACGTCGTAAGCTCAAATATCGCAACGTCAATTTTGTCAGGTTCCGCAAGGCAATCGCCCCTGCGGCCATCAGCACTGCGCAAATGACTAACGGCAGAACCCACGTGTCGGTTGAATCTGGGTGTTGGATCGCAAACCACAACGGGGTTGTTCGGATAATATCGTGAAAGAGCAGCGGCCAGATCGGCAGCATGGAAGCGACCAGCAGTCCGGCAACTGCTCCCAAAACTGCCATCACCACTCTCTTCATCGCAACATCCTACCTTCTTAAGTTGGATCAGCACCCGCCTCGCCTTGTCCCGAAACCTTGCCTCCCGCGGCCATGTTGGGATTGAATGTAATTAATTATTCCATATACGGTTAAATGCATTCTGGGTCAGCACGAAGGTTTGAAATGCAACGAAATGCATCAAAATGCAACGCCGTCAGCGGGTTCGGATGTTGATTCACATTTCATGATTTGGGTGCATGAGATTTCTCGCCCCCTGAGCCTCGAAAACGTCTTCGTGTACAATCCCCCGCAATGCCTACGCGTCTTATTGAATTGGTTGAAAGTCTCCCGCGCAGTCGGGTTGTTTTGCTCGGCGATCTGATGCTGGATCGCTACATGTACGGCAATGCCGAGCGGCTGTCGCCTGAAGCGCCGGTTCCGGTGCTGCATTACCAGCGCGAAGAGTTGCGCCTGGGCGGGGCCGGGGGCGTGGCGGCAAACCTGGCGGCGCTGGGGGCGACGGTGCGGGTGATTGGCGTGGTGGGGGCGGACGATCCGGGGAAGGAAGTTCGGCGGCTGCTGGTTGAATGCGGGGCCGATCCGGGCAGCCTTGTGGATGCCGAGGGTCGGCCGACCATTTCCAAAGTGCGGCTCGTCGGTCTGGCGCAGCATCGCCATCCGCAACAAATGATGCGCGTTGATTTCGAAGACCCGGCTCCGCTGGAGGCCGGGGTTTCGCAGCGCGTGCTGGCGAATCTTGATGCGGCGCTGGCCAGCGCGGACATGCTGTGCATCGAAGATTACAACAAGGGCCTGCTTTCGCCGGAGATGTGTCGCCAGGCAATCGATATGGCTCGGAAGCGCGGCATTCCAGTTTTGATCGACCCGGCGGCGATTAACGATTACACGAAATATGCCAACGCGACAGGCCTCAAGCTCAATCGCACCGAAACGCAAAAAGCGACGGGATTGCCGCTGGAAAATGAGGACCAATACGCCGCCGCGGGGACCTGGCTGCTGGAAAAGCTGAACCTTGAGGCGGCGGTCATTACGCTCGATAAGAGCGGGGCGTTTCTGGCCACTCGCGAGGGCGAACGCCGGTTGCTTAAGACCCGGGAACGGCATGTTTATGACGTGACCGGCGCGGGCGATATGGTGCTGGCGATGCTGGCCGTGGCGCGGTGCGGCGGGGCGGATTGGCAGGACGCGGTAGCGCTGGCCAATGTTGCGGGCGGATTGGAAGTCGAGCGGTTTGGATCGATTCCCGTCACGCCGGCGGAGATCATTCAGGAGCTTCTCAGCGAGGTTCATGAGCATCTGGGCAAGGAGCGCATTCTCGAAAGGTTATTGCCCGAGCTCCAGCATCACCGCGCCAGCGGAAAGAAAATCGTCTTCACGAATGGCTGCTTCGATCTGATTCATCTTGGGCATGTGAAGTATTTTCAGTTCGCCAAGGCACAGGGTGATCTGCTGGTGGTTGCGGTGAATACCGATTCGAGCATCCGCAATCTCAAGGGTGAGAAGCGGCCGATCATTAACGAGGAAGATCGGGTGGGCGTTTTGGAGGAACTGGAGAGCATCGATTATCTGATCCGCTTTTCGGATGAAACGCCGCTCCGACTGATCGAACTCATCCGTCCTGACGTGTTGGTGAAAGGCGCGGATTACAAGAAGGAAGATGTGGTTGGATGGGACCTGGTTGAAGGATATGGGGGCCGGGTTGCGCTGGCGCCGCTGATCGACGGCCGGAGCACCTCGGCCTTGGTCCGGCGGATTGTGGACGCCTACGTCCCTCGTTAAGTCTCGAACTCATGAATTCATGATTCACCACGGAGAACACGGAGGCGCGCTCGGCGAAGTTCACTCTTCGGCAGTTCGGCTTTGATGGACTGGGAGTCGACAAATTGCTGGAACGCATAGAATCGATCTTTGTCTGCTGAATTATCTGTGTTCATCTGTGTCCATCTGTGGCAATATTCGCCTTTGCATGAGGCTTATCTACGTCGCTTGCCGGTGACGTGAGCCGCGCGTATTCAGGCTCGTGCAATGACTTTTTGAGGGAGTGCGCGATGAATCATCACGATGCGGAAATCACCGATGTGGTCGTTGTTCTGGATGGGAATGGGGCCAAAATGATGGACGCGGCTGTGAAATCGCTAAAGGATTTTGGCCTGGAAGTCTCCAACATTAACACCGACGAAGGCGTGATTGAAGGCAGCATTGATGCCGACAAGGTCGCGCAACTCAAGAACGTTGCGGGGGTTTGCTATGTGCGGAGCGTTTTTACGTACACGGCCGACTATCCCTGCGGCGATCCGCGTGACAAGGACGGCACGGAGATCTGCGAGACTGAAGAGGATTAATCATTTCCTGCGATTAAGGGGCCGGGTCTGGTACAATTTCCGCGAGCTCTGAAAGACTGGTGGGTGGCTCCGTCAGAAGGGGGGACGAGGTATGGAAATGCCCATGACGCTAACCGAGCCTGATCTGGTTTTACTGACGCGTTTTCGCGACTCTCGGGACGCAGAGGCGTTTCGTGAGATCGTTCGCAGGTACGCGGCGGCGGTGTATGCGACGTGCCATCGCATTCTGCACGATCCGGGGCGGGCCGAGGATGCGGCGCAGGAGACGTTTTACCGGCTGATGACCCGGCCGCAGAAGGTTTCGTCGTCGCTGGGGGGTTGGCTGCACCGGGCCGCGACGCGGCTGGCGCTGGATATTCAGCGGAGCGACACATCCCGCAAACGCCGCGAGGCCAGTTACGAAACCACGCAATCGGTTGAGGCGTCCACCTGGGCGGACGTGGTGCCGCAGTTGGATGAGGCGCTGGCCACTCTGCCTGAAGAACTGCGGGATTTGCTGGTGCGGCATTTCTTGAGGGGCGAATCGCAATCGGATCTGGCGAATGAGCTGAGCACTTCGCCGGCAACATTATCTCGGCGGATGAAGAATGCGATCGAGGCGCTTCGGCAGGAACTGGGCCGCCGGGGCGTGTGCATCGCACCGCTGCTGTTGCTCAAGCTGATGGGGGAAAACGGGCATGCGACGGTGTCGCCGGCGTTGAAACTGGCCCTTGGGAAGATGTCATTGTTCTGCACGGCACGGGGCGTGATCGTCAGGCCGGTGTCGTGGCTGCGAAGGCTTGTATCGCTGCCGCGATCAGTGTGGGGAATCCGCTGGGCGCTTGGCGCGGCGATGATGTCAGTGGCAGTCTGCGTGATAGCGATCGTGGTGCTGCAACATGTGGATTGGCGCGCGGGGCGGGTGGGGGCTCCGGGATCGGTGGCGACGCCGCATCAGGTTGAGCCGGCATCGGTGGCGATGAAGGAAAGTGCGAAGGATCACGATCGACGGTGAGGAATCGCGGGGCGATACGGTTTAGGTGGAGGGCGGACACGGGGGCATGGGGGTGGGCTGATGAAAACTTATCGCTTTTCAATGATCGCGTTCGTCCAGGTTTTGTTGCGCGCCGGAAAGCGCGCCCTCCTGCCCCCTTTCCCGCCGGGGCACCGACGGAATGGCGCCTGGCACTCGCCCTCACCCCAACCCTCTTCTATGAAAACCCGTTCCCGGTCAAGCCCG